>JBIIXY010000119.1:0-6942 GCA_044347105.1 Prochlorococcaceae cyanobacterium
TCTTTCTGCTGGATCTGGCCTCTGAGCTGGATCTCTCGGCCCTCTATGCGGTCTATGAGGGGAGGGAGGCACGTGGGGTGAAGGCCTATGAGCCGCGAGCGCGTGCTCAAGAGCGATGCAGAGCTCGTAGACGAGATCGCAGCGCTGCTGCGTAAGGCCGATCTGATCGACGCCTTCCGCAAAGCGGGTGCGGAGCTGGCGCGCAAGCTGGCGTTCGAAACGGCCCAGGCCGAGGGCCATTCCTTCCCGGACCCGCTGAACAGCGCTGATCCTCTGGCGATGCCCAGTCGCAACTTGCCCACCGCTGCCGCGGGTGACCCCAGGTCCAACGCCCAACGCCATTTCACGGATCCCGACAGCCACATCCTCAAGGGCAGCGATGGCTGGTTCCAGGGCTACAACTGCCAGGCGGCGGTCGATGGTGACCACCAGATCATCGTGGCTGTGGGATCAGCAACCAGGCCTCGGACCAGCACCACTTCGTTCCGTAGCCGTCAGGCTGCGAAGGAGTAAATCGCCGCACCGGTCATTGGTCAGATCAACGGGGCACGGGGCCTGGATCGCTCCCTGTTGCGAGGCCTGGAGAACCTTGATGGGGAATGGAGCCTGATGGCCATCACCCACAACATCGGCAAGCTGCACCGGGCTGCCCTGGCAGCAAGCTGAAGGCGGGAGCACCGTTCTGGGCCCCCTTCTCACCCCGGGCAACGGTGCGCTTCATAACCACCGCCTATCCCTAGCCTGAAGCGTTCGTGAGTGTCTCCAGCGTGCCCGTTTCCAGTGCGTTTGCTTTCACCTGGCCGCCTGAGGCTTACCTCTGGTTCAAGACCCTGCACATCGTGGGGGTGGTGGTGTGGTTCGCCGGGCTCTTCTACCTGGTGCGCCTGTTCATCTACCACCGCGAGGCGGCCGAGCTGGAGCCGCCCCTGCGCCAGGCCTTCGAAGAGCAGTACGCCCTGATGGAGCGGCGCCTGGCCAACATCATCACCACCCCCGGCATGGTGGTGGCGGTGGTGTGTGCCGTGGGGCTGCTGAGCGTGAATCCCGCCTGGCTGCGACAGGAATGGATGCACGCGAAGCTGGCCTTCGTGCTCGCCCTGCTCGCCTACCACGCCTTCTGCTACAGGCTGATGGGACGGTTGCGACAGGGACAATGCCAGTGGAGCGGACGCCAGCTGCGGGCTCTCAATGAGCTGCCCACCCTCCTGCTGGTGATCGTGGTGATGCTGGTGGTGTTCAAGAACCAGTTCCCCACCGGTGCCGCCACCTGGTTGATCATGGCCCTGGTGGTGTTCATGGCCGCCTCGATTCAGTTTTATGCGCGCTGGCGGCGGCTGCGGGCCGAGCGTGAGGCGGCTACGGCCGCAGCCGGCTGAACGCTCTCAAAAGCCATGGTCCTGAAGCGCCACCCCGATCATCCCCTCGCCGCGGTGCTGACCACGGTGTCCCCCTCCTGCTGTCCAACCCGGCTCAACTTCCACTGCCACACCATCCACAGCGATGGCAGCCTGCGGCCCGAGCAGCTGGCGGATCAGGCCATCGCGATCGGTCTCGAGCACCTGGCCGTGACCGACCACCACGCCATCGAGGGCAGCAATCGGGTGGCGGCAGCCCTCGCAGCAGCCTGCAACCGGGGTCAAGCCGTGCCCACCCTCTGGCGGGGTGTGGAGATCAGCTGCCTGCTGGAGGGTTGTCTGGTGCATGTGCTCGCCCTCGGCTTCGCCGAGGAGCACCCCAGCCTCCATCCCTACCTGCAGGGAAGCAGCGTGGTGGGGCAGCAGCTCAAGGCAGAAGCGGTGCTGGAGGCTGTGCACGCAGCCGATGGCCTGGCCCTGCTGGCCCACCCCGCTCGCTACCGCCTGCCTTTCTCCACCCTGATCGGGGCGGCGGCTGACCTGGGCTTCGACGGTGCCGAAGCCTGGTACGACTACGAGCTGCAACCCCGCTGGCAAGCCACACCCTTGGTGTGCGAAGCGATCGCCCGCGACCTCGACCGCCGGGGCCTATTGCAGAGTTGTGGTACGGATACCCATGGTCTGGCCCTCCACGGCCGCTAGGGTTTGCTGACGCTTTCCCCTTGCCCGCCGATGGGTCTGTTTGATCGCCTGTTCTCCTCCGGCTCCGGCGCGAACGCCGCCCCAAGCGGTCCAAAAGCCCGCAAACCAGCCGAAACTGTCTATCTCGACCCCGACCAGTCGAGCAGCCTGGGCGACGTGACGTTCATGCGCCGCTCCAACACCATCCGTCACACCTTCCCTGGTACCGCCGACAGCCCCGGCAACAAGGAGATGGTGGCCGAGGTGGCCTCGATGGAGGCCAAGCTGGAAAAGGTGTCCGAGGGTCTGCCCGGCGCCCCCAGCGAGTCGGGCCCTGTCAGCCTCACCGGCGGTGTTCCCAAGCCAGTGAAGAAAACATTCGCCCAGCCGATGTCCCAGGCCGAGCTGGACCAGCGCAAAAAGGGGTCTGCGGTGGGTGTGAACGTTCCCGGTGGCCCTGCTGCGATCAAGCAGGAGAAAGAGCAGAAAGCCGCCGCCAACTCCAGCCCCCAGCCCCAGGTGAGCGCCCTGAACACGGCCAAGCCCGGCGCCATCGACCCGTTCAAGCAGATGGTCAAAGACCTCAACAGCTGAAGTTCTGATCGACGCGGATGGTTAGCGCTGCTCCACCAGCGCTTCCGCCTCCAGCACCAGCTGCCGCAGGCTGGCCAGTTGCCCCTCACAGGCGCCGCTCCAGAGGCCCCGGTGGTGGGCCTCCAACAGCCGCTCAGCCATGTCCCGCAGAGCCCACGGATTGTGCTGCTCGAGGAAGGCGCGCACACCTGGCTCTACCAGCCAATGGTTCGCCAATGCGCCGTAACTCCAGTCGGGCACCCGGCCCGTGCTGGCGTCGTAGGCAAACAGGTAGTCGAGGCTGGCGGCCATCTCGAAGCCGCCCTTGTAGCCGTGCTTCTGCATGCCCTCGATCCAGCGGGGGTTGAGCAGGCGGGAGCGCAGCACCTTGTCGAATTCCTTCTCCAGGCGGTGCAGCCGAGGCCGGGCGGCGCGGGAATGGTCACCGAACCAGGCCGCGGGAGCACGGCCCTGCAGGGTTTCGGCGGCGGCGCTGAGACCCCCCTGGAACTGGTAGTAGTCGTCGGAATCGAGCAGGTCGTGCTCGCGGTTGTCCTGGTTGTGCAGCACCACCTGCACGTTGCCCAGCCGCTGTTCCAGCCCCTGGCGGTCGGCTGCCGCCTCGATCCCGGCCCCTGGGCCTGCAGGGTCCCCCTCGGCCGCGCCATAGCGCCAGCTGCTCCAGTTGAGAAAGGCTTCACCCAGGTCGGCCCGCGTCTCCCACTGGCCGCTGTCGATCAGCCCCTGCAGGCCCGCCCCGTAGGCCCCCGGCGCGGAGCCATACACTCGGGCAGAAGTGCCCTCGCGGCGCGCCGCTGCAGCCAGAGGGTTGGCCTCCTGCGGTTCATCGAGGGCCGCCACCAGGGCGGTCGCCCGATTCACCCAGCCCACCAGCTGGGGGAAGGCGTCGCGGAACAGGCCGGAGATGCGCAAGGTCACGTCGACCCGCGGCCGGCCCAGCAGGGCCAAGGGCACCACCTCCAGATCCACCATGCGGCGGGTCGGCCCGTCCCAGACGGGCCGTACCCCCAGCAGGGCCAGGGCCTGGGCGATGTCCTCA
Source organism: Prochlorococcaceae cyanobacterium (assembly GCA_044347105.1). Classification (GTDB taxonomy): domain Bacteria; phylum Cyanobacteriota; class Cyanobacteriia; order PCC-6307; family Cyanobiaceae; genus NIES-981. Next base: position 3,670 of record JBIIXY010000119.1, read on the forward strand.
CCACCATTGCGCATCGTGCTGGTGCCCCACACCGACAGCGCCAGGGTCTGGAGGTGCTCCCCCTCCTCCTGCAGGTGCAGCTCCAGCAGCAGCTCGGCGCTGCGGCGGCCCAGGTCCCAGGCGGCCTCGGTGGGCAGACCGCGCAGGTCGACCGAGTAGAAATTGCGCCCGGTGGGTAACAGGTCGGGCCGGCCGCGGGTGGGGGCGCCGGAGGGGCCGGCGGCAATCCGGCGACCCTCCAGGCCGGCGAGCAGGGCCTGGCGCTCCTGCTCCCCGCAGGCCAGCAGCCGGGGCAGGAGCACCTGCCGCAGGTGGTGCAGCACCGGCGCGGTGTGGGGACCGATGGCCTGGGGACGCCTCTGCCTGGCCAGCTGGTCCTGGGCCTGGACCAGGGCCCAACGGCAGAGGTCGAGGGCCTCACGTTCCAGCCGCTCCACGCCGTCCCCCACCCGCCGGGCCGGCGCCAGGGCCAGCTGATCGGCGGCGCTGAGCGGCTGCTCCTCCGGGTCGGACCAGGGGTCGAACTCCAGCCCCTGATCGCGGGCCAGGGCCTGGGTGAGCCCGACCAGGCCCGCCTGGGGAGCCCGCGCCAGGCAGAGCAGCAGTTCCGCCAGCTCCGCCGGCTCCGGCAGCTGGCCGTAGCGGTGCAACCCCAGCCGGATCTGGGCTTCCTTGAGCTCGCAGAGATAGCCATCGGCGGCCTCAAGCCGAGCCTCCAGGTCGCCTGCGCTGCCCAGGGGCAGCTCCAGGTCGGTGAGCCGGAGCTCCAGCTGCCGGCGCACCAGGGTGGCCCGCTCGCTGCTGCCCACCTGGGTCGCTTCCCAGTACTCATCGAGCAGGGTCTCCAGCTGCTGCAGCGCGCCGTGCAGGCCAGCCCGGCCCAGGGGCGGCGTGAGGTGATCGAGGATCACCGCCTGGCTGCGGCGCTTGGCCTGGGACCCCTCGCCCGGGTCGTTGACGATGAAGGGATAGAGGTGGGGCAGCGGCCCCAGCGCCCATTCCGGGAAGCACTGATCGGAGAGCCCCAGCCCCTTGCCGGGCAGCCACTCCAGGTTGCCGTGCTTGCCCACGTGCACCACCGCCTGGGCGGCGAACACCTGGCGTAGCCAGAGGTACTGGGCCAGGTAGGCGTGGGTGGGGGGCAGATCGGGCGAGTGGTAGCTGAGGCTCGGGTCACGGTCGTAGCCCCGCTCCGGCTGGATCAGCACACCCACGTGGCCGTACTGGAGACCGCGCACCGCAAAGCCCACCCCCCCCTGGGCGATGGGCTCGAGGCCGCTGTCCTGCTCTGGCGGGCCCCAGGCCGCCTCCAGGCGCTGGCGGCCCTCGGCGGGCAGCTGGTCGTACCAGGCTCGGTAGGTGGCCAGGGGCAGATGGGCCAGGGCTGGGCGGTGGCCGCTCTCCGGATCATTGCTGCGGCCGGCCAAGAGAGCCTCGATCAGGGCCTGGCCGTCGGCGGGCAGGGCGCCGGCAACGCCATAGCCCGCGTCCTGGAGCCACTGCAACATCGCCGCCGCGGAGGCGGGCGTATCCAGTCCCACCCCATTGGCCAGGCGGCTGTTGCGCGTGGGGTAGTTGGCCAGCACCAGGGCCACCCGCCGCTCGCCGGCGGGGGTGCGGCGCAGGGCAATCCAGTTGGCGGCGAGCTCACACACCCAGCGCAGTCGCTCCGGATCGGGGCGATAGCGCTGCAGGGCCGCCCCAAGCTGATCGCCCGCGCCGACGCACTCCTTGAAGGCGCCGATGCGGGTGGTGATCCGCCCATCGAGCTCGGGCAGGGCCACCTGCAGGCTGAGATCGGTGGGGGAGAGGCCGATGCTGCTGGCCAGCCAGCGCTGGCGCGGCTGACTGCTGCTCAGCAGCTGCAGCACCGGCACGTCCAGTTGCTCCCAGAGCGGGGCCCCCAGGCTGGCCTCCTCAAACTGCACCGAGGCGAAGGACGTGCAACAGAGCACCGCCTGCACCCGCTCGCGGGCCAGCAGCTGCTGCACGCCCTGCTGGACCCCTCCATCGCGCAGACCGCTCACCCACAGGGCCCGCGGGCAGAGGCCCCGCTCACGCAGGCCGGCCAGCAGGGCCTCCATCAACGCCAGATCGCCGGCCTGCAGGAGGGCCCGGTAGGCGATCACGCCGATGCGCTCGCCGCTCTCCTGGCGCCAGTCGTGGGGCAGGGGATCGGCCAGGGGCTGGGGTTCGGGAGGGTCGAACCCCTGGCCTCGCAGCAGGGCAGCGAGGGCCGCCAGCACCAGCCGACCATTGGCCGGGCCACCCACCCGCAGGCAGCGAGCCAGGCACACCGCCAGCTCGGGATCCCCCGTGCCCAGGTCCGCGAGCGCCCGTTCCTCCTCCGCCGTACCCGCCAGCACCAGCAGCTGGCGCGCAGGTCGGCCTTCAGCCCAGTGGCACAGCCGTTCCAGGCCATAGCTCCAGTGCCCCCGCCCGCCGAGCAGGCGCACCACCACGATCTGCGCCGTGCTGGCGGTGGTAGCCAGGTAGTGGTCCACCACCGCCGGGTGCGCGAGGGCGGAGAGGTTGAGCCCGCGCAGCTCTGCCCCCAGCAACTGCGGTTCAGCCTCCAGCAGCTGCTCCAGCACCAACAGGTCGGTGTCGGCACTGGTGAGCAGCAGCACCGGGGCCGGCTCCTGCTCCACAAAGGCGAAGCCGCCCTCGTGCGCCACTCCCGGAATTGCCGCCAACCTGTGCATCCCCCCATCCTGCAGGCTGCGGTGAGAAGATCGGGGCAACTCCGGCGCCCAGCCCCCGTTCCGTTGCCATGCACCAGTTCCTTCCCTATGCGTGGTTTGGTGGCAAGTGCGTGCCCTTCGCCGAGGCCACCCTGTCGGTGGCCACCCACGCCCTGCATTACGGCACCGGCGCTTTCGGAGGCATGCGGGCCCTGCCCAACCCCGGCGATCCCGCTGAGATCCTGCTGTTCCGCGCTGACCGCCACGCCCGCCGGCTCAGCCAGAGCGCCCGGCTGCTGCTCACCGAGCTGCCGGAGCAGACGATCCACGACGCCATCACAGCTTTCCTGCGCGCCAACAAACCGAGCTGCCCGGTGTATCTGCGGCCCTTCGTGTACACCAGTGATCTAGGCATCGCCCCGCGGCTGCACAACATCGAGACCGACTTTCTGATCTATGGCCTGGAGCTCGGCGATTACCTCTCCCCGGAAGGGGTGAGCTGCCGGATCAGTTCCTGGACCCGCCAGGAAGACCGTTCCCTGCCCCTGCGGGGCAAGATCAGCGGCGCCTACATCACCAGCTCCCTTGC
>JBIIXY010000120.1:0-6893 GCA_044347105.1 Prochlorococcaceae cyanobacterium
TGGGTGTGGCCGGTGTGTTCGGCGGCAGCCTGTTCTCCGCCATGCACGGCTCGCTGGTGACCAGCAGCCTGGTCCGTGAGACCACCGAGAGCGAGAGCCAGAACTACGGCTACAAGTTCGGCCAAGAGGAAGAGACCTACAACATCGTGGCTGCCCACGGTTACTTCGGTCGCCTGATCTTCCAATACGCCTCCTTCAACAACAGCCGCAGCCTGCACTTCTTCCTGGCTGCCTGGCCCGTGATCGGCATCTGGTTCACCGCCCTGGGCGTGAGCACGATGGCCTTCAACCTGAACGGCTTCAACTTCAACCAGTCGATTCTGGATTCCCAGGGTCGGGTGCTGAATACCTGGGCCGATGTGCTGAACCGTGCTGGTCTGGGCATGGAAGTGATGCACGAGCGCAACGCTCACAACTTCCCCCTCGACCTGGCCGCTGCCGAAGCCACCCCCGTGGCCCTGACCGCCCCCTCTATCGGCTGAGGCCAACAGCCTCGGCTGAAGCCAACCAGCCTGGCCGAGGCTGGGCTGACCAACGGAATCCCGAAAGCCCCCGCCGCAAGGTGGGGGCTTTTTGTTGGCTGAGGGGCCGCAAGTTGGCGAGGTCTTGAGCCACAGTCCCCGCCAAATGGGTGTATATTTAGCTTTGTAAAGCGCTTCTCAGGGATGGGCGAGTTCTTGATTCCCGCGTCTGCAGAGTTTCCTCTTCAGCTGGTGCTCGGCCTGGTCTGCAGTGCGGCTCTTGGTGTTTACGCCCTGCTTCAGCCGGGTAAAGGTGGTGATGACGATGACAACGGCTCGGGTGGCGGCGGCCTGATGCAGCCGGTGGGCATGGGTGCTGGTTGATCGAGTTCAGCCGTGCTGATCAAGCCGGTTGAGGCCATTCCTTGAAGTGGGCTCTTAGAAACCATGACCGCGCTGATTTCGGCCCTTGAGCTCAGATCAGTTCAGCCAATCACCATTGCGAACGGCTTGGGTCCAGGATCCTGAGGAAACGTCCACCTTCCAGAGCACAACCAGCTCTTTGCAGCCGCTCTGATCAGGGTGATGTTGTTGAAAGAAAGCCGGTGACTGGATTTGAACCTGCGACCTACTGATTACGAATCAGTTGCTCTACCGCTGAGCTACACCGGCAACAAGGGCAAATTAGCATTCAGCATTCCGCCGGCAGTGCGTCCCATGGGATCCAATCAGTCCAGCTCACGCCAGCTGGATCCTGCCGTCCAGGCCCGGCTGCTCCGCGAGTTGCAGACGCCCTGGCGAGGCCTGCGCCGTGCCCTCTGGCTGGCATTGGCTGCTTCCGGAGGAGTGGGTCTGGCGGCCATGGCCCTGCGACTGGCGGCCGGCCAGGACGTGGCTTCAGTCGACCTCTTGATCCAGGTCGTCGCCCTCGCGCTCTTCGCTGGCTTGCTCTGGTTCGATCGCGACCGGGCTGGCAGCGGCGCTGGAGTCAGTGGCAGTCGCAGTGGCGGGGAGCGCTGACGGCTCTGGGTCTGGCGACTGGATCCCGGATCCCTCGCTCGACGTCTTCGACGGTGGACTGATCTGATCCTGGCCCTGATAGGGGGCCGCACCTGCAAGGGGGGGCAGGAGCAGCACGGGCAGCCCGAGGCTGAGCACGCTGCTGTCCGTGAAAGCCACAGAGCGCCCGCTGCCCTGCTCTTCCAGCTGTTGGGGAGAACGGCTCAGCAGCCAGAGAGCCTGCCCCAGCTGCTGCCATTGCCAGAGGAGCACGGCAAGGAGGGGAACGGCCAGCATCAGCGTCACCAGCCGGCTGGCCCCATCCACCGGAGAGAGGGGGGCGGCCAGGGCAGCCCGGCTGTCCACGATCCACAGAACGGCCAACAGCAAGGCTGCGCCAAAGGGCAGCAGGATCTTCGGCAGCCAGCCCTGCTGAAGGGTATTCAAATGGCGCAGCAAGGGGGTGCGACCCCCAGCGGGCACCTGCACCACCAGCAGCGATCCACAGTCGGCAGGCCGCCGCCAGAGCAGCAGGCTGGGGGCGAGGACCCCCAGCCCCCAGGCCAGGGCCCGCTCCAGAGCCGGTAGCGGTCCGGGATCAGCCCCTGCCAGCAGCAGCAACAGCAGCAACAGCTCCAGCGGGATGGCCCCAAGGGCCACCAGCTGAAGCCAGAGCAGGGGCTCGTTACGGGGATTCACGGCCAGGGGCCTCCTGGGGGGTGCCGGAGGGAGATCAGGTGCTGAGGGTGCGGCGCTGGGTCACCAGCTTGAACGCCTCGATGCGATCGCCTTCCTGCCAGCTGCTGAAGCGGTCGCAGGCGACGCCACACTCGAAGCCGGTGGCCACTTCCTTGACGTCGTCCTTGTTGCGGCGCAGGGAGTCGAGGTCGCCCTCGAACACCTTCTCCTTGCCGCGCCAGACGCGCGCCTTGCAGTTGCGCTGCAGCTTGCCGGTGGTGACGTAGCAGCCGGCCACGGCGCTCTTGCCGATCGTGAACACAGCCCGCACCTCGGCTTCGCCGAGGGGCTCCTCCACCAGCTCCGGCTCCAGCAGACCCTCCATGGCCAGCTGGATGTCCTCCAGCAGCTTGTAGATCACGTCGTAGTCGCGCACATCCACGCCGGTGGCATCCGCCGCACGCTTGGCACCCGGAGCCATCGAGGTGTTGAAGCCCACGATCACCGCGCCGGAAGCGGCAGCCAGGTCCACATCGGTTTCGGTGATCTCGCCCGGGGCCGAGAGCAGCACCCGCACCTGCACCTCGCCCTGGGGCAGCTGTTCGAGCGAGCCGAGAATGGCCTCCACCGAACCCTGCACATCGGCCTTGAGGATGAGGTTGAGCTCCTTGAGCTCGCCCTCGCTGGCCTGGCCGGACATCGAGGCCAGCGACACCCGCCGCGAGGCCATCTGCTGGGCCAGGCGGGTGGCCCGGGCCTCGCTGGCCCGATCACCCACCACGGCGCGGGCTGCCTTCTCATCTGGGTAGACCTCGAACTCGTCGCCCGCCGTGGGCACCTCGCTGAAGCCCAGAGCTTCAACGGCGTAGGAGGGGCCGGCCGCCTTCACCCGCTTGCCGGTGTCGTCCACCATGGCCCGCACCTTGCCCAGTACCGGGCCGGCCGCCACCACATCGCCGGTGCGCAGGGTGCCGTTCTGGATCAGCAGCGTGGCCACCGGACCCTTGGCCTTGTCGAGGTGGGCCTCGATCACGGTGCCCTTGGCCATCCGGTCGGGGTTGGCCTGCAGGTCCTCCACCTCGGACACCAGCAGGATCATCTCCAGCAGCTTGTCGATGTTCTCGCCCTTGATGGCGCTCACCGGCACCATCACGGTGCTGCCGCCCCAGTCCTCGGCCACCAGCTCCTGGGCTGAGAGCTCCTGCTTCACCCGGTCGGGTGAGGCCCCTTCCTTGTCGATCTTGTTGATCGCCACCACGATCGGCACCTTGGCGGCGCGGGCATGGCTGATCGCCTCCAGGGTCTGGGGCCGCACGCCGTCATCGGCGGCCACCACCAGCACGGCGATGTCGGTCACCTTGGTGCCGCGGGCCCGCATGGCGGTGAACGCCTCGTGGCCCGGGGTATCCAGGAAGGTGAGCTTGCGTGCCTCGCCGGCGTGGTCGATCTCCACCTGGTAGGCACCGATGTGCTGGGTGATGCCGCCGGCCTCGCCAGCGGCCACCCGGGTTTTGCGGATGGCGTCGAGCAGGCTGGTCTTGCCGTGGTCCACGTGGCCCATCACCGTGACCACGGGCGGGCGGCGGATCAGGTGGGCGAGGTCGCTGGCCTCGATCATCTCCACCGTCTTGGCGGCGGCTTCCTCCACGTCGTCTTCGAGAACGGGCACCCCGAACTCCTCGGCCACCGCTTCGATCGTGGAGAGATCGAGGCTCTGGGTCACCGTGGCGATGATCCCCTTGAAGAACAGGCTCTTGATGATTTCGGAGCTCTCCACACCGAGCTTTTCGGCCAGGTCCTGCACTGTGAGGTTGCCCTCCGGCACGATCAGCATCTCCGGCCGTTGCTGCTTGGCCTCGCGGGCCGCCCGCAGTTCCATGGCCCGGCGGCGCTGACGCTGGCGGGTGGTTTCCTTCTTGCGCTTGCGCACCGCCACGGTGGGCTTGGCCGCCGGACTGGCCGAGCGGCGGGGCTTGGCGGGGCGGGCCAGGCTGGCCTGCAGCACCACCGCCTCCTGTTCGCCGGCGTAGCCGCCGGTTTCAGCGGTGAGGGCATCATCGTTTTCGCCGATGATGTGCACCTTGGGCCGCTGCTTCTGCGGCGAGCGGCTGCGCAGGGCTTCCAGCTTGGCGCTGTCGTCCCAGTCGGGACGGCGCGGCCTGCCGGCCGGTCCAGGGGTGCCGGCGCGGAAGCCTGGGCGCCGGGGCGCTGACGGCGGCGTGGCGGTGGGCCGCACCAGATCGGGTGTGCCCGGTGCGGCAGGAGCCGCCTCGCTGCGTTCGGCGGGACGGCGCGGCGGCGGCGCGGGGGTGCGCCCCGAGGGCTTCTGCAGCTGCATCAGTTGGCCGGGGGCTACCGGCTTGCGCATCCCCGTGGGCATGCCCGGGCGGCTCGGTGGAGCAGGGCGGTTGCCCCCGTTGCCGGCGCTGCTGTCGCGGCGGATGGGTTTGCCCACCAGCTCGAGGGGGGTGGGGCTGGGCCGTCCGCCCTGGCTCGGGCGGGTGGGAGCAGGGGCCCCAGAGCGTTGGGGGGACGGGGGACGCTGGCTTAGGCCTGGCCGGCTGGCGGGGGGCGCAGGCCGGCTGCCGCCTCCAGGCTGGCCGCCCATGGGCTTGCCCACCAGCTGGGGCCTGCCGGCTGGCCGGCTGGGCTGCTCGGGCTTGCGGCTGGGGGCTGGTGCCGCAGGGCGTGCCGGCTTGGAGGCGATCACCACCGGCGGCTTGGCCCCGGCGACGGGTCGGGGCTGGGGAGTGCTGGGGCGTGCCGGCGCCGGTGCTTGGGGGCGGCTGGGTGCCGGGCGAGAGGAGACGGGCGCCGCCGGCTTGCTGGCGGCAGGCACTGCAGGCGGCCGGGCCGGTGCGGGCGAACTCGGACGGGCCGGTGCCGACGCGGCTGGTTTGCTGGGCGCAGCCGGGACCACCGCAGGCTTGGCCGGCGCTGGCCGGGAGGGGGGCGCCGGCTGGGCGCTCACCGGGGGCTTGGGGGTGGCGGGCTTGGGGGTGGCGGGCTTGGGGGGAGCTGAGGGTGCGGCCACTGCAGGAGGAGCCGCTGCCGCCGGGGCGGCTGGACTGGCGGGGGGGGCGGCCTTCTTCACGGTGAGGATGGCTTTGCCTTGGCTGGCGGAAGGCTGACTGGCGGCCGGGCGGCTGGCCTGGGCTGCGGCACCATTGCCACCTCTGTCGAGCAGTCGGCGGATGCGTGCAGCCTCGTCGTCGCTGATCGAGCTGCTGTGGCTCTTGGCGGCCACCCCCAGCTGTTCCGCGGCATCGAGCACGTCCTTGTTCTCCAGGCCCAGGTCCCGGGACAGCTCATAAATTCTGACTTTGCCGCTGCTGGTCATTCAGGTCTCCAATGGTCGGGGCCTCCAGACCGCCAGGCGGTTCAAGGGCACACCAGGCCGCCGGCGCGATGCGGCCAAAAGCCATCTTGCCTCAGGGGGGTGTGGGGCGTAGAGCTTCGTTGCTCAAGCGCTGCATCAGCGTGTCCAGCAGACGCTCGTCCACGGGGCAGCGCAGGGCCCGTGAAAGGCGCCTGCGCCTGCGCGCCTCCTCCAGGCAGCTCAGCTGGGGACAGAGATAGGCGGAACGGCCCATGCCCTGATCGAGCACCACGCCACCCTCCGCCACACGCACCACGCGCCACAGCTCCCGCCGGTCGCGCAGGGTGCGGCAGGCGACGCAGCGCCGCAGCACGGGCCTGCCAGCCATCAGCCTCAGGCCTCCCCGTCATGGGGGACCTTCGCGCCGGCCACCTCGGCAGCTTCCGCCAGCTCAGCATCGGCCATGCCGTCTTGTGCATCGGCCTCCTCGGTTTCGCCGTACTCCTCCTCGTCCTCCGGCAGGGGGTAGAGCTCCCGCAGGCGGGCATCCTCCTCGGCGCGGGCGGCCTGTTCGGCGGCGAGGCGGGCCTCCGCTTCGGCCTGGAGTTGCTCCTCCTCCTGGCGGCGGGCGATCAGCTCGGACACCACGGCGTCCTCGGAGTCCTGGTCGTACTCGTTGGCGTTCTTGATGTCGATCTTCCAGCCGGTGAGACGGGCCGCCAGGCGCACGTTCTGGCCTTCCCGGCCGATCGCCAGGCTGAGCTGATCGGGCGGCACCAGCACGTGGGCGTGCTGACCCTCCGGATCCACCAGGCGCACCATCTCCACCTTGGCCGGGCTGAGGGAGTTGGCGATGTACTGGCCCGGATCCTGCGACCAGCGGATCACATCGATTTTCTCTCCGCGCAGCTCGTTCACCACCTGCTGGATGCGGGAGCCGCGGGCGCCGATGCAGGCGCCCACCGGATCCACCTCTCGCTCGACGCTGTCCACCGCCACCTTGGTGCGCGGGCCCACCGAGCGGCTGGGGGGATTGGCCTCGCGGGCCACCGCCACAATCCGTACCGAGCCCTCCTGGATCTCAGGCACCTCGTTCTCGAACAGGTACACCACCAGGCCGGCGTTGGCCCGGCTCACGAACAGCTGGGGCCCGCGGCGGGGCACCTCGCTCACCTCCTTGAGGAACACCTTGAAGGTGGCGTTGGCGCGGTAGTTGTCGTTGGGCAGCTGGTCGCGGCGGGGCAGCTCGGCCTCCACCTCGGGCCGGCCCAGGCCGCTGCTCACGGCCATGATCACGCTCTGGCGCTCGAAGCGGATCACCCGGGCGGTGAGCACCGGATCCTCCAGATCGGCAAATTCCTCCTGAATCATGCGCCGCTGCTGGTCGCGCAGCTTCTGGGCCAGCACCTGCTTGGTGGTGGCGGCGGCCATGCGGC
>JBIIXY010000121.1:0-6834 GCA_044347105.1 Prochlorococcaceae cyanobacterium
GTGGTGCGTGCCGTGAAGGCTGTGGGGAATTACGGCGAGATCTTTGAGCGCAACGTAGGCACCAGCTCGCCGCTGAAGCTGGAGCGCGGCCTCAACCGCCAGTGGCAGCAGGGCGGCCTGATCTACTCCCAGCCCTTCCGCTGATGGATGCCGCGGTGACCCCCTGGTGGCGCAACCGCCGCCTGATCCCCTGGCTCGTGCAGGGCGCTGCCGGGTTGGCGCTGCTGGTGCTGGTGGCCTTCCTGCTGAGCAACCTGGTGCGCAACCTCACCGCCGCCGGTCTGTTGCTCAGCTGGGGCTGGCTCGACAATCCGGCCGGCTTCGATATCTCCGAATCCCTGATCCCCTTCCGTGCCGATCTGCCCTACTGGCGCGGACTATTGGCCGGGCTGGTCAACACCGTGCGGGTGGTGCTGGTGGGGCTGGTTGGCGCCACCCTGCTGGGCACCCTGGTGGGGGTGGCGGCCTTCAGCAGCAACGGCCTGCTGCGTCGGTTGGCCAGGATCTATGTGGAGGTGATCCGCAACATTCCGCTGCTGCTGCAGCTGGTGTTCTGGTATTTCGTGGTGTTCCTGGCCCTGCCGGGAGGTGGGGATGCGATTCAGCTGCCAGGGCTAGTGTTGGCCAAGTCGGGCCTGTATCTCTGGCACCCCGAACTGGTCGACGGCCAGTGGCAGGCGCCGCTGCGGCTCACGGTGGAGTTCAGCGCCCTGCTCACGGGCCTGGTGGTGTACACGGCCGCCTTCATCGCCGAGGTGGTGCGGGGCGGGGTCGCCGCGGTACCCCGTGGGCAGTGGGAGGCGGCCCGCTCCCTGGGCTTCAGCCCCTTCCAGACCCTGAGGCGCATTGTGCTGCCCCAGGCCCTGCGGGTGATCGTGCCAGGGCTCAACAGCCAGTACATCTCGCTGGCCAAGAACTCCTCGCTGGCTGTGGCCTGTGGGTACACCGATCTCTACTCGGTGGCGGAAACCACCCTCAACCAGACCGGCCGGGCGGTGGAGGTGGTGCTGATTCTGCTGGGCTCCTACCTTCTGATCGATCTGCTGATCTCAGCGTTGATGAATGGCCTCAACGGCCTGGTGCAACTGAGGGAGCGCTGATGAATCCGCTGGTTCAGCGCCTGCGCCGCGAGTTGTTCGCCACCCCCTTCGATGCGCTGATTTCGATCGGCCTGATCACTGCTCTGCTGGTGGCTGCCGCTGCCCTGTTGAAGTGGGCCCTGTTTCAGGCCCAGTGGGCCGTGATCCAGGCCAACAGCACCCTGTTCGCGGTGGGGCGCTATCCCGCCGATCAACAGTGGCGCCTCTGGCTGCTCACCGCCCTGTTGGCAGCTGCCACCGGGCTCAGCTGGGGTCTGCTGCGCGCCACGCCCCGTGCCGGTCGCCCTGAGCGCCTCTGGCCCCGGAACGACCGTCTGGCGGTGGCCATCCTCCTGGCCCTGGCGCTGCTGGTGCCCCTGGGGCTGGGGCTCCAGCTCCCCATTCAGGTGCGCTGGTGGTTGATCGCCGCCGTGCTGGTTGGGCTGCGCTGGGCCTCGGGCCGCTGGGCTGGGCTGCTGCCGCCGGCCAGCCTGGCCCTGGTGCCTCTCCTGTGGCCGGTGCTCTATCTGCTGGGGATGGTGCTGATCAGCGGTGGCCTCGGTCTGATCCAGGTGCCCCCCTCGGAATGGGGCGGTTTGCTGCTCACCCTGATCCAGGCCAGCTTCGCAATCCTGCTCTGCTTCCCGCTGGGTGTGCTGCTGGCCCTGGGGCGCCGCAGCACCCTGCCGCTGCTGCGCTGGGGCTCGGTGCTCTACATCGAGTTCATCCGGGGAGCGCCGCTGATCACCCTGCTGTTCCTGGGCCAGAACATCCTGGGCTTCCTCCTCCCGGGGGGCATGACTCCTGAGCGGGTGTGGCGCGCCGCCTGGGTGCTCACCCTGTTTGCGGCCGCCTATGTGGCCGAGGCCGTGCGCTCCGGCCTGGCGGCTGTGCCCTCAGGGCAACTGGAGGCGGCCCGCTCCCTGGGGCTGTCTGTGCCCCGGGCCCTGGTTCACGTGGTGCTGCCCCAGGCTCTGCGGGTGGCCCTGCCGGCCACGGTGGGCCAGTTCATCAGCCTGCTCCAGGACACCACCCTGCTCTCGCTGATCGGCCTGCTCGAGCTGCTCGGCACGGCCCGCACGGTGATGGCCAACCCCGCTTTCCTGGGCAAGAACGCCGAGGTGTATCTGGTGCTGGCCGTGCTGTTCTGGTGCTGCTGCGCCGCCCTCGGGTTGGGCAGCCGGGCGCTGGAGACCCGCCTCAACACCCATCCATCACCCACCGCCACCTCCCAGGCATGACGTCCTCGACCAATCACGGCAACCCCATTCACGGCGACACCAGTGACGGCCCGGTGATGATCGAGGCCCGTGGGGTTGAAAAGTGGTATCCCAATGGCTTCCACGCGCTGCGTGGCGTGGATCTCACGGTGCGCCAGGGCGAGGTGGTGGTGGTGATGGGGCCCTCGGGGTCGGGCAAGAGCACCTTCATCCGTACCTTCAATGCGCTGGAGGACTTTCAGAAGGGTTCGATCGTGGTGGATGGCATCCCGCTCGCCAACGACGTGCGCCAGATCGATGCCGTCCGCCGTGAGGTGGGGATGGTGTTCCAGCAGTTCAACCTGTTTCCGCACCTCACGGTGCTGGAGAACCTCACCCTGGCCCCGGTGCTGGTGCGCAAGCGGCCCACGGCTGAGGTGGAGCGACAGGCGCTCGAGCTGCTCGAACGCGTCGGCATCCACGAGCAGGCCCGCAAGTATCCCGGTCAGCTTTCGGGTGGCCAGCAGCAGCGGGTGGCGATCGCCCGCTCCCTGTGCATGGAGCCGCGCATCCTGCTGTTCGACGAGCCCACCAGCGCCCTGGATCCTGAAATGGTGCAGGAGGTGCTGGCGGTGATGCAGGAGCTGGCCCGCGATGGCATGACCATGGTGGTGGTGACCCACGAGGTGCGTTTCGCCCGTCAGGTGGCCAGCCGGGTGGTGCTGATGGCCGAGGGCCAGGTGGTGGAGGAGGCCCCACCGGAGCAGTTCTTCACCAACCCCCAGCACCCCCGCAGCCGCCAGTTCCTCAGCCAGATCGCCTGAGCTGGGCCTCAGGCGCTGAGCGGCAGATCAGCCAAGCCACCCACCAGCCACACGCCGATGCCGATGGGGCTGAAGTTGAACAGCCCGAACGCGCCATGGCCCAGTCTGCTGATCACCTGGCGTATTGGGAGAAGGCCGAAACCTGCCCCACAGCCAGCACCGTGTTGTGTAGGCCTTCCAGGCCCTGCCAGCCCAGGTAGAGCCCCAGCCCCAGGGCAAACACGCCCACCAGCCATTCGGCCCGGTGCACCAGCCAGTCGTTGAGGGCCGTGAGCGGTGCCCGCAGGCGTTCGCCGCTCACCAGCCACAACAGCGGCGGCAGCAGCAGCAGCGAGGTGGTGATGGCCACAAACACCGCTCCCACCTCCAGATCGCCCCGCAGGCTGGTGTGGTTGGTGAGCAGCATGCCCCCCTCCTTCACATAGAACACCAGGTTCTCGGGGCTCACCAGGGCGCAGCCGGCGCCGAGGGTAAGCAGGGGCAGGCCGCCGAGCTCCGGCAGCTTGCCCATCAATTGCATCGCCCAGTTCTCTTCGCCGATCGCCACCGCTGGGGTGAGTTGAAACAGCCCCAGCCCCAGAAGTGCTCCGGCGCCGATCAGATCGATCACGATCTGGCCGCGGCTGCCCAGGTGCATCGCCCAGCTCAGGCGCCCACCCACTGCCACCACCAGCCCAAGGGCGCCGCCGTTGGCCAGCATCCAGCCAGCTAGAAAGGTGCCGCAGCGCCGCAGCGGTTGAGCCCCGAGCAGCAGCAGGGCCACCAGGGCGATGTTGATCGGGCTGAAGGAGATCCCCAGACCGAAGGCAATGGTCTGGGTGAGCCAGTGGAAGGGAAGCATCGGGAGCTGGGGTCTGCGGAGAGTGTGGTGCTTTGGAGTTGGGCTGGGTGGCAGCAGACTTCCAGCACGTTGGTTGGAGGCTGAGCTCCGCTGAAATCCCCATCCCTGCTCACCACGCTGCTGATTCTGTTGATCGGCCTGGCCGCAGCGCGACTCACCGCGGGCAAGCTGGCGCGCTGGGCTGTGCCCGCCATCGTGGTGGAGCTGCTGGTGGGCTTTGTGCTGGGCAACACCGTTCTGCCCTTCAGCAGGATTGAGCCCCTCGCCGGGCTCACCGAGCTGGGTGTGCTCACCCTCTTTTTTCAGGTGGGGCTTGAGGTGCGCGGCGGCCTGCTCGGTTCCCGGCCCAGAGCCGTGTTGCGGCTGGTGTTGCTTTCCGCCCTCACCCCCCTGCTGGCCTGGTGGCCGCTGCAGCAGCTGTTCAATCTTCCGTTGGGCACCACCGTGCTGTTTGTGGCCGTGCTCAGTGCCACCGGCACAGGGGTGACTCTGCGCGCCCTTGCCCAGGCCGGTGCCCTGGGCACCCCATCGGGACGGTTGCTGGTGGGTGTTTCGGTGCTCGACGATCTACCGGCGATCGGCCTTCTCACCCTGGCCTCCCTGCTCGGTGCCGGCGTCACCGCGCCGGCCAATGGAACGGCGCCTGATTGGATTGGGGTCGGGATCACGCTGCTGGTGATCGCGTTGGCAGCTGCCAGCTTCCCGATCAGTCGCTGGTGGCACTCCTGCCACGGCTCCTGGCGACCGGGCCCTCTTGGTGTGTTGTTGCTGCTCACCGGTTGCAGTTGGCTGGGGGAACTCTCGGGGCTCACCAGCCTGCTCGGTGCCCTCTGGGGAGGAGTGTTGCTGCAACGGCTGGCCCCGATGCAGGAAGAAACCGTCCAGGCCGACGATCTGCGTCGCCAGCTGGCGCTGCTCTCAGACGTCTTCCTGCCGCTGTTCTTTCTGAGCGTGGGCATGCGGATTGAAGCTGCCACCCTGCTGGAGCCATCCTCCTGGGGGATGGCTGGGCTGCTGTTCCTGTTGGCCCTCCTGTGCAAGGCGATCTGCGCGATCGGTGTCACCAGGCGCGATCAGGCGGCGGGCGTGGATCGCTGGTTGGTGGTGTTTGGCCTTCTGCCCCGTGGCTTGCCAGGGCTGGTGTTTGCGTCCACCGCCCTGGCTGCGGGATTGATCAGTCCTGCTCAGTTCTCAGCTTTGGTGCTGATGGTGAGTGGCACCACGGTTGTGGGGCTGCTGTTACTGGGACGGCGGTTGGCAGCCAGCTCCCCGACTTTCCGTGGATCATCTCAAGTTGATCAAACCCGTTGATGAGCCTGCTCTCAATCGCCCCGCCCAGCGATGTTGCCGCTCACCTCGGGAGAGAAGGGCCAACCATTTATTCACGGTGAATCACTGATCTTCGGCGCCTGAACAATCCAGCCACTTGCCTTAAGGTTACAGACCCGACTCCAACCAAAGCGTGGCCCTTCACAGCCCATCCTCCTGGCATGCGCTGGCGGCTCAGGACGCCCTGAGTGAGCTCAGGGCCAGTCCCGACGGGCTCTCTACTGCTGAGAGTGCCCGCCGCCTCGCCGATGGCGGTGCGAACAGGCTGGAACTGGCCGCCGGTCGCAGCACCTGGCAGATCCTCTGGGATCAGTTCAGCAACGTGATGCTGATCATGCTGCTTGCTGTGGCCGCCGTGTCGGCAGGCGTGGCCTATGTGGAGCAGAAGTTTCCCAAGGATGCGATCGCCATCGTGCTGATCGTGGTCCTGAACGGGCTGCTCGGTTATCTGCAGGAGAGCCGCGCCCAGAAGGCGCTGCTGGCCCTGCGCGACATGGCCCAGCCCCAGGTGCAGGTGCGCCGCGACGGCCAGTGGCATCGCCTGAACAGTGAGGAGCTGGTGCCGGGCGACCTGATCCGCCTGGAGGCGGGCGACCGGGTGCCCGCCGATGCCCGCCTCCTGGAGGCGGTGGATCTGGGCCTGCGTGAGGCGGCGCTCACCGGCGAAGCGGAAGCGGTGTTCAAGAAGGCCGATCTCGTGCTGGAGGAGAGCACGCCGGTGCTGGAGCGCCAGAACTGTCTGTTCCAGGGCACCGAGGTGGTGCGGGGCCGCGGTGTGGCGTTGGTGACCGCCACCGGCATGGCCACCGAGCTGGGCCAGATCGCCCAGCTCATCAACACCGCCGGCGGAGAGAGCACGCCGCTGCAGGAGCGCCTCGACGGCCTGGCCAGGGTGCTGGTGGGCAGTTCCCTGGCGCTGGTGGCCGTGGTGGTGGGGCTGGGCCTGCTGCTCGGCCAGAACCCGCTCAACCTCCTGGAGGTGTCGCTGTCGATGGCGGTGGCGATCGTGCCCGAGGGCCTGCCGGCCGTGATCACCGTCACCCTGGCGATCGGCACCCAGCGGATGGTGCAGCGGGCGGCCCTGATCCGCCGCCTGCCAGCGGTGGAAGCGCTCGGTTCGGTGACCGTGATCTGCTCCGACAAGACCGGCACCCTCACCCAGAACCGCCAGGTTGTGCAGGAGCTGCGCCTCGGCACCGAGGCCGTGGCCGTGGGTGGCCTCGGCTACGAGCCCACCGGCGCCTTCACGCCCCGGCCCCTCACCGCTCCAGAGGGAGCAACGGCGGGGGCTGCCCCGGGCCTGGAACGCTTGCTGCTCCAGGCGGCCGTGCTCTGCAGCGACGCCGAGCACAGGCAGAAGTCCGATGGCAGCTGGGAGATTCTCGGCGATCCCACCGAAGGGGCCCTCTCCGTGGTGGCGGCCAAGCAGGGCATCGACGACTTCGAACTGCGCAGCCACTACCGGCGTGCCGCTGAGATTCCCTTCAGTTCCGAACGCCAGTTGATGGCGGTGTGGGTGGAGGACCGCGACGGCCACCTGCAGGCCCCGCTCGGAGAGGTGG
>JBIIXY010000029.1:0-20959 GCA_044347105.1 Prochlorococcaceae cyanobacterium
CACGGCCCTGCTCGAATTCCGCGCCCAGAAGAGCGGCACCGAGGAGCAGATGCGTGGCCTGCTGGCGCTCAAGCGCCAGGCCCAGGCCGTGCTGGCCCTGCGCGAACGCCGTCCCGGCTCCGATTCCTCCACTCCGGACGGTGCCCAGCAGCCCGAACCGCCGCCGATCAGCGCCGATCAGCTGGCCACCTCCCTGCGCGAGCAGGGGGTCACCGTGCCGGCCGGCGCCGATGAATCCGAGCAGCTGCGCCTGTTGCTGGAGGCGGTGAACCGTCGCATCGTGGCCCTCTATGAGCCCGCAGCCCTCACCGGCAAAGATCTTGCCGGTGCCGGCCGCCAGCAGCAGCAGAGCGGCTCGGGCTGGGAGGTGACCCTCTCCTTCACCCGGGCAGGCGGTGACGCTTTCGCCAGGCTCACCCAGTCGATCGCTGGCACCCCCAGGCTGCTGGGGATCGTGCTCGATGGCCGCTCGATCACCGAAGCCAGCGTGGGTCCTGAATTCCGGGCAGCCGGCATCACCGGCGGCTCGGCCAGCATCACCGGCAACTTCTCCGCCGAGGAATCCCGCGAGCTGGAGGTGCAGCTGCGCGGCGGCTCCCTGCCCCTGCCGATCAAGGTGCTGGAAGTGCGCACCGTGGGCCCCTCCCTGGGGGCCGAAAATGTGCGCACCAGCCTGGTGGCAGCCCTCTCCGGCCTGGCGCTGGTGGCCCTGTTCATGGTGCTCACCTATCGCCTGGCCGGGCTGGTGGCCGTGATCGCTCTCAGCCTCTACGCCCTGTTCAACCTGGCGGTCTACGCCCTGATCCCCGTCACCCTCACCCTGCCCGGGATCGCCGGTTTCATCCTGTCGCTGGGCATGGCGGTGGATGCCAACGTGCTGATCTTTGAGCGGATCAAGGATGAGCTGCGCGAGGGCAACACCCTGATCCGCTCGATCGACACGGGTTTTTCCCTGGCTTTTTCCTCGATCCTCGATGGCCAGCTCACCACCCTGATCAGCTGCTTCGCGCTGTTCGCTCTGGGCACGGGCTTTGTGAAGGGCTTTGCGGTGACCCTGGCCATCGGCGTGCTGCTCAGCCTGTTCAGTGCGCTCACCGTGACCCGCAGCCTGCTGCGGCTGTTGATGAGCTACCCGGCCCTGCGCCGTTCCACCTACTTCCTGCCCCGGGCCGAACTGCCCACGGCGGCCTGACGACGCCCAGCCGATGCTCTCCCTTGTTTCCCAGCTCCAGTTCCGGGTGAACCGCCAGCGCCGCTTGCTCTGGACGGTGTCCGCCCTGGCCCTGCTGCTCAGCGTGATCGGCATCGCCGCCTCCTGGCTGTCGCCGGGGATCCGCGCCCCGCTGCGGCCTGGCCTCGATTTCACCGGCGGCACCCAGATCGAACTGAGCCGCCGCTGCACCGCCGGTTGCCCGCCCCTCAGTGCTGGCCAGGTGGAGGCGGCCATCCGCGCCGCCAAGCTCCCCGCCGAGCCGGACGCCTCAGCCCCCGATCTGCGCGGCGTGTCGGTTCAGCTGCTGGATGAGGGATCCCAGGTGGTGATGCGCCTGCCCACCCTCTCCCCCGCCCAGGGCCAGGCCCTGGTGGAACAGCTCCAGCCCGTGCTGGGCGACAGCGAGCCCGGCGGGCTGTCGATCGAGACGATCGGCCCCACCCTCGGCTCCCAGCTGCTGCGCTCCAGCCTGATCTCCCTGCTGGTGAGTTTCGCCGGCATTGCCCTCTACATCAGCTTCCGCTACGACCGCATCTACGCGGCACTGGCCCTGCTCTGCCTGGCCCACGACGTGCTGATCACCTGTGGGGTGTTCGCCTGGCTCGGGCTGCTGGCCGGCGTGGAGGTGAACAGCCTGTTCGCTGTGGCCCTGCTCACCATCGCCGGCTATTCGGTGAACGACACCGTGGTGATCTTCGACCGCATCCGCGAAAAGAGGGCTGAACTGCAGGGCCAGCCCCTGGCCGATCAGGCCGATGCCGCCGTGCAGGCCACCCTCACCCGCTCCCTCTACACCAGCCTCACCACCCTGTTGCCCCTGATCGCCCTGATCCTGTTCGGCGGCAGCACCCTGTTTTGGTTTGCCGTGGCTCTCAGCATCGGCATCCTGGTGGGCGCCTGGTCGAGCATCAGCGTGGCGCCCACCCTGCTGCCCCTGTTCAGCCGCCGATGACCTCCCCTGGCCATCGCAAGGGCTGGCCGGTCCTGCCCTTGGTGCTGGCCATCCTCGCCCTGTGGGATCTGCGCGACGACCTGCGGCTGCTGATCGACAGGCCCACCCTCACGGCCGTGTTGTATCTGCTGCGCGGCCACCCGCTGGCGGTGCTCGTGCTGCTGCTGCAGCCCAGCCTCTGGCGGCGTTACCGGGGCTGTTGAACCCGCACGGGCCTGTCAGGTCCAGCGGTCCATCACATCGCGCACCAGCACCTGCTCGCAGATCACCTGCAGCACCACCACCAGCGGCAGCGCCAGCAGCAATCCGGGCAGGCCGAGCAGGGCACCCAGGCTGAGCTGGGCCAGCAGGGCCACCGTGGGCAGCAGGTTCACCGTGCGCCGCAGCAGCAGCGGCGTGAGCAGGAAGGCCTCCACGTTCTGCAGGATCAGCCGCAGCACCAGCACCTGCAGCACCCGCGCCGGCGACACCAGCAGGGCCACCGCCAGCGGCAGCAGGGTGGCGGCGGTGGGGCCCACAGTGGGCACAAAGGTGAGCAGTCCACAGAGCAGCCCACTGAGCAGGGCGAGCGGCACCCGCAGGATGGCCAGCCCCGCCCAGGTGAGCAGAAACACCGTGAAGGCCGAGAGGGTCATCCCCGCCAGCCAGCCGCCGAGGGCCTCGCGGCAGCGGTCGAGCAGGGCGGCCATCCGTCCCCGCCAGAAGCTGGGGGTGAGGGCGATCAGCAGCCGGCGGTGGCTGCTGGGATCGAGGCAGAACAGCAAGGCCAGCAGGGCCATCAACAGCACCTGAACGGTGCTGTTGGCGGCGCCACCGGCCAGGCCGAGCAGCTGGCCGCCGATCGGTTGCAGCCGCTCCCAGCTGCCGAAGCTCTCCAGCTCCTGGTTCACATTGGGGAACCAGTCCACGTTGCGGCCGAGCTCGGCCAGCCGCTTGGCCACCTCCGGAGCAAGCAGCCGCAGCTGGTTCACCTGTTCCGCCAGTTCCGGCACCAGCACCTGGCCCAGTCCGTAGCCCAGGCCCAGCAGCAGGGCCACCACCAGCAGCAGGGCCGGGCCCCGGCCCAGGCGGCAGCGGCGCATCAGCAGGGTGGTGGGCACGTCCAGGGCCACGCCCAGCGTGACCGCTCCGAACAGGATCAGGAGCACCCAGCGCAGCTGCCAGGCCAGCAGCCCGAGCACGATCAGCGCCAGTGCCCCCAGCAGATTGCGGTTCACAGGCTCGTCCGCCGCCGCTTCCAGGGGTCGAGCAGGTCGTGGATCACCACCTCGCGCACGATCACCTGCAGGCACACGGCCAGCGGTAGGGCCAGCAGCAGGCCCAGCGGCCCGAACACCAGGGTGAACAGCAACTGCGCGGTGAGGGTGAGGCCGGGCAGCAGCTTCAGCTGGTGGTGCATCACCGAGGGGGTGATCAGATAGCTCTCCAGGTTCTGAACCACCACGTAGAGCACCAGCACCGCCAGTGCCTTCCACGGTGACTCCAGCAGGGCCACCGACATCGGAAACACCGTGCTGAGGGTGGGTCCCACGTTGGGGATCACATTCAGCACGCCCGCCAGTACGGCATTGGCTGCCACCAGCTTCACCCCCAGCAGTGAAAGGCCGATCGCCGCCAGGGTGCCCACCGCTAGGGAACTGATCAGCACCCCCACCATCCAGGCGCTCAGCGCCTCGCCGCACTGGCTGAGCACGGCGGCGAAGCGGCGCCGGTAAAACGAAGGCACCAGCAGGATGGCCACATCCCGGTAGTGGGTTGGCTGAATGGTGATCATCAGCGCCACGGCCACCACGAACAGGAGCTGCAGCAGGCCGGTGCCCACGCCGCCGGCCACCCCCAGCAGGCGCAGGGCGCCGCCGCTGAGGTTGGGAGGCTCACTGGTGCGGAACAGGCCGTCGCGCAGCCAGCCCAGCTCGGCCACCTGGCCGCCGTAGAGCATCTGACCAGCCGACTGCAGCCAGCCGCGCACCAGCTCCAGCAGCGTGCTGGCCGCCGCAGGCAGCTTGCTGATCAGTTCACTGAACTGCTCCACGAAGGGGGGAATCACCGCGGTGGCCACGACGGCCACCATCAGCACCACCAGCAGCAGCGACAGCAGCACGGCCAGGCCACGCGAGCAGCCCAGCCGCTGCCGCACCATGCCCACCAGGGTGCAGAGGGCCATCGCCAGCACGATGGCGGCGAACACCAGGATCAGGGATTCACGCAGGCTCCACAGCAGCAGCAGGGCTGCCACCAGCGCCAGCAATCCCAGCCATTGCCCGAAGGTCAAGGGGTCACTCCGCCTCAGCGTCGGCGCTGCCTTGCTCGTCGCTGCCGGAGAAGCCCAGGTCGTGGCTGTCGGCATAGCGCTGGGCGAAGCGCATGAAGCGCTCGAAGTCGCTGCTGCTCTTCCAGGTGAAGGTGGCTTCCAGGGCGCTGGCCTTGCCGTTCACAAAGCGGGCCTTCACCTCGCGGGTCACCAGTTCGCCCTCCTCGTCCACCATGAACATGCCGGTGATGTCGCCCATGGTTTCCGGCGCCAGGGCCTGGGGCTCCTCGAACACAAACATCGCCTGACCGGTGCGGCCGTCCCGGGAGCGGGTGAGGCGGATGTCGGGCACAACCGGTTCGTCCACACCTCGGAAGAACTGAATGGCAGCGCCCATGGCAGTGGAGAAAAGAGGATCCTAAGTCGGCCCTCGCTGGGCACCATGGCCATCCGCAGTGCCCTGCTGGCCGTGGCTTCTGCCTGACATAGTGGGCCCAAGCTGGCCGAATGCGGTCTGGTTCTTCATGCTTTCCGGCCCTCCGGTCACCGCCCCCGCCACCCCTGAAGCGCTGCTGGACCGGTTCCAGGCCGCCACGTCCCGGCAGCGCCGCAGCCTCCTGCCCCAGCTCCAGGGGCAGGCTGAAGCTCTGCGCCCCCTGATCAGCGACCACCTGATCGGCCTCGATGCCACCGGCGACGACTGGGCGGCCGGTTTCCTGATCCAGTTGCTGCTGGCCGCTGAGGGCGAGGCCCGCGAGGGCTTCCTCGCCCGCTACCCCAGCGGCTGGCTGGCCACGCCCTCGGCGCAGGGCGTGGATTACGGCCCCCTGCAGCAGGCCCTGGCCCTTGAGGAGTACGAGCAGGCCGACCGGCTCACCAGTGCCATCCTGCGTGAGCTGGCCGGGGCCGATGCCGTGCGGCGCGGCTACGTGTACTACAGCGAAGTGCCGCCGATGGCGTCGGCCGATCTCGACAGCCTCGACCGCCTGTGGGTGTGCTTTTCCAGGGGGCGCTTCGGTTTTTCGGTGCAGGGCCGCCTGCTGCGGGCCTGCAACGGCCGCTGGGACCAGCTCTGGCCCCGGATCGGCTGGAAGAACGGCTCCCAGTGGACCCGCTATCCGGGCTCCTTCCAGTGGTCGATCGAGGCGCCGGAAGGCCACATGCCCCTGGTGAACCAGCTGCGCGGCGTGCGCCTGATGGATGCCCTGCTCAGCCATCCGGCGCTGCAACAACGGATCAACGCCTGAACCCGCTGCGGGAGCGGGGCAGCATTGCGGTTTATGGTCGATCAGGCAGTCGCAAATCCGCCTGGATGACACTGCGCTGGTCGGATTTCATCACCCCGTCCACCCTGCAACTGAGCCCGCTGCTGGAGCTGTTGCTGGAGCCGGTGCGCTGCATGCAGCTGCAGGCGCAGCTTCAGCTCGGGCTGCAGGAGGCCCTGGTGAATGCCGTGCGCCATGGCAATGGCGGCGATCCGGACAAGTGCCTGCGCATCCGCCGGATTGAAACCCCCAACTGGCTGGTGTGGCAGGTGCAGGATGAGGGGCCGGGGCTGCCGGCCTCAGCCCGCTGCGCCCAGCTGCCCGACCGGCCTGACGCCGAGGGGGGACGGGGCCTGTTCCTGATTCACCACTGCTTCGACGACGTGCGCTGGAGTGCCCGCGGCAACCGCCTGCAGCTGGCCGTGAGCCGGCGGCGGAGCAGCGGCTCTCTGCGGCCGGTCCCCGCCAGCCCGTTCAACGGCCGTGGCTGGGGCAGCCCGGGTCGCTGATCTCGGCGCGCAACCACTGCAGGGCGTGCTCCGTGAGCGCGATCGCCTGTGCACGCGCCGGGGTCATGGCGCTCTCCCGCGGGTCGTCGCCACTGAGCAACTGCACGAGGGCGGCGGCCAGCTGTTCGGCGGCGCGCCGCGGGCGCTGACGCTTGAGGGCATGCCAGTCGCGGTCGCCGATCACCAGCTGGCGCTGGAGCTCCTCGGCAAGCTGCCGCGCTGTCTCCGGCCAGGGGGTTGGGGGGGCAGCCGGCTGGGCCATCACTGGACGTTGGGACGGTGGAGGCCCCATCCTGGCGAGTGCCTGTGCGCGCTGGGTGCCGTGCCGTCCTCGTCCCGCCATCAACCGGTGCGGGTGCTTCACCTGCTCGATGGCCTGTTCACCCAGGCTTCCCTGGCCCGCAGCAGCAGCGGTGTGGCCGGCCGGCGCCAGCGCCAGCGCCTGGCCCTCAGCCAGCGTCTGCTCGACCCCCTGCCCAAGGAGCTGGCGCCGGGCGACCGGGGCAGCCAGCTGTTCTGGCGCGCTCTGCGCTGGGGAGGACTGGGCCTGCTGCTGGCCTGGCTGTTGCGGCCCTAGGCCGCCAGGGCCCGTTTGCGCGCCGCCCACACCCGCGTCATGAAGTGGGTTTCAGCGCTGATCGCCTCGAAGCCCGCCTGGCGCAGGCGTGCCTCGATGTCGTCGCCGATGTAGTCGCGGTAGTAGGGCTCGTGGAAGCCGCGGCGGAAGTTGTCCATCACGGTGGAGAACTGGGGGGAATCCGCCAGCTGGATGGAATCGGCCAGCACCAGCACGCCGCCGGGCTCGAGCAGCCGATAGCACTCGTTGATCACGTTCTGGCGTGCCTCGCCGGGCAGCTCATGCAGCAGGAACACGCAGGTGATCCCCTGCACGCTGGCATCGGCGAAGGGCATCGCCTCGCCATTGCCCTGCACCAGCTGGGGCAGTTCGCCGGGCAGTTCACTCAGCCAGCGGTTGGCCTGGCGCAGGTAGGCGGTGGAGAGGTCCAGCCCCACCAGCTGGGCCTGGGGCAGGGCCCCGCGCAGCTGGCGCAGGGTTCGTCCCGTGCCGGTGGCCACATCCAGCACGCGGATCTGGGCGGGAGCGTGCTCCGGGAAGGCTTTCAGCCCGCGCAGCAGGGGCGCCAGCACCCGCCGGCGCATCGGGTCGGCGGTGCCGTTGAACAGGATCTCCACCTGCAGGTCGTAGAGAGCGGCGGAGTGATCGCTCAGGTAGCCGTCGGTCTGGTGGTGGAAGTTCTGCAGGTAGTAATCGGGATAGGCGCGCTGGTCCACATCCCGGGGCAGGTCGCGCACCCTGCGCTGGCTGCGGCGGTTCCAGATGGCGGGCATGTCCAGCCACACCA
Source organism: Prochlorococcaceae cyanobacterium (assembly GCA_044347105.1). Lineage (GTDB taxonomy): Bacteria > Cyanobacteriota > Cyanobacteriia > PCC-6307 > Cyanobiaceae > NIES-981. The sequence continues at coordinate 7,555 of JBIIXY010000029.1, forward strand.
GCGGGTAGCGGCTGGCCCAGTCCAGCCAGGGGGCGTCAAACAGCAGGGACGCCGGATAGATCCCCTGTTCCGCCTCCTGCCAGTCCCGCTCCTGGAGGGTCTGCATGGCCTGGCGCAGCTCAGCCAGCAGCTGGTCCGGCACCGGTTCGAAGCGCGGGCTTCCCGCGGGCGCCAGCAGCTGCATCAATCTGCTGCTCACCTCCTTGTGGGTGATGCCGAACAGCGCCTTGCCCTGCTGGAGGGTGTCGTACGCCAGCTTGGTGAGCTGATCAGCCATGGAGCAGCGGTGGGGAGTGCCCATTTCAGCTGATCCCACCACCAGTCGCGAGATCAAGACCTGTGAAGGAATGGCCAATCAGTAGCAATTGCTACAGAAGTGGCCTGAAAGTGGAGTCGTCAGGCCGAGCTGGAGCTGTGTCATGACCCATCCCACGTCCACCCCTGTCGCCCGCGAGTTCCTCGCCTGGGCCCACACCCACCAGCGCGATCGCCGCCGTCACGACGCCGTGCTGGCCCAGATCACCCGCCATCACGACGTCAACCCCAGCGGTGATGCCGTGCGTCAGCAGCGGGCCTGGGCTCTGCGCCAGGCCCATCAGAAGCACCTGCACGACAGCGCCATGGCCCAGCTGCGCCCGCCCGCCTGAGCGCAGGGTTGCAGCGGCCGGCGATGACCTTCACCATCCGCACCCACGACGCCTGGGGGGTCGTGACGGTGGACAGTTTCGAAAGCCTGGAGCAGGCCCGTGAGGCTTTTTCCAGCCTTTGCCAGGACCCCTGGTACCGGCGGGATGGCGGCGTGAAGGGACTGGAGCTGGCGCGCCAGCCGCCCGGCGGTCCCCCGGAGCGCCTGGACTGGTTCCCCCTGCGTTGAGGCGGCCCCAAAAAAGCCCCTCCTGGGAGGGGCCTCGTGATGATCTGAGCGCCTGATCAGGCGTCGTAATACATGGTGAACTCGTGGGGGTGGGGCCGCTGGCGCAGTTGCTGCACCTCCTCGTACTTCATCGAGATCCAGTTGTTGATGAAGTCTTCGCTGAACACACCGCCCTCCATCAGGTAGTGCTTGTCGGCGTCGAGGGCCTCCAGGGAGCCGTTCAGGGAGGCGGGCACCGTGGAGATCCGGGCCAGCTCGTCGGCGGAGAGCTCGAACAGGTCGACGTCGGTGCCGTCGCCCGGGTCGATCTGGTTCTTGATGCCGTCGATCCCCGCCATCAGCATCGCCGCGAAGCCGAGGTAGGGGTTGGCCAGGGCATCGCCGGAACGGAACTCCAGACGCTTGGCCTTGGGGTTCGGGCCGGTGAGCGGGATGCGCACGGCGGCGGAGCGGTTGCCCTGGGAGTACACCAGGTTCACCGGCGCCTCGAAGCCCGGCACCAGGCGCTTGTAGCTGTTGGTGGTGGGGTTGGTGAAGGCCAGGAAGCTGGGAGCGTGCCTGAGCAGGCCGCCGATGTACCAGCGGGCGGTCTGCGACAGGTTGGCGTAGGTGCCTTCACCGAAGAACAGCGGGTTTCCGCCCTTCCAGAGGCTCTGGTGCACGTGCATGCCGCTGCCATTGTCGGCGAACACGGGCTTGGGCATGAACGTGGCGGTTTTGCCGTACTTCTTGGCCACGTTGCGCACCACGTACTTGTAGATCATCACGTTGTCGGCCGCGCTGATCAGCTCGGCGAACTTCATGCCAAGTTCATGCTGAGCGGTGGCCACCTCGTGGTGGTGCTTCTCAATCGGCACTCCCAGAGCCGCCATCGTGAGAATCATCTCCGTGCGCATGTCCTGGAGGGTGTCGTTGGGGGCGACGGGGAAATAGCCCTCCTTCAGCTGGATCTTGTTGGCCAGGTTGCCACCTTCCTCCAGCCGGGCGGTGTTCCACGGCGCCTCGATGGAATCGACGCTGTAGAAGCTGCTGCCGTTGCCCGAGCTGTAGCGCACATCGTCGAACACGAAGAACTCCGGTTCCGGACCGAAGTAGGCGGTGTCGGCGATGCCGGTATCGGCCAGATAGGCCAGGGCCTTCCCGGCCAGGGCGCGCGGGCAGCGGCCGTAGGGCTCGCCGCTGCGCGGCTCCTGGATCGAGCAGATCAGGCTGAGGGTCTTGTGGCTGTAGAAGGGGTCGATCCAGGCGGTGTTGGGGTCGGGCACCATCGCCATATCCGACTCGTTGATCGCCTTCCAGCCGCGGATCGAGGAGCCGTCAAACGCCACGCCTTCGCTGAAGGCGTCGGCATCCACCAGGTCTTTGTGGACCGTGAGGTGCTGCCACTTGCCGTGGAGATCCACGAATTTGAGATCGATCAGCTCGATGCCCTCATCCTGAATCTGACGGAGAACGTCCTGGGCTGTTTTGGCCATGGCGAAGAACGGAGGATGGGCCGCCCCGTTGGCGGATGGGCGGGACCGTACGGAGCGACCGGGGCCTCCTTTGTATCAGCCGTAACCAAATGCTGGCCTGTGCTTTGGGCGCCGTTGCGTAACCGTTTCTGTCAGATCCGCCAGAAGCCCTCTCTGGCCTGGGTTTTCGCAGATCGCAAGTGCTACGTTCCCAGCCAGGCTTGTGCGATTCAACTCCACACCATGCGGGATGCCATCACCGGTCTGATCGGCCGCTACGACCAGCTGGGCCGCTACCTCGATCGCGAGGCCATCGATCGCATCCAGACCTACCTCTCGGAGTCGGAGTTACGCCTGGCCGCCGTGGAGCTGATCAACCGTGAGGCCGCCGCGATCGTGCGCGAGGCCTCCCAGCGCCTGTGGCTGGCCGATCCCGAGCTGATCCTGCCCGGCGGCAACGCCTACACCACCCGCCGGCTCTCGGCCTGCCTGCGGGATATGGATTACTTCCTGCGCTACGCCAGCTACGCCCTGATTGCCGCCGACACCACGATCCTCAACGAGCGGGTGCTCAACGGCCTCGACGACACCTACAAGAGCCTGGGTGTGCCCACCGGCCCCACGGTGCGCAGCATCGCCCTGCTGGGCGATGTGGTGTGTGAGCTGCTGGCCGCGGAGGGCGACGTCGATCCCGCCCTGCTCAATGCGGTGATTCGCGCACCGTTCGACCATCTCTGCCGCGGTCTGGCGGCAGCCGACGTGCGCTCCCGCTGATCCCTGCCGTCGGCGCAGTTCGCTGCGTAGGCTCATCCCCCACTCCTCCTTCCGGTCCAGGCTCCTTGTCCGCCCTGCCTCCCATCAACAGCGCCCATCGCAGCGCGATCGCCCCGATCAACACCCCTGATCGGCTGCTGCTCGGACCAGGACCCTCCAATGCCCACCCGATGGTGTTGCAGGCCCTCAGCCGCACGCCCATCGGCCACCTCGACCCCCTCTACGTGGAGCTGATGGGCGAGGTGCAGGAGCTCCTGCGCTACGTCTGGCAGACCGACAACCGCCTCACCATTCCCATGAGCGGCACCGGCAGCGCCGCCATGGAGGCCACCCTGGCCAACACCGTGGAGCCCGGCGACAAGGTGCTGGTGGCCGTGAAGGGCTACTTCGGCCTGCGTCTGGCCGACATGGCCGGCCGCTACCGCGCCGAGGTGGTCACGATCGAGCGGCCCTGGGGTGAGGCTTTCAGCCTGGAGGAGATCGAGGCTGCCCTGGAGCACCACCGCCCCACGATCCTGGCGATGGTGCATGCCGAAACCTCCACCGGCATCCGCCAGCCGATGGAGGGAATCGGCGATCTCTGCCGCAAACACGACTGCCTCCTGCTGCTCGACACCGTCACCTCCCTCGGTGCCGTGCCCCTCTTCCTCGACGACTGGAAAGTGGACATGGCCTACAGCTGCAGCCAGAAGGGTCTCAGTTGCCCCCCCGGTCTCGGTCCCTTCACCATGGGTCCAAGGGCTGAGGCCAAGCTGGCCGCCCGCCCGGACAAGGTGCCGAACTGGTACTTGGATGTGTCCCTGCTCAACCAGTACTGGGGCAGCGACCGGGTGTATCACCACACCGCCCCGGTGAACATGAATTTCGGCATGCGTGAGGCCCTGCGCCTCCTGGCCGAGGAGGGTCTGGACAACGCCTGGGAGCGCCATCGGCTGAACGCTGAGCGGCTCTGGGCCGGTCTGGAGCGTCTCGGGCTGGAGTTGCACGCCCCCGAGCACCTGCGTCTGCCCACCCTCACCACCGTGCGCATCCCCGAGGGCGTGGACGGCAAGGCCTTCTGCCTGCATCTGCTCAACAAGCACGGCATCGAAGTGGGCGGCGGCCTCGGCGCCCTCGCCGGCAAGGTGTGGCGCATCGGCCTGATGGGCTACAACAGCCGCGCCGAGAACGTGGACAGGCTGCTCAACCTGTTCGAAACCGAACTGCCCGCCTTCCGCGCCGCCGCGGCCCGCCCTGCCGCCGCCGCCGCCGCCTGACCCACCCGCCGGGGAGTCCATGGCCCTGGCTCAGCTTTCCGGCCCCTTGCTCTGGACGGAATCCTGGGCGGAATTCTTGTTGCGGCTGCGGCGGCGCAGGCGGAACCAGGCAGCGAGCTGGCTGCTGGCTTCCTCACCGGCCATCCCGCCGATCACCTGCATGCGGTGATGGGCACTGGGATGGCTGGCCAGATCCAGGCAGCCGCCGAGGGCCCCGCGCTTGGGATCCCCAGCGCCGAACACCACCCGGCCCACCCGGGCCTGGATGGCCGCCCCGGCGCACATGCCGCAGGGCTCCAGGGTCACCACAAGGGTGCAGCGGTTCAGCCGCCAGTCGCCCAGCAGCCGCGCCGCCTGGGCCATCGCCGTGATCTCCGCGTGGCCCAGGGGATCCTGGTGGCTGTGGCGGCGGTTGCTGCCCCAGCCCACACAGCGGCCCCGGTCATCGAGCACCACAGCGGCCACCGGAATCTCGCCGCCATCGCCCACTCTGGCGGCCCGGCGCAGCAGGCGCTCCATCCACAGCTGCAGCTGGCTATCGGGGCTCGGGCGCCGTGGGTCCATGGCGTCCTTGTAGCCGATCACGACCCCGGGGAGGCCACAGGCGAGAATGCATGGGTGTCTCCGTCCGCCGTTGGCTTCAGCGCCATCCGCCCAGCGGGCGATTCCGCCCTTGCCCTTTGCCGCGGCTGACCAGCAGGACGATGCCCTGCTGGAGCTGCTTGAGCAGGCCAGTGAGCGCCTCTGCCGCTGGCTGGGCTCGGCCGCCAGCCGGCCGCCGCTGCCGGGCATCAGCCTGATGCCGGCGATCGAGCCCCAGCCCCGGGGCGTGGATTCTGAGCAGTTGCTGGCCGATCTCGAGCTGGTGATGGAGGGGGCCTACAACCCCGGCCATCCCGGCGCCCTGGCCCACCTCGATCCGCCACCCCTGGCCGCTTCGATCGTGGGCGATCTGATCTGCGCCGGCCTCAACAACAACCTTCTCGCCGAGGAGCTCTCTCCCAGCCTCAGCCGCCTGGAGCGCAGTTTGATGGCCTGGCTGGCTGACTGCATCGGCCTGCCGGCCGGCAGTGGCGGCGTGCCCGCCAGCGGTGGCACGCTCTCCAATCTGATGGCACTGGTCACCGCCCGCGGGGAGCGCGGCCTCGGCTGCAACGGCGAGGCCGTGGTGCTGGCCAGCGCCGATGCCCATGTGTCGATCGGCAAGGCCCTGGCCGTGATGGGCCTGCCCCCCTCGGCCCTGCACGCCATCCCCACCACGGCCGATGGCGGCATGGACCCCGCTGCCCTGGCGGACACACTGGAGAGCCTGCAACGGCGTGGCGTGCCGGTGATCGCCGTGGTGGCCACGGCCGGCACCACAGTGCGCGGGGCGGTGGACCCTCTTGCGGTGCTGGCGCCCCTGTGCCGGCGCCATGGCGTGTGGCTGCATGTGGATGGGGCCATCGGCGCTGTGTTTGCCCTCAGTGAGCAGCAGCGGAGCCGGGTGGCCGGCATCGAACTGGCCGACTCGATCACCATGAATCCCCAGAAGCTTCTGGGGATCACCAAAACCTCCTCCCTGCTGCTGCTGGCCCGGCCCCAGGCCCTGGAGCGCAGCTTCGCCACCGGCCTTCCCTACATGGAACCCAGCTGGGGCGGTGGCCACGGCGGCGAGAGCGGTCTGCAGGGCACCCGCCCCGCCGAGGTGCTCAAGCTCTGGCTGGGCCTGCGCCAGCTCGGCCTGGAGGGCATTGACACCCTGCTCGAGCGGGCGATCGACCGCCGCCAGCAGCTGCAACAGCTGCTGGCGCTGCAGCCGGGTCTGGCCCTGGTGGGCGGGCCGCTCCACCTTCTGGCCTTCACCCCGGCCAACGCCAGTGCGGCTCAGGCTGAGGCCTGGAGCCAGCACACCCGCCAGTGCCTGCTCGATGCCCAGCTGATGCTGTCGCGGCCCTTCTACGGCGGTCGCTTCCACCTCAAGGCCGTGCTGGGCAACCCCAACACCGGCCGGGAGCACCTGGAGCGTCTGGCGTCCGTGGTGGCGTCCAGCGTGGATGCTGCCGGCGTGCCCGTTGCCGCCTGAACCTGCCATGGCCGCTCCCACTCCCCCTTCATCCCCCCCGCCGCCGGACCAGCGCCGCGGCCGCTGGGTGGCGATCGTGACCGGGGCTATTTCGGTGCTGGTGGCGGTGCTGTATCTGATCCTGATCGCCGTGCTCGACAGCCGCGGGCCCCTCCTGCCGCCACCCCCCGAGGCCCTCGGCCAGCTCAGCGCTCCCGCTCCTGCTGGGGTCGCGGGGGCAGTTGCCGTTCCCGCACCCGCAGGGGCTCCACCACCCGGTTGAAGGCCGCCTCCAGGAACTGACGCAGGGCGCCATCGCGGCGGCCGAGGTTGTAGTGCTGCTGCACCACCTCCTGGATGCCGCCATCGCCCCAGTCCTGATCGCGTTCGAAGTAGGTGATGAAACTGGCTCCAGCCACCCGTGTGAGCCAGGCTGCGCTCACCGCCTGCAGCGCCCGGCTCACCAGCAGGGCTGGCAGATTCACGCTCAGCGCTGCCGACAGCAGGCCCACGCCCCCCTTCACCAGGCCGAGGGCGGCCAGGGTGCGCCCCACCGACACCGCCAGTTCCTGGGCGCTGGCCCTGCTCAGGCTGATGCCGTACACCCGGGCGATCTCCACCACCATCTGGGCGTTCACCGCCGCGGCGCCCAGTAGATCCAGGCCCGGCAGTGGAGTCGCCGCCAGCACGCCGGCGCCGATCCACATGTAACGCTCCACGATCGTCTCAGCGTCGCTGCGCCGCTGCTCGGCCAGCAGGCGGCGGCTGGCCTCACCCAGCTGACGCGACTGCAGCAGCAGGTTGTCGGCGATCAGCTCCTCGCCATCGGCATGCAGCACGGCGGCCATGCGCCCCAGCAGCGCCTCCACCTCCGGCTGGGGCTGCAGGGGCCGGCCGCCCGGCTGGGGGATCGACTGGGGCGCGGCGCTGGCCGCCACCACATCGGCGGGCACCAGCAGCCCGGCCGAGCGCTGGCGCAGCAGCTGCAGCAGCCTGGCCTCCTCAGCTTCGCCGCGCAGGTCGCACTTGTTCAGCACCAGCAGCATGCGCTTGCCCAGCCCTGCCAGCGCCTGATAGAGCTCGATTTCGGCGGCCCGCAGATCGCCATCGACCACCAGGATCAGCAGGTCGGCCGTCGCGGCCTGCTGGCGGGCCAGCCGCTCCCGCCCCATGCCATCGGCCCCCGCCTCCAGGATTCCGGGCGTGTCCACCAGCCAGATGCCCCGCTCCAGGCCCTTGAGGCGCAGCCGGTAGCGCTCACTGCCGGCGGTGGAGCCCATCGGCGCACCCACCGTGCCCACCAGCTGCCGCAGCAGGGCGCGGATCAGGGAGGTCTTGCCGCTCGATCCAACCCCGAACACCACCACCACCAGATCACCCCGCTCCAGCTCGGCGGCCATCCGCTGCTGCTCCTGGCGCAGGGCCTCTCGGGCCACGCTCTCGCGGACGCGCTCCAGGGTCTGGTCGATGCCCGCCAGCTGGCGAGCGGCGGCATCGCGCCGGCTGCTGGGGGGGGGCGCCGATGGCCGTCCAGGCTCGCCCTTCCCGCGTCCACCCCCACCCCAGCGCCAGCCGCCGGCGCCCAGATCGCGCAGCCAGGGCCATGCCAGCTGGCCCAGCAGCAGGGCCGCCGCCAGCACCAGCAGCAGGGCCACCGGCCCCACCATGCCGTAGGGCAGCACGCTGCTCAGTTGCCAGATCAGCTGGTTGAAGGCCTGCAGCACCATCCCCACCAGCAGCAGGGCCAGGAGCGCCAGGGCGAGGACAAGCCAGATGCGGGTGCGCTGCTTCAAGGTGGCGGTGGGTCAGGAGCCGCTGGCGCGGATGATCTCGCCCCACAGCGACGCGGCAAGGGCACTGCTGGCCCGGGTGGGGCTGTTGTCGTCGTTGCCCAGCCAGACGCCGATCACCCACTGGTTTCTGGGGTCGTAGCCAACGAACAGCAGATCGCGGCTGTCGTTGGTGGTGCCGGTCTTGCCCCCTTCCTGTCCGCCCAGCCAGGCGGCCTGGCCGGTGCCGGCGCGCACCACGCTGCGCAGCAGCTCCTGCATGCTCCTGGCGGTGGCCTGCTGCAGCACCCGCCGACCGGGAGCTGTGGTGGCGGCGGGACCGGTGGGCTTTCGGCAGCGGGCCCGATCCTCCTCCTGACAGGTTTCACCATCCATCACCTGGCGGATGGTGGAGGGTGCGTACCAGGTGCCGCCGTTGGCGACCGCGGCGTAGGCGGCGGTGAGCTCCAGCAGGGTCACCTCGCTCTGGCCCAGGGCCAGGCCCGGTACGGCGGCCAGGGGGCTGATGATGCCCAGATCGCGGGCTTTCTGCACCACCGCCTCCAGGCCCACCCTCTGGGCCAGGCGCAGGGCGGCGGTGTTGCTGCTGCGGGCAAACGCGCTCACCAGCGACAGGCTGCCTCCGCAGTCGCTGCTGAAAGTCTGCCCCCGCCATTGCAGCTGCCCACAGGCCACCGGATCTGTGACCTTGAAGCCGCGCTCCAGGGCCACCAGATAGGGAAAGAGCTTGAAGGTGCTGCCGGGTTGGCGCAGCGCCATGGTGGCCCGGTTGAACTGGCTCTGGCTGTAGTCGCGGCCGCCGGCCACCGCCAGGATCCCGCCGTTTCGGGCGTCGAGCACCACCACCGCCCCTTCGCTCACTCCCAGGCTGCTGCTGCTGCTGCTGATCCGCTGGCGCAGCACCCGCTCCACCGTGGCCTGCAACTGCGGGTCGAGATGGGTATCCACCAGAAAATTGCCTTCGGCAGCCACCTCATCACCCACCTGGCTCTGCAGATCCCGCCGCACCTGGTCGGTGTAGAAGGGTGCCCCTCGCTTGCGCTGTTGATCGCGGCAGGCCTCCGGGCTGAGCTTCACCGGGCTGCGTCGCGCCCGGCGTCCCGCGTCCGCGGAGATGCGACCGGTTTCCACCATCTTCACCAGCACCCGGTTGCGGGCATCCAGAGCAGCCTGGGGCTCGAAGCAGGGGTCGTAACCGTTGGGCGAGGGCAGCAGACCCACCAGCAGGGCTGCCTCAGCCAGTTCCAATTTGCCGGCCGTCTTGGCGAAGTAGTGGCGGCTGGCGTCCTCAAAGCCCCAGCCCGGCCCCAGATACACCCTGTTGAGGTAGCTGAGCAGCAGATCCCGCTTGCTGAAGCGGGCCTCCAGCTGCAGCGACACCAGCAGTTCCCGCCACTTGCGCCCCAGGCTCTCCCCCTGGCCCACCTGGTCGGGATAGAGGCTGCGGGCCAGCTGCTGGGTGAGTGTGCTGCCCCCTTCCAGCACCCGCCCGCCCAGCAGGTTGGTGAGCAGGGCGCGGGCTGTGCCGATCGGGTCAACCCCGGGATGCCACCAGAAGCGGCTGTCCTCACTGGCCAGCAGGGCGTCCACCAGCACCTTGGGGTAAGCATCCAGCTCCGCCAGCTCGCGGTGCCGCTTGCCCTCGGCACTGGTGATCGGCCTGCCCTCGCGGTCGTAAAGGGCCAGGGGGGCCCGTACCGCCGCCAGACTGCCGCGGATCGGCAGCTGCAGCGCCCCCAGGCTGAGGGTGGCCAGGCCGATGGCGGCCAGCGCTGCCAGCCCCAGGCTGCCCAGCCGCAGCAGCCGCTCCGCCCGGCCGGGCCCGCGGCCGTGGAACGCCAGTTCCGGGATGCCGGCCCGATCTGCGGGGCCGAAGCGCACCGTGTCGCCGTCCTTGAGCAGCAGCTCCTTCACCCTGTGGCCGTTCCACCACAGACCATTGGTGGAGCCGTTGTCCAGCAGCAGCCAGTGCTGGCCGCGCTGCTCCAGCAGGCCGTGCTGACGGCTCACGGTGGGGTGGGTTAGGCAGATTTCACACGCGTTGTCCCGGCCCAGCCGGTAGGCGCCGCTGTGGAGCTCGACGCGGCGGCAGGGTTCCCCTGGCAGGTGCAGCAGCAGCAGGGCCTCAGCCATCGCTGGCCCGGGGCTGCTGAATCACGTCCACCAGAAAGCCGAGCACCGCCAGATTGATGGCCACATCAGCGATGTTGAACACCGGGAAGTTCACAGGCACCAGTGCCAGGAAATCAATCACCGCCCCCAGCCGCCAGCGGTCGATGCCGTTGCCGATGGCGCCGCCCAGCAGAAAGCCCAGGGCGAGTGCCCTGCTGATGGGCAGACCGCGCCGGCCGCTGCTGAGAATCCACCCGGCCACGGCCACAGCCACCAGCAGGCTCACCGCTCCAAGAATCCGGGTGGAACCGGTGAACAAGCTGAAGGCCGCGCCGGTGTTGGTGGTGTAGTACAGGTCGATCAGGCCGGGGATCAGCGGCTGGCTGCCGGCGCCGGGCAGGGCCCGGGCGGCCCAGTGTTTGCTGAGCTGGTCGGCGATCACCACCAGCGCCGCAATGCGGAAACACACCCGTCGCCTCATGGCCACTGCACTGGCGGGGGCAGGCATGGCGGGGCCGAACAGATCACGGCCTTTCAGGGTTGCACAAGCAGCAGTCGGCGCAGACCGGCGGCCAGGGCAGCCACGGCGCAGCAGAGCAGCAGCAGGGAAGGCAGGGGCATCAGGCTGTAGCGGGCCAGCAGCACCTGGAAGGGCTGGCTCCAGCGGCCTGCCAGGCTGCCGAGCACCAGATTGATCAACCCGCACGCCTGGATCACCCCCAGGCCCACCACAGCGGTGACCGCCAGGTTGAGCGGATCATTCATGCCGGGCTGGCGGGCGAGCTTGCCCACCAGCCAACCGGCGGGCAGGAAGCCAGCCAGATAGCCGAAGCCCGGATCGAGCAGATAGGAGCTGCCGCCGCCGCCGTGGAACACCGGCAGATGGAAGAGCCCCAGACTCAGGTAGCCCACTGCTGCCAGCAGGGCGCTGCGCGGACCACACACCAGGCCGGTGAGCAGCAGGGCAGGCACCTGCAGGGTGATTGGCAGGGGCGCCACCTCCCACAGCCCTCCCGCGCCTGGCCAGGGCACAGCAGCCTGCACCAGTCCGCCCACCAGGATCAGCATCAGCCCGGCAAGGGCCCCACTCCAGTTGGCTAGCGCCCGCACCAATTCCGCTTGAAGCTGGGGCCAGTCTGCCGCCTGAGGCCCCGTGGGTCACGCGCTGGGGCTCTTCTAGCCTTCAGCCCGACTGGCGACGCCGTTCTCCCTCCCGTGCAGCCCGATCCCCCTACTCCTGAGGTCAGCACGCAGGCTGCCGAATCATTGGCTGCCGAAGGCTCCCCAGCCCTGGCGGTGGGCACGCTGGTGCGGCTGCGGCAGCGCCCTGCCTACCTCAAGACCGCCGACCCGATGCCCATGCTCCGGCCACCGGACCTGATCGGCGTCGACGAGCCTGGCCAGGTGGTGGAAGTGCGGGCCCTGGGGCAGCTGGCGGTGCGCTTCCGGCGAGGAACCTTTCTGCTGGCCGCCGACCTGTGCACACCGGCGGCCGATTGACTCGACCAGCCTTCAGACCGCGCCGTACCGATGCTGGAGTGGGCTCTGCCGCCAGGCCCGTTCGGCTGCCTGCAGGGCGGCTGCCGGACCGCACAGGCTGAGATGGGGTGTGGCAAGCCAGCGCCGGGCGGCAGCCAGCAGCTGCGCGGGCTGCATCTGCTCTGCCCGCGTGAGCGAGTCCTGCACATGGTTCTCGCCCAGCCCGTAGCCGAGCACCAGGGCCTGGCGATCCGCCAGCTGGCCGCAGGTCTGACGCCCCATCGCGTCCTGGCCGCGGAACTTGGCCCGGGCCAAATCCAGCTCCTGCTGGCTGAGGGGGTCCTGCAGCAGCCGCTGCCATTCGTCCAGCACGCAGGCGCAGGCTTCCTCGGCGCGCTCCGCTGACGTGGAGAGGTGCCACACGAAGGGGGTGGCGCCGCAGCGGGCCGGCATGTGCACGCCCACGTCGTAGGCCAGGCCCCGCTCTTCCCGCAGCAGCACGAACAACCGGCTGGACATCCCCAGCCCCAGGTGGGCCTGCAGCAGGCGCAGAGCCAGGGCGTCCTCGTGGCCCAGGGGCACGGTGGCGCAACCCAGCATCAGCACCAACTGTTCGGTGTTCTGTTCCTCCAACCCCAGGCGCTCGCCAGGTTCGGCGGCCGGCCCCTCCTGCCGGCGGGTTGGCCTGGTGGGCAGGGGATGGGCCTGCAGGGTGGCCGCCAGCGGAGCCAGGGCGGCCTGCTCCAGATCGCCGCAGAGCACCAGCAGCGCACCCTCCCGGCCCAGCTGCTCCACCAGCGGCTGGAGCTGGGCGGCCTGCAGGCCCTCCAGCTCCCCGGCCACCCCGAGGGGATCGTGGCCGTAGCCCCCCTGGCCATACAGCTGATGGCGCAGGCGGTCATGGGCCAGTTGAAAGGGGTCCTCCAGCTGGCGCTGCAGGTTCTGCAGGTTCAGGTCCCGCTCCAGTTCCACCTGAACCGGCTCCAGGGTGGGGGCGCTGGCCATCAGCGGCAGCAGCGGCAGCAGATCGGCGCCGTCGCCGCTGGCGCATTTGAGGCTGATCACCAGAGCGTCCTCACCGGCTTCGGCGCGCAGGGCTGCGCCCCGCCCTTCCACCAGTTCCGCCAGTCCGTCGGCATCCAGTTCGCCGGCGCCGCGGGTCATCGTTCCCGCCAGCAGCTGCATGGCACCCCGCTGGCCCTGGGGGTCGAGACTGCTGCCGCCGCGGATCCACAGCCGGGCGGCCAGCAGGCCCGCCCCAGGCCGTTCCATGGTCACCAGGGGCAGTCCCCCCGGCAGGGTGGTGGTGCTCCAGGGGCTGCTCATGCCGGCACGGCCTCCAGCACGCAGGCCCGCTCCGCCGCCAGCCACGGCAGGCACTGGCGCTGCAGGGTTTCGCTGTCCCATTGCTCGAGCACCTGCAGGGGTTCCTCGAGGCTCCAGGCGTGCTGCCACAGCTGGTTGCTCGCCAGGGCGGCCGCCACCCCGCCAGCCGACTCCAAGGCGAAGCGGTAGCCGTTGGCCACCAGTCGCTGGGTGCGTTGCCACTCGGCGGGTGCAATCGGTGCGGCCGCCACCTCACGCAACACGGTGTCCACGGTCTGGCGGATCTTCGGCAGATC
>JBIIXY010000122.1:0-6582 GCA_044347105.1 Prochlorococcaceae cyanobacterium
GCACCGGCGATCAGGGCGCCCATGTCGAGTGACACCAGCTGGCGGTTCTGCAGCGCCTCCGGCACATCGCCGTTCACGATCCGCTGGGCCAGGCCCTCCACGATCGCCGTTTTGCCGACGCCGGGCTCACCGATCAGCACTGGGTTGTTCTTGGTGCGGCGGCTGAGGATCTGAATCGTGCGGCGGATCTCCTCGTCGCGGCCGATCACCGGATCGAGCTTGCCGTCGCGGGCGGCCTTGGTGAGGTCGCGGCCGTATTTCTCCAGCGATTCGTAGGTGCCTTCGGGGTTCTGGTCGGTCACGGTCTGGGATCCGCGGATGGCCTGCACGGCGTCCTTGAGTTTGTCGGCACTGGTGCCGGCCTGGGAGAGCAGCTGTTTGCCGCAGCGGTCATCGATCGCCAGGGCCAGCAGCAGGTGCTCGATGGCGATGTAGCTGTCGCCGTAGGTCTCCTTGAGGCTGTTGGCCTGATCAAGCACGCCGTTGAGCCCCTTGCCCAGATACACGTTCTCGGGCGGGGCGCTCAGGCTCGGTTGGCCGGCGATGAAGGCCTCCAGCCGCTGGCTGAGGGTGCCCACATCCACGCCGGCCTTCTCCAGGATGCGGCCGGCCAGGCCCTGCTGGGCCAGCAGCGCCGCAAACAGGTGCTCGCTCTCCATCTGCTGCTGGCGCTTCTGCTGCGCCAGTTGCTGGGCGGCGACAACGGCGCCCCATGCTTTTTCGGTGAAGAGCTCGGCGGTGGGATGCATCAGGGTGACTCCCCGGATTGATCAGGTGACTGAACCGTATGGCCGATTGCCGGTTCCGGCAGAGGGGAGAGCCGAAGCGATCGGGTCGGTCCTCCGCCCAGGGGTTGGGAGCACCGATCAGCGCAGCCGGTTACCCCCCCATCCGCTGCAGGGATGGAAATGTTGCGTTTGATGCCTGGCCGCCGCGAGGGGAAACGGTGGAGCTATCAAAACAGTGTGTGCGCGCCCCTGCGCTTCTGGTTTCCATGACTCTGCCCCGTTCGCGTTCCCGTTCCTTTTCGGCGCTGCTGTGCAGCGCGCTGCTTCTGGCCGCTCCGCTGGCGGTGGAGCCGGCCTTCGCCCGTGGCGGTGGAGGTGGCGGCGGGTTTCATGGCGGCGGCGGTTATCACAACGGTGGAGGTCGAGCCGGGGATCACCCGATGTATGGCGGCGGCGCGCGCGGCAGCTTCGACAACAACCGCGGCAGTTTCAACAACGACCGCGTGAATGTGCACAACAACTTCTACAACCGCGGTTATGGCGGTTGGCATGACGGCTGGCGCAATGGCGGCTACTGGGGTGCCCGCCCCTGGAATGCCGGCTGGTACCGCGGCTGGGGTGGCTGGGGCTGGTGGGGTGCCAGCGCGGCGGCCTGGGGAGTGGCGGGTCTGGCCACCGGTGCCGCGATCACCGGCCTGGTGAACGAGGCGGCCAACCAGCAGTCCACCGTGATCGTGGTGCCGCAGACCAGTTACCAGCTCAACTACGGCACGGTGGAAGCGGTGGGCAGCGCTGGCGTGAGCTTCAACTACGGGGTGGGCAACACCGATCTGATGGGGGCCGCCAATTGTCAGGACGGCTTGCTCAATGGCCAGGTGCCCAGCAATGCCGACCAGGCCCAGCTGCTCAACGCCGTGTGTCAGGTGGCCTACGGCAGCGGCGGCGGCAGCTGAATCACGCCGGCGTTGCCCCCGCAGAGCCGCTGGGGGCAACCGTCCGGTCCGTAGATCGCATCGGCGGGTGACAGACAGCCCCTGCCGTTCTTGCCCGCCACCTGGCTGGGCCGGATGCGCAGGGGTTGCAGCTCCGCCTGGCTGGCCGGCACGATCAGCGGACAGCCATTGCCGGGTCGCGACTGGGCCGAGGCCGCAGCCGACAGCAGCGCCAGGCTCACCAGGGTCGTCAGGGCGGGTTGAAGTCCGGGCATCATGCCGATCGGGCGGGATCGTCAGCCCAGTCTGCCCAGCTTGTCTCTGCTAGTTGCCACCCCCATCCATGCCCGACTCCTCCACCCCTGTGTCGGCCTCTGCCGCTGCCGATTCCCGACTGGTGCGGCAGCTTGCTGAAGCCTCACGGGAGTTCGATGCCACCGGGGCCGACCCCGAGCGCAATTGCTGGCTGGCGGTGCATCGCCACGTGCACGGGGTGCTGCCCAGTGAATACGACATCCGCGAGATTGACGAGGATCTGTATCTGGCGGTGCTGGAGTGTCGCAAGGCCATGTAGGCCACAAAAAAGCCCCGGATTGCTCCGGGGTGGTGCAGCCTGCGGGCTGTTGGGTTGCGGGGGGCAGGGATCAGGCCCAGCCCTTGGAGGCCATGTCCTCCACGTAGGCAGCCACGTCGGCGATGTCGCCTTCGCTGAGCTTGCCGCCGAAGGCCGGCATGGCGTTCTTGCCGTTGGTCACCTGATAGGCGATGGCAGCCTCATGGTCGCTGCTGTAGTTGGCCAGATAGGCCTCGAGGGCGTCCTGCTTGAGGGTGCGCTCGGCGTTCACCACGTTGCCGCCGCCCATGTGGCAGGCCGCGCAGTTGGCAGAGAAGATCTGGCCGCCGTGGGCCACATCAGCCGCGTAGCTCGGCGCGGCGCCCAGCACCAGCGCCAGGCAGAGAGCGATCAGGGAGAAGAGTCGGCGCATGGAAGGCGCTCAAAGCACAGTCTGGAAAAACTTAATTGCTCGGCGCCACCAGGTGCTGCAGGCTGCTCAGCTTCGAAACATTTGCAACATCCGCTGCCCCAGCCCCAGCCCCCGCCGCCGCTGCAGGCCGGCAGCGGCGAACACCGCCTCCAGCGTGGGGGCATGGCTCGCCAGCCCGAAGCGCTCCGGCGGGCTGACCGGCTCGTGCACAAAATGGCGCTGGCGGATCGAGAAGCGGTCCCAGGCGGTGACCTCCAGCCGCAGCAGCCGGATCAGGGTCTCCACCAGCCAGGGGGTGATCGCCACCCCTGCAGGCGGCATCCAGCCCCCGCACCAGTGCACCAGCTGCCGCACCGTTCGGTTCACACTCACCGCCGGCTGGCCGAGCACCAGCCGGCGTACCCGCCCCTGGCCGGCTTCGGGGTTGGGGCCCTGGGGGGTGCTGAGCAGGTGCAGGCACACACGAGCGATGTCGGCGGCGTGGATGAAATGGAAGCTGGCGTCCACCCGCAGCCACTTGGCCAGCCAGCGCCAGCGGCTGGCCTCCACCAGCCCGGCGGTGAGGTAGCTGGTGGGAAAGGGTCCACTGCCATCCACCCGGCCGCCGAACACCAGGGTGGGGAACAGGGCCACGATCCGATCCGCCAGGGGATGTTTCTCCAGCTGCTGCAGGCAGAGGGCCTTGGTCTGGATGTATTCGGTGCCTTCGCTGGCCGCCTCGGGCAGCAGCCGCAGCTGGCGGTCGAGCACCGATGCCGTGGAGAAATAGAGCACCTGCTCCAGCCATTCGGGGCTTGTGAACGCCAGCAGCTGCTTCACCGCCCGCACGTTCACGGCCATGGCCCGCTCGGGGTCGCCCCAGGCGGTGGCGGTGTGCACGATGCGGGTGGCGCTGGCGATGGCGCCTGCATGGGTGGTGAGATCGCGCAGATCCCCCACCAGCAGGGTGATGCGCGGGTGATCAGCGGGTACGGCGGTGAGTTTGGTCGGATCGCGCAGCAGGAGCAGCAGCTCGGCGTTGCTCTCGCGCAGCAGCAGTTCGGCGATGTGCTGCCCGACGCAGCCGCTGGCCCCGGTGATCAGGATGCGCTGGGGCCGGGCCACTCACACCGCCGCTCCGAGGCGCTCCATCACGCTCTTGCCTGCCTCGAAGAAGAAGGCGCCGTTCTCCTCCGGGGTGCCGGGCAGGATGCCGTGGCCGAGGTTGAGGATGTGCCTGCGGCCGCGGGCCTTGCGCACGGTGTCGTCGATGCGGGCCTGGATCGCCGCCTGGCTGCCGAACAGCAGGCCGGGATCCACGTTGCCCTGCACGCCCACGTGCTCCGGCAGCCGCGCCAGCCCCTCGGCCATGTCCACGGTCCAGTCGAGCGACACGATGTCGACGCCAGTGCGGGCCATCCGCTCGATCACGCCGGCGCTGCCCGAGATGTAGAGGATGAAGGGGGTGTCGGGGTGGGTCTGCTTCACCAGATCCACCACCTTCTTCTGATAAGGCGCCGCGAAGGTGTCGTAGTCGATCGGGCTGAGCTGGCCGGCCCAGGAATCGAACATCTGCACCACCTGGGCGCCGGAATCGATCTGATAGCGCAGGTAGGCGGCGATCGATTCGGCGAAGTGATCCAGCAGGCGGTGCAGCAGTTCAGGCTCGCGGAAGGCCATCGCCTTGATCACCGCGTAGTTCTTGCTGCTCTTGCCCTCCACCACGTAGGCGGCCAGGGTCCAGGGGGCGCCGACGAAGCCCAGCACGGCGGCCTCGTTGCCCACGGCCTGGCGCAGGCGGGTGAGCACCTCACCCACGAAGGGCATGCTCTCGGCCGGGTTGAGGGGCCGCAGGGCCTCCACCTGGGCCAGGTTGCGGATCGGGTCCTGAATCAGCGGGCCCTTGCTCTCCACGATGTCGAAGTCGATGCCCATGCCGGGCAGGGGCGTGAGGATGTCGGAGAACAGAATCACGCCATCGGGCCTGAAGGCCTCGAACGGCTGCATCGAGATCTCAAAGGAGAGATCAGGGATTTCTGAGCGCTCGCGGAAGCCGGGGTGCCGGTCGCGCAGGTCGCGGTACACCTTCATGTAGCGGCCGGCCTGGCGCATCATCCACACCGGGGGCCGCTCCACCTGCTCACCTCGGGCGGCGCGCAGCAGCAGGGGAGCGGTTTCGGCCATGGAACGGGAGGGAAAGGCGAGCCGGAAACCTAGCCGAGAGCAGGCCTGGCGCCTGGGGATGCATCAGCTGGGAACGGCGCGAGAATGCAGCGGTTCCGAGCTTCCCGCTTCCCTTCCTCCCAGCCTGGCCTGCTGCGGGTGCTTCTGCTGGCGCTGCTGGTTCTGCTGCAAGGCTGCCAGCAGTTCTCGCGGGAGGTGTTGCACATCTACCTGGTTCCCGCCTCATCCACCCTTTCTGGGGTGAAGCGGGATGACACCGGGCAGCTGGCCGCCCCGGTGATCAAGGCCTTCAGGCGCCTTCACCCCACGGTTGATCTGCATGTGCAGCTTGTTCAGGAACCCGGTCTGGAGAACAAGCTGCGCCAGGCCCAACGCCGCGGACTCGGCCCCGACCTGCTGCTGCTGCGCAGCTCCATGGGCATTGCTTTGCACGATCAGGGCCTGATCGATCCCGTCCCGGAGACGGCCGCCTTCCGGGGACGGGAAAGCAACATCCTCCCCCCGATCCTGGATCAGGTGCGCTTGCGGTGCTCCCTGGCGGTGCTGCCCGTGTTCAGTGAGGTGACCCTGGCTTGCTACGACCGCCAGCGCGTCGCGGCAGCTCCCCAAACCCTTGAGCAGCTGCAAGCCCTGGCGGCTTCCGGCGCCACTGTGGGGCTGGCCCTCGACCCCATCGGCCTGGGGTGGACGGTGGGGGGCTTCCGGGCTGTCAGCGCCCTGCTGCCCCTGGTGTACGCCGGCGAAGCGGTGGACAGCCCCAGCCGCCCAGCGGCCCTCAAGGCCCTGCAGCCCTGGCTGGAGTGGTTGCGGCAGGTGGCCCTGCAGAACCGCGTGGACATCGCCGCCGATCAGAATGAGCTGCTTAGCGGCCTGATGGCCGGTCGCCTCGCCTGGGTCCCCTGCTATAGCCCCCACCTGCTGAGCCTTCAGCAGGAGATGGGCGATCGCCTCGGGGTGAGCGCCCTGCCTGCCGGCCCGGATGGCCCGGCCAGTCCGTTCACGGCCGTGCGGGCCTGGGCCTTTGGGCCGCGACTCTTCCCCCCGCCAGCGCCGGCTGGCCGAGGAGCTGGCGCTCCTCTCCCTCAACCCGATGCTGCAGCGTCAGATCACCCTCACCAGCCAGTCCACCCTGCCGGTGAATCACTTGGTGTCGATCCCCTACGCCGACTCCGGACGGCTGGCGGCCCTCGGCCAGGCCCAGCAGCAGCTGCTGGCCAATGACAGGTTGCTGAGATTGCCGTTTTCAGCCGAGCGGATGGAAGCGGTGCTGCCCAGCATCGAGGAGCTGGTGTACGGGGTGATCACCGGCGTGCTCAGCCCCCGCCAGGGGGCCGAGGCACTGTTGCAGCTGGAGGGCCGGTGATGGGTGGCTTCCTTCTTGAACGCCTGGCCTGGCTGGCCCAGCCTCCGGCAGCGGCCCGCCTGCTGGACTTCGGAACCGAGATGAACCGTTATGGACTCACCTTCACGATTGCCGAACCGCTGAGGTCTTCGCGCGTCACGGCCGGGCTGCTGCTGGAGATCTGGAAGCGCTTCGAGGCCAGGGGAATCCTGACGGCACCGTCAGGCGTGGATTCTCCCGGCACGGAGGACGCACCTCGCTCCCAGGCGAATCCTGCTTGAGCGCGGTCAGCCGGCGAGCTCCGGGGCGGGCTGGCTGCGGATCGGATCGCGCCGGAACACCAGCACGCTCAGGGGCGGCAGGCAGAGATCGAGGGAGTTGCCATAGCCATGGATCGACCACTGGTCGGTGAACTTGCCGCCCAGATTGCC
>JBIIXY010000030.1:0-19715 GCA_044347105.1 Prochlorococcaceae cyanobacterium
ACCTCCTGGAGCTGGCCGACGCCCTGGTGAAGACCAGCGTGTGGCTGGTGGGCGGCGACGGCTGGGCCTACGACATCGGCTTCGGCGGGCTCGACCACGTGCTGGCGGCCGGCCGCGACGTGAACGCGCTGGTGCTCGACACCGAGGTGTACTCCAACACCGGCGGCCAGGCCTCCAAGGCCACGCCCCTGGGGGCGGTGGCCAAGTTCGCCGCCGGCGGCAAGCCGGCGGGCAAGAAGGACCTGGGCCTGATGGCGATGAGCTACGGCACCATCTACGTGGCCAGCGTGGCGATGGGCGCCCGCGATGAGCACACGATCCGCGCCTTCCTGGAGGCCGAGAGCTATCCCGGGCCGTCGCTGATCCTGGCCTACTCCCACTGCATCGCCCACGGCATCGCCATGGCCGAGGGCATGGCCCACCAGAAGCTGGCGGTGGACACCGGCCGCTGGCCCCTCTACCGCTTCGACCCGCGTCGCGCCGAGCGGGGCGAGAACCCGCTGCAGCTCGACAGTCCCGGCCCGCGCCGCCCCCTGGCCGAGGGCATGGAGGCCGAGAACCGCTTCCGCATGCTGCGCTACAGCCAGCCGGAGCGCGCCCGGGCGCTGGCCCGCGCCGCCCAGGCGGACATCGACCGCCGCTGGGCCACCTACCGGGCGATGGCCGCACCGCCCACCAGCGCTCCCCCGTCACCGGGCCAGGAGCAGGAGGGCCAGCCATGACCCCGCCGCTCACCACGCCGGATCTCACCACCACCTACCTCGGCCTGCCCCTGCGCTCGCCCCTGGTGGTGGGGGCGGCCCTGCCCCTCAGTGAGCACGTGGAGCAGCTGCTCGAGCTGGAGGCCTGCGGTGCCGCAGCCGTGGTGCTGCACTCGTTGTTTGAGGAGCAGATCGAGCAGGAGCAGCTGGCCCTGCACTGGCACGCCAGCCAGGGGGAGGAGAGCTACGGCGAGGCCCTCAGTTACCTGCCCCAGGGGGCGGTGGTGCACGAGGGGCCCGACACCTACCTGCGCCTGATCGAGCGGGCCCGCAGCCAGCTTTCGATCCCGGTGATCGCCAGCCTCAACGGCAGCCACCCCGGCCGCTGGGTGGAGACGGCCCGCCGCATTGAGGCCGCCGGTGCCTCGGCCCTGGAGCTGAACATCTATTCCCTGCCCACCGACCCCGAGCTCAGCAGCGCCGCGATCGAAACCCAGGTGGAGGAGATCGTGCGCGAGGTGCGCGCCGAGGTGCGCCTGCCCCTGGCGGTGAAGCTCGGCCCCTTCTTCACCAACCTGCGGGCGATGGCCCGCCGCCTGGCGCTGGCGGGTGCCGATGGCCTGGTGCTGTTCAACCGCTTCTATCAGCCGGACATCGACATCGAGGAGCTGGAGCTGCGCCCCAACCTGCTGCTCTCCACCCCCCACGACCTGCGCCTGCCCCTGCGCTGGATCGCCCTGCTGCATGGCCGCGAGCCCCTCGACCTGGCCGCCAGCAGCGGCGTGCACCGCGGCACCGACGTGGTGCGGCTGCTGATGGCCGGAGCCAGCATCACCCAGATGGTGGCGGTGCTGCTGCGCCACGGGCCGGAGCGGCTGCGCGGCATCGAGGATGAACTCAGCACCTGGCTGATGGAGCACGACTACGGCTCGGTGCGTGAGCTGCAGGGCTGCATGAGCCAGCAGCGCTGCGCCAACCCCGGTGACTACGAGCGGGCCCAGTATCTGCGGGCGGTGCAGGGGCCCTGGCCGGGTCTGCTGTCTTGAACCAGTCTGCTGTCATGAGCCAGTCCGCTCCCTTCAGCAAGCCCGCTGCCAGCGCGGCCGTTGAGGCCCTGGCGGCCGAGCTGGCGGCGATCACCACCCGCCCCTGGACGCTGATGGAGGTGTGCGGCGGCCAGACCCACGCCATCGTGCGCTGGGGGCTGGATCAGCTCTTACCGCCGGGGATGCGGCTGATCCACGGCCCCGGCTGTCCGGTGTGCGTGACGCCTGCCGCCACGATTGATGCAGCCCTCCAGCTGGCGCGCCGCCCGGAGGTGATCCTCTGCTCCTACGGCGACATGCTGCGGGTGCCGGGCAGTGCCAGTGGCGACGACCTGCTGGGCGTGCGGGCCGGTGGCGGCGATGTGCGCCTGCTCACCTCCCCCCTGCAGGCGATCGAGCTCGCCCGCGCCCATCCCGGGCACCAGGTGGTGTTCCTGGCCGTGGGCTTCGAGACCACCGCTCCGGCCACGGCCCTGCTGGCCCGCCAGGCGCTGGCGCTGGGGTTGGCCAACCTGTCGGTGCTGGTGGCCCACGTGCGCGTCGCCCCGGCGATGGCGGCGATCCTGGCCGATCCGGCCAACCGGGTGCAGGGCTTTCTGGCGGCGGGCCATGTGGGGGCGGTGATGGGGCTGGAGGAGTTGCAGGCGCTGGTGGCCGCCCACCGGGTGCCGGTGGTGGTGACGGGCTTTGAGCCACAAGATCTGATGGCGGGCCTGCTGGCCTGTGTGCGCCAGCTGGAGGCGGGGCGGGCTGCGGTGGAGAACGCCTATGGCCGGATGGTGCGCCCCGAGGGCAATCGCCCCGCCCAGGCCCTGATGGCCGAGGTGTTTGCGGTGGTGGAGCAACCCTGGCGCGGGCTGGGCGTGTTGCCCGCCGGCGGTCTGGCGCTGCAGGGTCCATACCGCCAGCTCGATGCCCGCCAGCGCTTTGTTCTGGAGGCAGGCGCAGAAGCCGTCGGGACCGCCGCTGGCGCCATCGCCGACCCCTGCATCAGCGGCCAGATTCTGCGTGGTCTGGCCCAGCCGCCCGACTGCCCCGCCTTTGGCAGCGCCTGCACCCCCGAGCATCCCCTGGGCGCGCCGATGGTGTCGAGTGAGGGGGCCTGCGCCGCCTATTACCGCTACCGGCCGCCGTTGGCCTGCGGCGCGGCATCAATCCGCCCCTGACCCCGGTGCACCCAGGGCATCTTGGCCAGCCCCAGGTGGCTGAGCCGCTCCAGCACCGCCATCTGCAGGCTGCCGATCCGCCCGGAGATCCCCGGCAGGCTGAGGGGGTCGAGGCCGTTCCAGGGCAGGTAGGGGTTGCGGCGCAGGGAGGCGTAGATCTCCACCCGGCAGCTGGCCTGATCGCTGGGGGTGCGGCCATGGAAGCCGCGGGTGTCGGCCACCACCAGGGTGTTGGCCTTCACGGCGAAGCGCCGGGCTGGCGGCAGCCCCATGGCCTGGAGGTCGGCGTCGCTCACCCGGAAGGAGCCCCGGGCGTGGTATTTGATCGGGTGATCGGCGGCGCTCAGGCTCTGCTGCTTCTCCCAGGCCAGCCGCTCGGGGGTCATCCGGTGCGACCCGGGCACGTAGGCGAAGGGACCGGCGCTGGCGTCCACGTCGTGCAGGAAGAACCAGGCCTTGGCGATCGAGTGGAAGGTGTCGGCGTGCAGGTGGGTCTGGGGGTCGGGCCCGGCGCCGGGCAGGCCGCTGAGGATGGCCTGCAGCGAGAAGATCGGCTCAGCGCCGGTGCCGGCCACGTAGCGGATCAGCTGGCGGATCTCGGTGTCGGCCAGCAGCGCAGCCAGCTGGGGGTGGCTGCCGTTCAGCTCGGCGCGGTTGAGCACCACCCGCCGGGTGATCGTGCTGCCCTGGCCCATCTCCAGCAGCGGCCAGTTGTTGCCATACACCTCCTCGCGCAGGGCCTCGAACGGGTGGGCGGGCAGCAGGTTCTCGCGGATCAGGTAGCCGTATTCGGCGTAGTGGGCCCGGTCGGCCGCGCTGAGCTGGCGGCCCAGCCGCGCCCGCCGCTGGCCGGTGAGTGCGTCGGCCAGGCGGATGCGGCCCACATGCAGCCCCAGCTGATTGAGCCGCCGGCTGCCGATCACGGCGTTGTCGCGGAACGATTTGGCGCCGCTCAGCAGGGTGAAGGGGGCCAGGGAGATCTGGGCAGCCCGTTGCACTGCCGATCGCGCCGCCATCGCTGCCGCCCCGAAATCTGTTGGCCCGGCCACAGTGTGTCATCGATCCCCCCTGGGGCCGCAGCCGCCCCCCTGCTGCGATGAGCGACCAGATCCTGTTGGCCCACGGCGGCGGCGGCAGCCTGATGCAGCGGTTGATCCGCCAGGAGCTGTTGCCGCTCTATGGCCACCGCCCCGGCGAGCCGGAACCGGTGCTGCATGATGCCGCCCTGCTGGAGCTGCCGGCGGCTGCCGGTCGGCTGGCCTTCACCTGCGACGGCTACGTGGTGCAGCCCCTGGAGTTCCCCGGGGGTGACATCGGCTCACTGGCTGTGATCGGCACCGCCAACGACCTGGCGATGGCGGCGGCCCGGCCGCGGCATCTGAGCGTGTCGCTGATCCTGGAGGAGGGGCTGCCGCTGGCCCTGCTGCGCCGGGTGGTGGCCTCGATGGCCGCGGCGGCCGAGCGCTGCGGCGTGCGGATCATCACCGGCGACACCAAGGTGGTGGAGCGGGGCAAGGCCGATGGGCTGTTCATCAGCACCAGCGGCGTGGGCACGGTGGAGCAGGAGCAGCCCGTGCAGCCTGCGGCGATCCGCCCCGGTGATCAGCTGCTGCTCAGCGGCGACCTGGGCCGCCATGGGGTGGCGATCCTGGCGGCCCGCCACGGCCTGGACCTGCAGCCGCCGGTGCTGAGCGACTGCGCGCCCCTCTGGCCCCAGGTGGAGGCCCTGCTGCGGGCGGGGGTGACCCCCCACTGCCTGCGCGATCTCACCCGCGGCGGCCTGGCCAGCGCGCTGCAGGAGCTGGCGGAGGGGGCGGGCCTGGAGCTGCGGGTGCAGGAGCCGTCACTGCCGGTGATCGAGCCGGTGGCCCGGGTGTGCGATCTGCTCGGCTTCGAACCCCTGCACCTGGCCAATGAGGGACGATTTCTGGCGGTGGTGCCGCCCGAGCAGCTGCAGGCCGCCCTGGCGGTGCTGGCCCCCGTTGGTGGGGCCTGGATCGGCACGGTGGCCGAACTGCCTGCACGGCTGGCGCCTCGGGTGCTGCTGGCCACCGCGCTGGGCACGGAGCGGCTGCTGCTGCCCACCAGTGGTGAACTGTTGCCGCGCATCTGCTGAGGCGGGCCGGAAGATGTCCCCAAATGGGGGTAATTGGGGGGCGAATCCCCGGGCGGGCCTGGCGCTGGAGCAGGATCCAGGGCAGACCCCTGCATGGCAGGAGGCGGTTCAGTGGACCTCACTCCCTTTCTCGGCAGCCTGGAGGGCACCACCCTCGACCAGGTGCTGCTGTCGGTGGCCATCAGCGGCAAGGTGGCGATCGCCATGAAAGGCCGCTTCCTGTTGCGTTCGGTGTGCGAGAGCTTCCAGGACCGCACGCACATCGGTTGCGCTGTCACCGATGAGCCCACCTGCCTGGCCTACCTGGCCCAGGAGCCCTACGAACTGCTGATCTGCACCGATTACCTGGAGAGTGGCAGTGGTTTTGAGCTGGCCCGCAAGGCCCGCGTTTCTCAGCCGGCCCTGAAGGTGGTGGTGCTCGCCCTGGGGGATGTGATCCCAGCGCAGTATGTGGATGCTCCCTGGCTGGAAGCGGTGGTGGCGGAGGCCGACTTCATCGGCGATCAGCGGCCCCTGCAGGCGGCGGTGATGGCGGTGATGGGCCATCACAGCTACCGCAGCCCGTCGCTGCGTTCGGGCAACCTGCCCTATCTCAGCTGTCCGCGGCTCACCCGGCGGGAATACGAGGTGCTCGACCTGCTCGCCAGCGGCCTCAGCGACCGGGAGATCGCCGAGCAGCTGGTGGTGAGTGAGGAAACCGCCCGCACCTACACCAAGCGTCTGCTGAAAACCCTCGACGTGAACAACCGCCTGCAGGCGGTGCTCAAGGGCATGCGCTGCGGCATGGTGCAGCTTTAGTCCTGTTCCACCATCACCAGGTCGCGGCCAGCTGCCTTGGCCGCGTAGAGCAGATTGTCCAGCCGTTGAAACCACGCACCGAATAACTCGTTGGGCTTGCGCTGGGCAACCCCGAAACTGGCCGTCACCCGCCCCACCGGCTCGATGGGCTGTTCGGCGAGCGCTACGCGCAGCTTCTCCGCAAGTACGGCAGCCCCGGCGGCTGTGCCCTGGGGCACGAGGATCAGGAACTCTTCCCCGCCCCAGCGCCCGAGCTGATCGCTGCCGCGGAGGCAGCGTTGCACTCTGCGGCAGAATTCCACCAGCACCTGGTCGCCCACACTGTGGCCATGGCGGTCATTGACCTGCTTGAAGTGGTCGATGTCGCAGAGGATCATCGCCAGCGGTTCACTGTTGATCGAGCTGGAGCTGATCTGCTGCTGAAGCATCAGTTGCAGGTGGTGTCTGTTCCACACGCCGGTGAGGCTGTCGGTGCTGGCGAGGGTGTTGAGCTGCTGGTTGGTGAGATCCAGCGCCTGCTCATAGCGCTTTCGCTCCGTGATGTCCCTGCTGGTTCCCAGCAGATAACGCAGGCTGCCATCGTCGTTGACCACCGGCAGCGCCAGCACGTCACACCAGATGGTGGCCGTGCCATCTGCACACAGGTACTCCAGTTCCCCACGGAATGGCTGGGGTTTTTGGCCATCACGGCAATCGCGGGCCACCTGCCGCAGATAGCTCTCCACCCGGCGCCGAGATTCAGCCGGGTGGATCTGCTCAAGCGTTTGCACCATCGCCTCCTCCGGGTTGATTCCCCGCAGCCATTGCACCGAAGGGCTCACGTAGCTGATCTCGCCATCAGCGGTGATCGTCCAGATCACATCGCGGGCATTTTCCGCCAGCAGGCGATAGCGCTCCTCGCTGCGGCGGAGTTTGGTTTCGGCTTCCACCTGGTCATCCACCAGGCGCAGGCGTGCCACGCTGCCGTCCGCTTCGCCGGCTGCATTGATGAACGGGCTGGCGGCCGTTTCCACCCAGTGAATCGAGCCATCCTTGGCCAGCACCTGGTCCCTGGCGATCACCAGGGACTGGCCCTGCTGCAGTCGCTCCAGATTGTGCTTGTACTGCGCCGTCTCACCGCGATGCAGCAGGAAGTCGCTGCCGCTTCGGCCGATCCATTCCTGCGACTGCCAGCCCAGGGTGGGGGTGAGAGAGGGGGAGACCCAGCAGATCGTGCCATCGGGGCTGAGCTGAACAATCACCTCGCCTGAGTTTTCAGCCAGCAGCCGGAATTGGCGCTCCGAGGTTTCCAGCCGCTCTGTGGCTCGGCGTAGTTCGGTGATATCGGAGGAGAACCCCAGCAGAAAACCCGTCCCGCCTTCCTGCTGGCCACACACCAGTTTTTCCGCGAGATAGATGCATTCCGTTCCATCAGCCCTGGTCAACCGTTCTTCGCGCCGCAGCGGACCGCCCTCCTCCAAGACCTGCCAGTCGAACTTCGAGAGTTCCTCAGCTACATCAATGGGCAGGAGATCAAAATCAGTGCATCCACGGATGCTGTCTGCATCACCGGACTCGATGCCCAGGCTCACCAGGGTGGCCGGATTGGCATAGAGATAGCGACCTTGCCGGTCTTTAATATAGATCGCAGCGTCAATATGCTCGAGCAGGGTGTTCAACAGCTCGTGCTCCTGCTCGGCCAGGGCAGCGGCCTGATGCTGTTCGGTGATGTCCTCGGCCTGGAGCAGGAGCAGGCCGCTCCTCCCTTCGCTCTCTGGCAGGGGGGTGAGCGAACAGCGCAGCCACGCCTGGCTTTGATCCGGGCGGAGCACTGAGGTCAGCTGTCTGGTTGCTGCGCCGTCTTGCTGGACGCGAAGTTCCGTGAACAGGTCCTGCCAGCTGCAGGCCTGGAGCTCCGAAGCACTGCGACCAAGCGCGCAGCAGAGAGCGGGATTGGCAAGGCTAAAGCTACCGCTCTCAGCCGTGATCAGCCCAATGCCGATCGTGGCCGCCTCAATCACCTGGCCCCACTGCCCATTGTGAAGTTTCTGCGGATCAATGGTGGCCTGGCTTTGCTCGAAAGCGGCAGCAGACGGGTTGGCGAGAGCGGAACATTCCAGCTGGCTGGAGCTAGTAGAAGGCGCCCTGGTTGCCATGGATTGCGCCTGATTGCTGTTCCTGACAGTCTGCTGCTTTCGATGTCCCATTGGCCCATTCTTAAGTTCCTGGAGATCGACTGGACGCCGCATCTGCGTCACTTTAAGGATTCCCTCCGCTTTGCCCATGCCACTGCGCTGGGCCGGTTCCTTCCGTTTGCCAACGGAATTGTCCCCAGACGGGGGGATCGCTACTGGCTGCCATCGGTGGAAAGTGGCGGGGGCTCCAGTCCAGCCCGTCCGCGCCTGCCGCAGCTCAGGAATCCGCGCCATGACCAGCAGCCGTTCACCGCAGGCCCCCAGCCTCACGATTGCCGAGCTCGAGGCCAATTACCCGCTTTACTGCAAAGCCCTGCGCCTGTTGATTCAGGAGGGCAAGACGGTGGCCAAAGTGCGCCGCACGGTGTGCTGGCAGCGGCTGGCCACCCTGCACCACTGTCTGCCGGGCCAGTATCGCGATCCCGATTACCTCTACACCCTCCTGGCGCGGCAGGTGCGCACGGCCCGGGCCCTCTAGGAAGAGCGCCAGCGGGCCAGGCCACCCCCCCGCCCCCGCGCCAGCAGCCAGGAGCCCTGGGCGTCGCTGCCCGCGGCGATCAGAGCAAAAAAAGGTTCCGCGCCCTGCACCGGTGCGGGCAGGGCCTGCTGCCAGAGTCGCCAGGGGCCCAGGCTCAACTGCATCCTTGCGAAGTGAAAGCGCAGCAGGGGGCGGCGGCCCTGCAGCCACCCGGGCCCGACGAAGCTCAGCTCCAGAGCTCCCAGGCGCACACTGTTGCGCAGCTCCAGGCCGGCGGGCTCACCGTCTGCCTGGTTGGCGGCGGACTGGATTTCCAGCCTGGCCTGAAGAGCGCGCAGCAGGGCGGCTGGTGCAGGCTGAGGCTGGGATTGCCGATCCCACAGCTCCACGAGCCGCCAGTCGGCGACGAGCTGCCGCTGAGTGATGCCCGATCCCTGCTTTCGGCTGCTCGCTTCCAGAGCGAGCAGACTGGCCGTGCCATCGGGATCACACATCAAAGGGGGTCTGCAGATACCGCTCTAGAAATGTGTCGGGAGGCAGGGTGCCCTGCTCGCTGAATTGCAGACCCAGGTAGGTCTGAAATTCGTCGCTGGCAAACCAGCGCAGGTTAACCTTGGCGGCCGCGCTGCCCATGCCCACCACCTCAAACAGTTTGATGTTCAGTTCAGTGCCAAGGGGGAGATCGAAACAGCCATTGGCCACAACGCACAACCCCCCGTAGCTCAAGTCCCAGAGGGTGCAGTGCCAGTAGCGCCCATCCTCGGTGCGCACTTCGCCCCGGGGAGCGATCGAGAAGGGGATGGAGCGGCGTTCATCGCGCCGGTTGGCCACACTCCCGCGTCGGGCGACGCCGCTGCGCCGGTCGACGCCGATTCGCCGTTCCTGCCGATGCTCGCTTTCCAGCCAGTCGAACACGCTCGGGGTCGAGTCACCACCAGCAACACTGCGTCGTTCCCCACCGCCCCGTGGGTCGGCACTTTTGCGGCGATCCTGTTCGCCGAACTTGCGAAATCGCCCTTGTAGGAATTCGGCTGGTTTTTCGGGTTCTGCCGATTTCTCCGGTCCTGCCGGTTCCGAGGATTTCGCCGACCGCTCCATGGTTGTAGCCGATCCTTTCAGAATCAGATCCATGCTAGGCCCCTTCTGCGCCGCGGTCGCGTTACATAGCTTGACCTCCGCCTGAGTATCCCTGCTCAAAGCGCTTGTGCAGGCTTGGCCCTGCGCATAGCGTGAAAATCCCATCGCGCAAGTTCCATGACTGTGAACCGCTTCGATCACAGCGTCGACCATCTTGGCCCTGCGCGAGGTGGTCATGGCCAGATTGAGGGAGCTGGGGGCTTGCCGTTGCAGTCATCAGGGTGGCTTGGGCACGCTGGCGCAGAGGCTGCCATCGATCCCGTGGAGGCCTATTTCGAATGCATCACCACCTGCTCGCTCGATGACGGTGACTGTGTGACCACCTGCACGGAAATCCTCCGTCAGCAGAGCTGAACCGCAACAGCACAACGGCAGCCAGCTGGCTTCAGCTCAGCGAAATGCTGCCGTTGTCTTTCACAACCAGAGTGCCACTTTGGTCGATCTCGATGCGCTGGCTCTTGGTGCTGTTAACCGCTCCAATCACTTCAAAGTCGAAGATTTCCAGCTCTTCGCCTCCATTGTCTAGGCGATAGCGGTTCCGATTTCGCTTTGAGAAGTCGTAGGTGCCCTTAGGCAGGAGCAGGGTGTCGCGGCCGCCACCTCCGTAAACGGCGTGGTCGCCATAGCCGATGAAGGTGTCTTTGCCGGCTCCAAGGTCTACAAACCCCTTGCCGCGGATGCCCCCTTTGCGGACATCAACCTGATCATCGCCGTTCTGGGTGAAGATGAAGCCGCGGTTGCGGATGGCCCTGTCTGCGCCAGAACCAACAATGGTGTCGGCCCCATCTCCCATGAAGATGAAACCGCCGTTGTCGATGCCGATCCCTCGTGTGCTGGTGCCGGTGAGGGCGTCGGCGTCACTGCCCAGTTGAAGGTTCCCGCGGCGTGGCTTACGGGGCACCACCACCCCCGGGCCGTTCTCCTTCTCACCGGTAACCACATCGGTGCCGGCGAGGGCATCAATCAGGTCGGCGCCCACCACGGTGATGCCGTCCTTGCGGTCGATCACGCGATTGGCTTGCTTGCTCCACACGCCCTTGCTGGCACCGGACCAGCCTTCAGGGGTGAGTTTGGTTCCAGCCATGCTCATTTTTCCAATAATCTTCTCACCGCCATGGTGGCAGGGTCAAGGCGACGGGGTGGGGGAGGGATCTGCGCTGCACCGGTGCGGCGCATAAAATGCCACCGCTCGCAACCTGTCGTTCTTGGCACCGCGTTGGCTCGGCTCCCCTGATTCCGCTGAGCCCCCATCTTCCCCCTCTGCCCCCCGCTCCGGCGGGCGCTCTCCTGCGATTCATCGTGGGCATTGGCCTTCCTGGTTGCGGATCGATGCGGTGCTATGGCTCCTGCTGGCCAGCCTGCTGTTCCTGCCGGTGGTCATGGTGAGGAGTCTGTCCGCGGCCACGGTGTACCAGATGAAACTGCAGGCTGAGGAGATCTCCACCCTTGCCTCAGGGATCCGCGCCTATTACGCCGATAATGTGATTTCCCGCCTGCAGGCCGCAGACGGGAAAGCCGTGTATTCAGACAATTACCGCGAGGTTCACGGAGGGATTCCCATCCCTGCCACTCTTTCGATTGAGCTGGGTGCTCTCTTCGATAATGCCCATACGGATGGGCGCATTTCCTACGAATTTCTCTCTGACTACCCCTTCGCCAAGCGCAACAATCGTCCCCTCGACGCTTTTGAGATCGAAGCCCTCAAGGCCTTCCGTGATTCAGCTGATCGACAGAGTTTCACCAATCTTCAAGGCAATGGTCTCGGTCAATCCAACTATCGGCTGGCCACCCCCATCCTGATGCGCAAGGCCTGCGTCACCTGTCACAACACCCATCCGGATTCCCCCAAGCGCGACTGGAAGGTGGGGGACGTGAGAGGCATCCAGGAGGTGACGGTGCGCGGGCTGCGGGTGGATGGCTTCGGCAACCTCGGTTGGATGTTCGGCTACGTGGGCTTGCTGGGGCTCACCTCAGTGGCAGCTACCGGGGTGTTCAAGGGGCAGACCAACAGGATGGAGCAACTCAACCGCAAACTGCTGGAGGCCAATCAGCGCGAATCCGCCCTGGCGGCCAGGATGGCCGATCAGGTGCAGGAACTCTCCATCTTCGGCAGTGTGGTGGATCACTCGATTGTGGGTGTTTCTATTGCCGATATGCGCCAGCCCGACCAACCGTTGATCTACGTGAACAACGCATTCACCCTGATAACTGGCTATTCACGCGAGCTGGCTGTTGGTTACAATTGTCGATTTCTTCGGGGGCCTGATACGGATTCAAAAGAGATACAGCGGATTCGTGAGGCGATTGACACAGGTAGGCCCTACAGCGGTGATCTCGTGAACTATCGCCTCGATGGCACCCGCTTTTGGAATCGGCTCACGCTCTATCCCGTCACCGCATCCAAGGCGACCAATGCCAAGCCCGATTTCTATGTGGCCAATCAAATCGATATCACCACGGTTAAGCAGCAATCCTCACTCTCCAATAGCGAACTCACAGGTCTTGATCAAAGCATTGCTGCCGCTCGTGATGCTCTTCAGCAGGCCATGCGCTTCGGAGAGGCTTTGAAGAGTCGATTGGCCAGCGCCCCCGAGCCGATCAGTGCCGAGGAGGAGTCGCTGCTGCGGGCGGAAGTGCAGGCCCACGAAGCCCTTGTGCGCGAGCTGGAGACGATGCAGGTGTGGGTCGCGAATCGGGCTCCTTCACTGTGATCAAGGCTCCAAGCTTCATCCGAGAATCCACCGAGCTTGTACGCAAGCTCCTGTTGATCTACGGGCTCGGCGCCACCATCCTGATCGCTGTCAGCTTGGTGCTCCTCAAGCTGGCCGATAGTCGTGAGCACATGATTCATCAGACGGAGAGCGCAACCACTCTGGTGGAGTCGAGCCTAGGAGCTTCGCTGGCCCCATCGGATCGCCAGGCTCTGCTGGAATCCTATGTGCGGAAGACACGGGCTCAAGGTTCGCTTGGCCTGGACGTTCTCTTCGTGCTCAACCGGGAAGGGCGGATTGTGTTGTCGTCCCGCCCTGCCTGGTTGAACCTGAAGATTGACGATGGGCTGTTTCGCAGGGCTGAATTCAGCAATCCCCAGTTTCGCCAGATTGCCAAGTGCTTTCAGGATTCACGCCCTGACTGCGTGAAACTCGCCTCCGAGGACTTTCCTTCTCTCAGCGACAGTTTCACCACTTTCAGATCCGTGTACAAGCCATCCGATGACTTGGGCCTACCTCGGGAGTACTTCCTGGTGGTGGCCACATTCAGCGCTGGGATGGTGATGGCTTCAATCGTGCAGGATATGTTGCCCCTGCTGCTCCTGGCACTATTTTTAGCGGCCCTGCTCAGTCTCTCCCTGTGGTTTGTGCTCCGGGCCCTGCTGCTTCCCCAACTCAGCCAGGCGGCTCAGACCGACGGTCTCACACGCTTGATGAACAGATCGGCCTTCATGGACGCTGCTATGGACCTGCTCGCGGATAGCGAGGAACGCGGGTCTTCCCATGTATTCGTCATCATGGATGTGGATCAGTTCAAGCGAATCAATGATACCTATGGTCATGACTGTGGGGATGTGGCGCTGGTGTCAGTTGCCGCGGTTCTGGCCACGGTGATGCGCAGTGATGATCTCGTTTGTCGTTTTGGTGGCGAAGAGTTTGCTCTGTTGCTCGCCACCGGTGAACAGGCAGGTCGCAAAGTGCTTGAGCGTCTGCGTTTGCAGCTTGAAATGAGCCGGGTTGCCTACAACGGCAGGGAAATCCCGGTAACGGTGAGCATCGGCGCCGCCGCCACATCTGTATGCGGCTACAATCTCGATTATCTCTATGCATGTGCTGATCGTTGTTTGTATGCCGCCAAGCAGGGAGGGCGCAACCGCGTTGAGTGGGCCAGTGCTGAGTCTGGCGGTCGCCTGCGTCTCAGCGCTCCCCAACACTCTCAGGCTTTGCCCTTGAGCCCTGAGGAGTCTGTGATCGACAGAACCACCCCATATGGAATCTGAACAAGCATGGATGCTCCTGCGATTCCCGATGATGAGGCGCCCCGACTTCAGGAGCTGCGCAGCTATGGGGTGTTGGATACCGATGCCGATCCCCATTTCGACGACATCAGTGAGCTGGCACGACGCATCGCAGGCACTGAGATCGGCATCGTGAGCCTGGTGGATGAGAATCGCCAGTGGTTCAAGAGCTGTGTGGGTGCCCCTCTGGGGCAACAGGAAACACCCCGGCAGGTGTCCTTCTGTGGACACACAATCCTGCAGCGTGATCCCCTGATCATCAATGACGCGCTACGGGATTCGCGCTTTGCCGATAATCCTCTGGTTACGGGTGATCCGGGCGTTCGCTTCTATGCAGGCTTCCCGTTGATCACCAGCAATGGCTTTGTGCTGGGCAGCCTCTGCGCCATCAGCCGGCGGCCCCATCAGCTCAGTCCCGAGCAGATCGACAGCCTGCGCCGGCTGTCATCGCTCACGGTGCAGCAGCTGCAGGTGGTCCGCGAGTCGGGTCTGCTGGCCAACATCCAGCGCGGGCTGGGGGAGGAGCTCCTTGCATCGGGGCCGCAGGAGCAGCACAGCTCCCTGGAGCGGCTGATCAGCCGCGAACAGATGGTGCAGATGCTGGCGTTGCTGTTCGGCATGGGCCTGGGATCACCGTTCACCCTGCTGCGCTGCCGCTTCCGCGACTATGAGCGGGTGAATGCCACCCTGGGCAGCAGCCTGGCTGAGCAATTCATCAATGAGGCTGCCCGCCGGGTGCTGGCTGCGATACCGAAAACGGCTTCTGTGGCCCGCTTTGCTGAGGCCGAGCTGGTGGTGCTGCTTCCCTATGACGTGGAGGAAGCCCAGATCCAGGACGTGGCGGAACGGCTGATCGCCTTCGCCAATCAGGTGTATCGCCAAGGCCTGCAATCGCTATCGTTGGCGGTTTCGATCGGCATCGCCACCTACCGCAACAACTATGAGAACGTAGAGGCCATGCTGGCTGATACCAGCATGGCGGAGCGGATGGCCCGCCATGCTCTCGGCAGCAGCTTTCGCTTTATTGACGCCGCGGCGCGGGTGGCAGCCCGGGAGACCTACCGTCTGGAATCGGCTCTAAGGGAGGGATTGGCGGCCAAGGATCTTGAACCATTTCTCCAGCCGATTGTGGATCTCGGCAGTGGTGAACCGGTTGGTTTCGAGGCACTGGCCCGCTGGCGCTATGAGGGCAAGGTGCTGCAGCCCAATAGCTTTCTGCCCATCTGCGCTGAGACTGGTCTCACCGGGGATCTCGACCTGTTGATCATCGAGAAGACCCTGGCGGCCCTCCCCCTGCTCGCCCAGCCGATTCCCCAGCGGCCAATGACCATCAATGTGAATCTGTCTGGCGTGTTGCTGGAAGACCGGGACCTGCGCCAGCGCTTGCTGCGCCTGGTGGATGACAATCAGCTGCCACCCGGCTGGTCGCTGCAGATGGAGCTGGTGGAGGATGCTTTTCAGGATACCTCTGCTGCCTTTGATCACTTTCTCAATGATCTGGTGAGCCGAGGTGTATCGATTGCGATTGATGATTTCGGAACCGGCTATTCATCCTTTGCGCGTCTGATCTCCCTGCCCATTCAAAGTGTGAAGGTGGATCGTACGTTCGTGGATCGAATCGCGGGCAGTGATGATTCACCCCGCCTGGTGTTGCGCACCATGCTCACCATGCTCAACGACCTGGGCATGGCCGTGACCGCCGAAGGCATCGAGCAGCCAGCCCAGCGCGACTGGTTGATCCACCATGGGGTGACCAAGGGGCAGGGCTATCTGTTTGCCATGCCGCTCACCCTCACCGAGGCCGTTGCCAAATTGCGGAGTATTCATTATCGGCCAAGGGCCATTCCCGTGGAGCCCGCGCGAATCTGGGCGGCCCGCCGCAGACGGTGGCTGCGCCATCTGCTGATCAAGCCGCTGGCCGGGGTGCTGGGCAGGGATGACCGCCGCCGCGACGTCGAGCCCTGAACCATGGCTGCCGATCCCGTGCCGGTGTTGAGCGAGGAGGAGCGGACGAAGCTCGATACCAGCGACGACAGCCTCTTCTACGCCGAGCCCCGTTTTGTGCAGCATCTCGATGCCGCCTTCCGCCAGCGGCTCACAGCGCTCTACCGCCAGCGCATACCTCCCTGCGCCGAGGTGCTCGACCTGATGAGCAGCTGGGTGAGCCACCTGCCCGAGGAGATCACCTACCAGAAGGTGATCGGCCATGGCCTCAACGCCCAGGAGCTGGCCGCCAACCCCCGCCTCAACAGGCACTGGGTGCAGGATCTCAATCGCGATCAGCGGCTGCCCCTGGCCAACGCCAGTGTGGATGCGGCCCTGATCGTGGCCGGTTGGCAGTACCTGCAACAGCCGGAAGCGGTGGCTGCCGAGCTGCTGCGGGTGGTGCGGCCCCGCGGCCAGGTGATCGTGGCCTTCTCCAACCGCATGTTCTTCCAGAAGGCGCCCCAGGTGTGGACCGATCGCAGCGACCGCGACCACCTGGCCTACGTGGCCCGGGTGCTGCTGGCCCAGGGCTGGGGCCGCCCGGAGCTGATTGCGGAGAACACGCGGGCGGCGGGCCCCCTGGGCTGGATCGGGGCTACCGGGGATCCCTTCTTCGCCGTGATAAGCGAACGTCCCGCCGACCATTGAGCTTCAGGCTGCGGGAATGCTGCCGCTGATCTGAACGTGAGGTCCGGTGTCAAAGACCACCCAATTCCCAGAGCCCGGACCTAGGTTTCCGGCCCTCCCCCCTTCCCGACGGTGGCCCCCCCCCTTCCTGCCCTGAGCCCCCGCCGATGACCGCCTCTTTTCTCCAGGCGGCCTGGCTGATCCCCCTCTATCCGCTGCTGGCGGCCGTGGCCTCCCTGGCCTGGTCACCGGGGGTGATCTCCCGCACGGGCCCCCGCCCCTGCGGCTATCTCAACCTGATGATGGTGGCCGTGGCCTTCGGCCACAGCCTGGTGGCGCTCACCGCCCTGCACACCAACGCCCGCGCCGGCGCCGAGGCCCTCTACCGGCCGATCACCTTCGGCTGGACCTGGCTCGAAACCGCGGGCCTGCGGATCGGCTTCGACGGCCTGGTGACCGAACCGGCTCTGATCGCCATTGCGGTGATCACGGGTCTGCACCTGCTGGTGCAGATCTACGCCATCGGCTACCTGGAGATGGACTGGGGCTGGCCCCGCTTCTTCGGTTCCCTCAGCTTCTTTGAGGCGGGCCTCTGCGCCCTGGTGCTCACCGATTCGGTGTTCTTCAGCTACGTGATCCTGGAGCTGCTCACCCTGGGCACTTACCTGATCGTGGGCACCTGGTACAACCAGCCGCTGGTGGTGAAGGGGGCCCGCGATGCCTTCCTCACCAAGCGCATCGGCGACCTGATCCTGCTGGCCGGCGTGATCGCCCTGCTGCCGATGACCGGCACCTGGAATTTCCACGGTCTGCAGGGCT
The DNA here is from genome assembly GCA_044347105.1 of Prochlorococcaceae cyanobacterium. Classification (GTDB taxonomy): domain Bacteria; phylum Cyanobacteriota; class Cyanobacteriia; order PCC-6307; family Cyanobiaceae; genus NIES-981. The sequence goes on from JBIIXY010000030.1 coordinate 17,058, forward strand.
GGGCTGCCGACCTCAGCAACAACGGCGCGCCGCTGCCGCCGGGCTTTCAGCTGATCCTGCTGGCCCTGATCGCCGGCCCGATGGGCAAGTGCGCCCAGATTCCCCTGCACCTGTGGCTGGATGAGGCCATGGAGAGCCCCCTGCCCTCCACCATCCTGCGCAACGCCGTGGTGGTGGTGGGTGGCGCCTGGGTGCTGCTCCGGCTCGAGCCGCTGTTGGAACTCAGCCCCTTTGTGCAGAGCGTGCTGGTGGTGGTGGGCGGTTCGACCGCCGTGGTGGCTTCGCTGATCGCCCTGGCCCAGATCGATGTGAAGCGGGCCCTGAGCTTTCTGGTGAGCAGCTGGCTGGGGCTGCTGTTCGTGGCGGTGGGGCTGGGCGGCATCGCCGTGGCCGACCACCTGCTGCTGGTCTATCCCCTGCCGATGGCCCTGCTGCTGATGGCCGTGGGCTCCATCGTGATCAGCAACGTGACCCAGGACCTCACCCAGCTGGGGGGCCTCTGGAGCAAGCGCCCCCTGATCGGCATCGCCTTCCTGGCCGGCGCCGCCGGGTTGATGGGGCTGCCCCCGTTTGCCGGTTTCGCCGCCTTGCGCGAACTGCTGGCCCTCACGGCGGCCAGTGCTCATCCGCTTCTGCTGGGGGGCGTGGTGCTGCTCACCAACGCCCTGATCAGTGCTGGCCTGATCCGGGTGTTCGGCCAGATCTGGGGTGGCCGGCCTACCCCCTTCACGGTGCGATCGCCGGAGGTGCTATGGCTGATGGTGCTGCCCACCCTGGTGCTGATGGGGATGGTGCTGCATCTGCCCCAGATCCTGGTGCGCAATGGAGTGTTCGCACTCACGCCGGTGCCGGGCTGGGGCCCCCTGGCCTGGCCCCTGCTTGCCTCCACCCTGGTGGGCGGCGGCCTCTCAGCCGCCTTCTACCTGCGGCCCCACGGCCTGGCCCAATTGCCGCACTTCCTCGCTGGCCTGCAGGACTGGCTGGCCCACGACATGCAGACCGAGCGCTTCTACCACCGCACGGTGGTGGCGCTGGTGCTGCTGCTGGCGCGGCTGGGGGCCTGGAGTGACCGCACCCTGGTGGATGGCTTCAGCGGCGGCACCGGCGCGGCGGCCATGGCCGGTGCCCGCCGGCTGAGCCTCACCACTTCCGGCCGCTCCCAGGCCTATGCCCTCACCCTCGTGCTTGGGGTGCTGCTGATGGCGGCCTGGCTGATCGCCGCCGACTTCAGCTCCTTGACCTCCCTGCTGCCCTGAGAGCCGGCCATGACCCTGTTGTTGCTGCTGCTACTGATTCCCCTGGGGACGGGCCTGCTGCTCACCGTGCTGCCCGAAGGCAGGCCCCCGTTGATCCGCGCCGGGGCGGCGGCGGCTGCCTTCGCCCAGCTGGCGGTGGGACTGCTGGCCTGGCGCCAGCAGCCGGCCGCGTTCACGCTCAGCTGGTTGCCGCGCCTGGGCCTGAGCCTGGAGCTGGGTCTCGACGGGCTGTCGCTGCCCCTGGTGCTGCTCACGGCCCTGCTCACGGCCCTGGCCGTGCTGGCCTCCCCAGCCGACCAGGTGCGCCCACGGCTGTATTTCGCCCTGATGCTGGCCACCAATCTGGGGGTGGTGGGCGCCTTTCTGGCCCGCAACGCCCTGCTGTTCGTGCTGGCTTTCGAGCTGGTGTTGATCCCCACCACCCTGCTGGTGGCGATCTGGGGCGGGGAGCGGCGGGCCGGGGCCGCCGTGCGCTTCCTGCTCTATGGGGCGGTGTCGGGTCTGAGCCTGCTGGGCGGCGTGCTCGCCTTCGGCTGGTTTGGGCAGGGGGCGGGCGGCGCCAACAGCGCCGTGGACTTCAGCTACGGCGCCCTGGCGGCCACTCCTCTGCCGGCCTCCGCCCAGCTTTGGGTGCTGGCCCTGCTGGTGTTGGGTTTCGGCATCAAGCTGCCCGTGGTGCCCCTGCACGGCTGGCAGCCGATCAGCTACGCGGAGGCGCCGCCGCCGGTGGTGATGCTGCTGGGTGGCGTGGTGTCGAAGCTGGGGGCCTACGGGCTGCTGCGCTTCGGTGTGGAGCTTCTGCCCGATGCCTGGCTGGCGTTTTCTCCCTGGATCGCCGCCGCTGGCGCCGTGAGTGCTGTGTACGGCGCCCTCAACGCCATCGCCGCCAGCGACATCCGCCGGCTGATGGCCTACAGCTCCCTGGGCCACATGGGTCTGCTGGTGCTGGCCCTGGCCGCCGCCACCCCCTTGAGCCTGCAGGGGGCCGTGGCCCAGGTGCTGGCCCACGGGCTGATTGTGGCCCTGTTGTTCGCTTGCGTCGAGCTGATTCAGCGCAAGACCGGCACCACCCAGATCGCCGACCTCTCGGGGCTGATGAACCCGATCCGGGGCCTGCCCTTCACGATGGGCCTGATGCTGCTGGCCCTGATGGCCGCCGCCGGGATTCCCGGCCTGGCCGGCTTCCCCGCCGAGCTGATGGTGTTCGAGGGGAGCTGGACCGTGTTCCCGCGGGCCACGCTGATCTGCCTGGTGGCCTCGGGCTTCACCGCCGTGTATGCGGTGCGCCTGTTCAACCGGGTGGGCTTCGGCCGGCTCGACAACAGCCGCGCCGACTGGCAGAGCACCCGCTGGGGCGAACGCTTCCCAGCCCTGGCCCTCACGGTGCTGGTGCTGCTGGCCG
>JBIIXY010000123.1:0-6356 GCA_044347105.1 Prochlorococcaceae cyanobacterium
GGCGACGGCACTCCACAACCGTTCGGCGGCGCTGTCGGTGATGCGCCCCGAGCCGAGCAGCTGATTCACCCGCCCGTAGGCGGCATCGAGCTCCAGCAGGGTGGCGATGCGCGGGATCTGCTGCAGCACGGCTTCCACCGGATCGGCGCCTGGAGTTGCCGCTGGTGCCGCGGATCCCTCCCCCGGCTCCTGGGAGCCGACTGGCGCCGGATCTTGCTCAGAGGGCACCGGCATGCCGCCAGTTTTTTACCCAGTTTTGACCCAGGAGGGGCTGGCGATAGCTGAAAAGCTTGCAAGCACTGAGGTTTGGCCAGCATTTGTGCTGCCTTCCAAGCAGCCGGTTAATGGTTCGAATCCATCAGGGGGCGTGAGATCAAGCCAAGGGGCAAGGGGCCCCCATCGGCGCCCCCGAGCAGCACAACCGCAACAACGCGGTGCAAAGCATGGAGTGCTTGCGTCAGCCCCCTGTATCCTGCAGGCCTGAGCCAGCGGATTCAGATCCGTTATACAGCTGAGATAGGCTCAACCAAGCAGCACATGATGGCCATACTCAGTGGAACTGAGCTCGCCGCCTATGAGTCTTCAGCATGTTGCATTTATTCTGGCTGCATCAACATCAACCACGGGCAATTACAGCCCATTCAGTCACAATTGCCTACCTCGTCCAGCCCTTGGCCAGCCCAGTCAAGCAACGGCCATCCAGCCCATCTCAGCAAACCACCTGTGGATCGCAGCCCCGCCCAGCAGGAGCTGGACGTGACACGCAGCCAAGCAGCTCCCCAGCGAGCTTGCCGATCACAGCAGCCATGCTGCTTCAGGGCTGATTGAACTGACTGCCATTGGGCTCACGGCAACAATCAGCCAGAGTCGTTGTTTCGTCATGCCGCCCTCCAGCAGCTGGGCTGGCGACGGCAGCGGGTCCAGCGCTTCTGGCGACCACCCGGGCTCTGGTGATGGAAACCCGCTCGAATCGCTCCAGCTTGAGCCCCATCCAAGCGCTGCCGGCTGGGGTCACCGATCCTCGCGTGGCCTTGCTGCTGTGGGTCTGCGGGAAAACGTTGATTCTGGTGTTCCTGATCAGCGTGGTTTTGGCGCTGCTGCCCTTCCATCCGAGCTCGGTGGAATGGGGAACCCAACTGGCCAACAGGATCATTGATGGGGCATTTCTACCCCTGACCGGTAAGGCCTGCCTGCGGGTGGGGTCGCTGTTGCCGCCATGGCCTCACCCCATCGCTCCATCCAGCCTGGACACCCACCTGTCACGCCGCCGCCAGTCGGCTCTGCAGTTCGCCCGGCGCGGGGTGGTGAGCCTGTCCCTGCTTGCCGTCTTGCATGTTCTCCTGTTCTTGGGCAGCGTGTCCGTGATCCAGCAGCGCAGCGCAGCCAACGCCCAGGCCCTGGATCTCAGCCTGCAGAGGGAAAAGCAGCTGATCCAGCGGGCTTCGCCGTCGGGGACCGAAAGCCAGTGGCAGGCGCTGCAGCGCGCAGGAGAGCCTGATCTTCCGCCCGCGTTGAGCGACCCCGACCAACAGCGCAGCTGGTTGCTCGCCAGGATCCAGACCCGGCAGATCGAGGCAGGCCCGATGGCCAGCAGCCAGGGCAACGCTGCTCGTAGGGCGCTGCTGGGCAATGCCCTGCGCAGCCTGGCCCTGTGTCTCACCTACATCGCTGGGTGTCACGCCCTTGGCCGCCGCCGTCGCGCCGAGAAAGCCGGTCGCTGAACAACGGCCCGGCTTCAGACGCCCCAGAGTTGCTGCAGGGCCTGTACGTCCGTGGTGGTGAACTGGGTGTTACCCCGCCAGTTGTAGGACATCACCGTGTCCTTGGTGTCATAACGGGGGTTAGCTCCCCTGCCATCGGGATGGTCCAGGCCGAGAGCATGGCCGATCTCGTGATTGATCACGTGTTGCTCATATCGGGTGAGGGTCCAGCCCTTCTGTTCCTTCCAATAGAGATCAAATCGTCCCTGGCGCCGCACCGCTAGACCATCACTGCCTCCCAGTCGGCGGGCACAGTTCACGCGGATATCGGCGGTGGAACCGGAGGATGCCTGGACGAAGCTCAGCCCCGTGAGGCGGTCGAGCCACTCAAAGGTGTCATGAATGAACCGCCGCTCGGTTTTGGACATCGGCAGGTTGTCACTCCCTTGGCCCTTGGCGTTGACGGCATACTCCACAATTCCATCCTTGCCGGAGAAGCGCCTCAGGCTTCTGGCCCAGCCCCGGCTGATGATCCCATCGGGATCCAAAGCGGCTTTGGCGGCCTTTTGCAGCCCTCCCCGGAACCCCCGGTGAAACGACCAGGCAGGCATCAGCAACAAGTAACACACCAGAACCAAGCATGCAGCAGCCAACGGCCCGCGTGTGACCGATCGCCCCGGCGATGTTGTGAATGTCACATTCGGATGTTCACTACATCTCAGTCAGAAGAAATGAGGCCATTCACACAGCGCCAACAGGTTTCCTGAGCCCCGATGGATTGCAGAATGCCGATTGTCAACGCCCAGGTTGAACACCGCTGGACAGCATTCATCAGCTTCAACTCCGGGAAGGGCAGACCTATCTGCTGGGCCAGTCGTCCGAGCGGCGCCGCTGCGTTCAGATCGCCTGTGAACAGGGGGTGGCCAGGCTGGCGGTGGGCTTTGATGAAAACTTCCCTGAAGTCACCCTGGCCTTCTGCGGCGACCCGGAGGGGCAGTGGTTGCGCCTTCCCCAGGGGGTGATGCTGATGCTGGAGGCGGTGAGCCCCTGCAGCCTGCGCCTGCAGTACGCCGAGCACTGCCCGGTGCACCACGATCTGCTGATGCAGTGGCTGATCGCCCTGCATCTGGTGCGCCATCCCGTGGGCACCGAGGCGCGCCTGGTGGCCCTGTTTCAGCTGCTGGTGATGCACTTCGGCATTCGCCGCAGTGACGGCTACCTGCTGCCCTTCGCGATCGCCCACTCGCGGCTGGCCGAACTGATCGGTGCCACCCGCTCCACGGTGACGCGCCAGGTGAATGCCCTGCGCCAGCAGGCGGATCTGCAGGTGATGGGCGGCGGAGGCCTGCTGTTCAGCGACAGGCTGATCGAGCAGAAACCGCTGCCCCGCCTCTACTGATCAACCCCAGACGAGCCAGCCCAACGGCGAGCCCCCTATCGCTTCGCTGCGATCGCTGCCAGCATCGATCACCTGCTGCCTGTCGACTCCAGGGCTCATGCTGAGGCTGCCGCGACCACGATCGTCGGCATTGCTGCCCCTTACTTGGGGCTGATTGACAGCATCAAGCACAACCAGCTTGCCACTTTGCTTCGTTATGGCCTGCAGATCGATGGCGCCATTGGCCGTTGATTTGAAGGGTTTTTCGGATTGACTGGCTGGATCGATTTGCCGGTTCAATGTGTGACTGTTGATCTCCCGTCCGATCCGATTCCATCCAATCCGCTTGCGTCAGTGCAGGCGCGTGATGGCGCACCGTTGCACAGGGAGGCCTCAGGAGTGCCGAGCCTTGCAATTGCTTCTCAATTGCTCATCAGGGGTTCCAATCACACCCGTTGAGCAAGTCACGGCAGCCACCAATCCACGTAGGATTTGTCATTACAACCATCCGAGATCCGGCATGACCGCTCCCTCTGAACTCAGCCCGTCCGAGCTCAGCGCCACCAGCGGCCCTGCCACCGATTCACCTGTGGCCACCGGTCCCGCCGGGCGCGCCCTCGCCCAACCGATGGAAGCGGCCCTGGTGGAGGCCCTGCAGAATCACCTCACCATGGAGCGTCAGGCCAGCGCCGCCTACTTCGCCATGGCCATCTGGTTCGCCGAGCGGGAACTGCGGGGCTTCTCCCACTTCTTCAAGCACGAGGCCCACAGCGAGCAGGAGCATGCCGCCACGTTCGCCGACTACCTGATCGCCCGCGGCCAGACCGTGCAACTCCAGGATCTCAGCGCTCCCAGGCAGCAGTGGAGCACCCCTGAGCAGATCCTTGCGGCCTCCTTCCAGATGGAAGCGGATGTCACCGCCTCGCTGCAGCAGATCTATGCCATGGCCGAGCGGGCCTCCGACCTGCGCACCACCGTGTTCCTCGATCCGATCGTGGACGCCCAGGTGGATGCGGAAAACGAGTTCGCCCACCTGCTCGGGCGGGTGCGCTTCTGCCAGGGCCAGCCCGCCGCCCTGCTGATCGTGGATGGCGAGCTCAGCGACGACAAGCACAGCCCCGCCAAGCTGGCCTGATCAGCAGGGCAGCGGGCGACTGGCGATCTCCACCAGGAAGGCCATCCCCAGCGGATCATTCACCCCGCGGCGCTGCCAGGCGCGGGCGGTGGCCAGGAGCTCGCTGCGGCGCGCCTGCAGCTCCGCCAGGTCGCGCTGCAGGCGCTGCAGCAGCCCACGGTTCTGACAGCGGCTGATGGTGTGGATCAGCGCGCGGCTGCGTTGGCGGGTGGCGTCCACCTCACGGCAGAGACTGGCGACCACGCTGTCGGAGATGCGAACCGTGGCGGGCATGCCGGCGGCCCCTTGTTGAGAACGACTCGCAACCTAAACGGCCCGGCCGGCTTTTTGCAAGCGATTCTCAATGGCAGTTGATGGCGGCCCTGGCTTGGGGCCCGGGCGCATGGCAGCCCAGAACTGGTGAACAGCCGCGACACCTGGCATCACGGGTTACAACGGGGGCACTGGCCGGGATCAGCCTGATTCAGGCCATCCCGCCTGGGGCGACGCTGACGATGGCCGCAGCCCTGGCAGCCCCACACCTCGATCGCCGTGAGCGTGGTTGCAGCGCCGCACCATTGGCAGGGCAAGCCGGCTTCGGTATCCACCAGGCCCCAGCCCGGTGCTGCGCAGGCTGGGCAGGGCGTGGCCAGCCGGCGCACCAGGGCCACCCCCAGGCGGCGGATCGAGCGCATCCGGGTGGGGTTGCGGTGGGCGCGCATGTCGGTTTCCAGCCACACCCGGCCCCGGGGATCGCGGAGCCGGCAGGAGGCCAGCGCATCGTGCAAGCTTGCCAGCTCCTCAAGATCTTTGTGCCACGGACCCCCATCAACAGTGGCGGGCCGGGCGAGCACCCCATGGGCCGGAAAGCCCACTCGCCGCAACCAGGGGGTGGGATCCTCCCCTGGTGCCAGGAGCTTCTGGCCGTAGTTGGTGCGCCACTCCAGCCTCTGCTCCACCACGGTGAGCTGGCGATCGAGGTCCACGAACACCAGCAGCTCCTGGCCCACCGGCAGCAAGGGCAGGGCCGGATGGGGGCCAAAGCTGGCCTCGCTGGCCAGACCCAGCCGCAGCCCGGTGGCCTCCAGGCCGAGCATCGCCTTGCGGCGGCAGGTGTCGAGGGCGTCTGCCGGGCGCCCCACCTCGCCGCTGAAGGTGCCCAGGGCGTTGGTGTCGCAGGCGCTCAGCTCAAGCGCTGCGGCCAGGCCGAGGGAAAAGGGCCTGGCCAGGGCCCGTTCCTTGCCATGGAGCGTGGTGAGGCAGATCCGCCGGTCCGCATAGGGGCCGCTCAAGCGGGCTGCTCGAGCGCCAGGGGATCAGGCTCGCCGGGCTCCTTGGGAATCACCAGCCGCAGCAGCACCGGTGCCAGGAAGGTGGTGCCGATCACCATCAGCAGGATGGCGGCCTCCAGGGCCGGGGTGAGGATGCCGGCCTGGCTGCCCAGGCCCAGGAAGATCAGGCCCACCTCGCCGCGGGGCATCATCCCCAGGCCCACCACCAGCCGGTTGGTGGGGTCCTTGCTGAGGTAACTCCAGCCGGCGGCGATCTTGCCGGCGATCGCCACCACCAGCAGGAAGGCCGCCACCAGCAGCCCCTCGCGGTTGGCGGGGTCGAAGGGATTGAGCACCGAGAGGTCCATGCCGGTGCCGATCAGCACGAAGAACACGGTGGCGAACAGGGCCACCAGCGGCTTCACCGCCCTGTCGATGTCGTGGGTGTGCTTGGAGGCGCTGAGGATCAGGCCGGCGGCGAAGGCGCCGAGGGCCGCCTCCAGGCCGATCGCCTGGGCGGCAAAACAGCAGAGGGTGAGCACCACGAAGCTGGCCACAGCCACATCGCCAGGGGCCTTGAGCCGGTCCACCACCCAGTCGAAGCCGGGGGCGGCCTTGCGGCTGAGCACCAGGGCCACCGCCACGAAGGCCACGGCGGCCAGGCAGAGCTTGATCAGGGGCCCGAAGCTGAAGGCGCCGCCGCCCACGATCGCCACCACCACCGCCAGGATCACGATGCCCAGGATGTCGTCGAGCACGGCGGCACCGATCACGATCTGCCCCTCCTTGCGCTTGAGCCACTTCAGCTCGCCGAACACACTCGCCGTGATGCCGATCGAGGTGGCCGTCATCGCCGCCCCGGCGAACACGGCCGGAATCAGCGGCACATGGAA
>JBIIXY010000031.1:0-19513 GCA_044347105.1 Prochlorococcaceae cyanobacterium
CAACACCTGGCGCAGCTGCCGCGCCGCCTCCGTCAGCCCGGTCTCGCTGGCCGGCAGCCCCAGGCTGATGCGCTGCACCGCCGAGCCAGCGCGGCCCTGGCGCCGGGGCAGGGGGCCGCGCAGGCCAAGCCGCTCACCGCGGCGTTCGATGCGCAGCCCCACGCCTGCACTGGCCAGGCCTGCGTTGTGGGCGGCCAGCAGGGGGTCGAGCGGATGGGCGGGGGGCTGACCAGGGGCGGCCGCAGCGGCGTGGGAGCTGGATGGGGCTGAGCTGGAAGGAATGGCGGCCCCAGCGGCGATGGCGGCCCGAACTTATCGATCGTTCACCGGCACTGTCGAGGGGCGGCTGTCCGCAGTGGGGTGTCCAGGCAACACAGCTGGGCCTGGGCCCCCAGCGTTACGCTCTGGGCGTGCGCCACGGGGAACGAAGGCATGGCCAAGGTTGGCGTGCTGTTGCTGAATCTGGGAGGTCCGGAGCGGATTCAGGACGTGGGGCCGTTCCTCTACAACCTCTTTTCCGATCCTGAGATCATCCGGCTGCCCAACCCGGCCCTGCAGAAACCCCTCGCCTGGCTGATCAGCAGCCTGCGGGCCGGCAAGTCACAGGAGGCTTACCGCTCGATCGGCGGCGGCTCGCCCCTGCGCCGCATCACCGAGCAGCAGGCCCGCGAGCTGCAGAGCACCCTGCGCCAGCGCGGCATCGAGGCCACCAGCTACGTGGCGATGCGCTACTGGCACCCGTTCACCGAGTCGGCGGTGGGTGACATCAAGGCCGACGGCGTGGACGAGGTGGTGGTGCTGCCCCTCTACCCCCACTTCTCGATCAGCACCAGCGGCTCCAGCTTCCGCGAACTGCAGCGCCTGCGCCAGGCCGATCCCGCCTTCGCCCGCCTGCCGATCCGCTGCATCCGCAGCTATTACGACGACCCCGGCTACATCGGCGCCATGGCCGGACTGATCGCCAAGGAGATCCAGGCCTGCCCCGACCCCGCCACGGCCCACGTGTTCTTCAGCGCCCATGGCGTGCCCAGGAGCTACGTGGAGGAGGCCGGCGACCCTTACCAGAGCCAGATCGAAGCCTGCGCCCTCCTGATCATGGAGCGGCTGGCGCGGGATCTCGGCCATGCCAACCCCTACACCCTGGCTTACCAGAGCCGGGTGGGGCCAGTGGAATGGCTGCGGCCCTACACCGACGACGCCCTCCACGACCTCGGCGCCCAGGGGGTGAAGGATCTGGTGGTCGTGCCGATCAGCTTCGTGAGCGAGCACATCGAAACGCTCGAGGAGATCGACATCGAATACCGCGAGATCGCCACCGAAGCCGGCATCACCAACTTCCGCCGCGTGCCCGCCCTCGACACCACCCCCGCCTTCATCGAGGGTCTGGCCCACCTGGTGCAGCAGGCGCTGGAGGGTCCGGAGGTGAACCTCGACCAGGCGGCGGCCCTGAACACCAAGGTGAAGCTTTACCCCCAGGACAAGTGGGCCTGGGGCTGGAACAACAGTTCGGAGGTGTGGAACGGCCGCCTGGCCATGGTGGGCTTCTCCGCCTTCCTGCTGGAACTGCTCAGCGGTCGAGGACCCCTCCATGCCTTGGGCCTGCTCTGAGGGGGTGAGCCGGCGGCAAGCCGCAGGCATCGTGGCGGCGGCGGCCCTCACCCTTGCTGCTGCTGGCGCCACCTTCTCCCCGGCGGCGCGCGGCAGCGGCGGCAGTGTGTGGCGGCTTGGGGTGTTCCCGGTGGTGAACTTCGCCGGTTACACCAGCCATTTCGGCACCCGCACCGGTCCCTGGGGCGGTGTGGAACCCCACTACGGCCTGGACATCGCCGCGCCGATGGGCTCGCCGATCCGTAACTGGTGGGGCGGTGTGGTGCAGAGCGTGATCAACGACGGCACCTGCGGCCTGGGTCTGGTGATCCGCTCCGGCGATTACGAGCACATCTATTGCCATCTCTCCGGGTCGGTGCGGGGCGGGGTGTACCGCAGCGGTGCGGTGCGGATCCGCCATGGGCAGGGGCTGCCCATGGGCGCGCTGCTGGGCCATGTGGGGGTGAGTGGCCGTAGCAGCGGGCCCCACCTGCACTGGGGCATGCGCTTTCGCGGCGCCTGGATTGATCCGGCACTGGTGCTGCGGGAGATGGCCCGGGCCCGGCGCACCGCCGCCCATGCCCCAACTGCGCCCCCAGCACCTAGGGTTGCCCTATCCCGTTAACCGGCTGCAGCCGTGACGCTTTCGCCCCTCACCTCTGCGGACCTCTCCAGTGCCGATGCTTCTGCGGCGCAGGGAGTGCCAGGCGGCGTTCAACCCGAGCGGGTGAGTGGCGGCTACGCCCTGATGGACGCCCTGCGGCGCCATGGGGTGCAGCACATCTTCGGCTACCCCGGCGGGGCGATCCTGCCGATCTACGACGAACTGCACAAGGCCGAGAGCCGCGGCTGGCTCAAGCACATCCTGGTGCGCCACGAGCAGGGCGGCACCCATGCGGCCGACGCCTACGCCCGAGCCACCGGCCAGGTGGGGGTGTGCTTCGGCACCTCCGGCCCCGGCGCCACCAACCTGGTCACCGGCATCGCCACCGCCCACATGGACTCGGTGCCGATGGTGGTGATCACCGGCCAGGTGCCCCGCGCCGCCATCGGCACCGACGCCTTCCAGGAAACCGACATCTTCGGCATCACCCTGCCGATCGTGAAGCACTCCTGGGTGGTGCGCGACCCGCGCGACATCGGCCGGATCGTGGCCGAGGCCTTCCTGATCGCCGCCAGCGGCCGCCCCGGCCCCGTGCTGATCGACGTGCCCAAGGACGTGGGCGTTGAGCAGTTTGCCTATGTGCCTGTGGAGCCGGGCACAGCCATTCCCAAGGGCTTCCGCCAGCCCGCCAGCCCGCGCCCCGAGGCGATCGAAGCATCCCTCGCCCTGATCCGCGAGGCCCATCGGCCTCTGCTTTATGTGGGTGGTGGCGCGATCAGCAGCGGGGCCCACGAGCAGGTGCGCCAGCTGGCCGAGCGCTTCCAGATCCCCGTCACCACCACCCTGATGGGCAAGGGGGCCTTCGATGAGAAGCACCCTCTGGCGGTGGGCATGCTGGGCATGCACGGCACCGCTTACGCCAACTTCGCCGTCACGGAGTGCGATCTGCTGATCGCCGTCGGCGCCCGCTTCGACGACCGGGTCACCGGCCGCCTGGATGGTTTCGCCCCGCGGGCCCAGGTGATCCACATCGACATCGACGCCGCCGAGCTGGGCAAGACCCGCCTTCCGGACGTGCCGGTGGTGGGCGATGTGCGCCAGGCACTCAACGCCCTGCTCAACGCCTCCCAGGGGCAGGCCGGCGATGGCCGCACCCAGGCCTGGCTTGGGCGGATCGCCGATTGGAAGCGCCACTATCCGCTGGTGGTGCCCGAGGCCGTCGGTGAGATCGCGCCCCAGGAAGTGGTGATCGCCCTGCGCGAACTGGCGCCAGACGCCTACTACACCACCGATGTGGGCCAGCACCAGATGTGGGCGGCCCAGTACCTGCACAACGGACCCCGCCACTGGATCAGTTCCGCAGGACTGGGCACCATGGGCTACGGCATGCCCGCCGCCATGGGGGTGCAGACGGCCTTCCCCGATCAGCAGGTGATCTGCGTGGCCGGCGACGCCTCGATCCTGATGAACATCCAGGAGCTGGGTACCCTCTCCCAGTACAACCTGCCGGTGAAGGTGGTGGTGCTGAACAACGGCTGGCAAGGGATGGTGCGCCAGTGGCAGGAGAGCTTCTACGACGAGCGCTATTCCGCCTCCGACATGACCGCCGGCATGCCCAACTTCGAGGCCCTGGCTGAGGCCTTCGGCGTGCGCGGCATCCGCATCACGGAACGCAGCCAGCTGCGGGAGCAACTCCAGCAGGCCCTCGATCACCCCGGCCCGGTGTTCATCGACGTGGAGGTGCGCCGCAACGAAAACTGCTATCCGATGGTGCCCCCCGGTGCCAGCAACGCCCAGATGGTGGGCCTGCCCAGCCACCCGGAGCTGGCCATCGCCACCACCCGGCAGTGCAACAGCTGCGGAGCCAGCACCGAGAGTGCGCACCACTTCTGCCCCAGCTGCGGCGCCAAGCTCTGATGGGGCGCACCTGGCGGCTTCCTCTGATCAGCGCCCTGTTGATCCTGCTGGTGCTGGTGGTGATGCCCGCCAGCAGCGCTGCGGCTGAACTGCGTCAGGTGCGCACCGCCACCGTGCTGCAGGTGGGCGACAGCAACCGCAGCTACAGCGTCCGGCTGGCCTGCATCGCTGTGGCCGCCGACCAGGAGCAGGAGGCCGTGCGCTGGCTGAAGCAGGCCGTGAGCCGCGGCAGCCGGCTCAACCTGCGGCCCCTCGGCCAGGACGATGGCCAGCTGCTGGCCCGGGTGAGCAGCCTGCCGCGCGGTCAGCGGCCCGGCCAGGACCTGGGGGCCGGTCTGGTGGCCGCTGGCCTGGCCACGCCCCTCGTGGCTGGGACAGGCGAGGCAGGCTGCCCGGCGACCACCTGAATCAGCGTTCACAAGATGAGCCTCAACCGCACCGCCAAGGGCATCGTGCTGGTGCCCTCCCTGCTGCTGGGGGGAGCGTTCCTGGCGGCGGGGGTGTGGAGCGATGGGCCGGCGGAGACCAACCGCACCCTGGCGCTCAGCCTGGGTGGCCTGTTGATGGCCGCCGGACTGCTGGCCCAGCTGCTGCCCGAGGGCGGCAGCCAGGACGATCAGCCGCAGTGATCGGGCTGATCCTCAGCGGCGCTGCTGTTGCTGCTGCGACTGAGATTTGGCGGCCTTCTCCACTTCGCTCAGGACGCCGTCGACGAACTTCTTGTCGGCGGCGGTGATCCGGTCGTAGCAGCCCTGCTTCACCCGGGCCACGATCTGGATGATCGAGCCGTTGGCGATCTGTTCGGTGGACAGCTTGCCGGCACCGGCCACCTGGGAGCCGTAGCGGTTGGTCACCAGGAAGGTGATGGCCTTGGCACTGGCGATCACCGATTTCTCCAGCGGCACCTTGTCGGCCACGGCCAGCTCACAGGCATTCACCGCGGATGTGAGGGCCAGGTCATTCATCAGCTCCATCGCTGCGGGCTTGGCCGTGGCAGCCGGGGCCTGGGCCTGGGCGGGTGCAATCGCCACAGAGGTGGCCAGCGCTGCGGCAGCGGCTGAGATCCAGGCAGGGGAGAAACGGAACACGAAACCCGGAGGAACGGTGGGTGACGCACCACTGTGCCACCAAAACAGGACCGCTCCCAGTGCTTCATGCCGTTCACAGTTCCGGCCGCCTGGGGCGGCCAGCGCCAGAGTTCCACTGGCTGCTTCGCTCCCATGGGATCCGCTCGCGTCATGGTTGAGGGCCATCCATTCGAGGGCCATGCCTCCCAGGCCCTGGTGGTGCCCTTCGCCCAGGTGGGCATCGAGGCGATTGCCCAGGTGGGCGGCAAGAACGCCTCGCTCGGCGAGATGATCCGCGAGCTGGGCGGCCAGGGGGTGCGCGTGCCCGACGGCTTCGCCACCACCGCCGATGCCTACCGCCACTTCATCGCCAGCAACGGCCTGGCTGAGCGGCTGCACGCCCTGCTCGATGGCCTCGACAGCCACGACATCGCCGCCCTCCAGGCTGCCGGCGCCGCCGCCCGCTCCCTGCTGCTGCAGGCGCCCCTGCCCATGGATCTTCAGGAGGAGATCCTCACGGCCTACCGCCAGCTGGCCGGCGGCGGTGCTCCGGGGGAGCCGCCTGAGCTGGCCGTGGCGGTGCGCTCCAGCGCCACCGCCGAAGACCTGCCCGACGCCTCCTTCGCCGGCCAGCAGGAGACCTTCCTCAACGTGCACGGGGAGGCGGCCCTCCTGGCGGCCTGCCGCCGCTGTCTGGCCTCCCTGTTCACCGACCGGGCCATCTCCTACCGCCAGCTCAACGGCTTCGACCACGTCGAGGTGGCCCTCTCGATCGGCGTGCAGCGGATGGTGCGGGCCGACCTGGCTGCCTCGGGCGTGATGTTCAGCATCGACACCGAAACCGGTTTCCGCGAGGCGGTGCTGCTCACCGCTGCCTACGGCCTGGGCGAGAACGTGGTGCAGGGCACGGTGAACCCTGATGAATATCTGATCTTCAAGCCCACCCTGGAGCGTGGCTTTGCGCCGATCCTGCAGCGGCGCCTGGGCAGCAAGGCGATCCGGATGGTGTACGCCGAGGGCGATCCCGGCGGCGCCACCCGCAACGTATCCGTGCCGGAAGCGGAGCAGCGGCGCTTCGCGATCAGTGACGCCGAGGCCCTGCAGCTGGGCCGCTGGGCCTGCACGATCGAGCGCCACTACAGCGCCCGCCGGGGCACGCCCACGCCGATGGACATCGAGTGGGCCAAGGACGGCCACACGGGCGAGCTGTTCATCCTCCAGGCCCGGCCGGAAACCGTGCAGTCGCGCCGCTCCGCCACCGTGCTGCGCAGCTGGCACCTGGAAGCCGGTCCCGGCGGCGGCGGTGCCGAGCTGCTTTGCAGCGGCCGGGCGATCGGCGCCTCGGTGAGCAGCGGGCCCGCCCGGGTGATCCGCGATCCCTCCGAGATCCAGCGCTTCCAGCCCGGTGATCTGCTGGTCACCGAGCGCACCGACCCCGACTGGGAGCCGATCCTCAAGCGGGCCAGCGGCGTGGTGACCAACCAGGGCGGTCGCACCTGCCACGCGGCGATCATCGCCCGCGAGATGGGCATCACCGCCATCGTGGGCAGTGGCAACGCCACCGAGGCGATCGCCGACGGCGAGCCGATCACCGTGAGCTGCTGCGAGGGCGACGAGGGGCGGGTGTACCGCGGGGCGTTGCCCTTCCGGGTGGAGGAGCAGGAGCTGGCCGACCTGCCCGCCACCCGCACCCGCATCCTGATGAATGTGGGCAACCCCGAGGAGGCCTTCAAGCTGGCGGCCATTCCCTGCGATGGGGTGGGCCTGGCCCGTCTGGAGTTCATCATCGCCAACCACATCCGCGTGCACCCCCTGGCCTTACTGGAACCGCGGCGGGTGCGGGATGCGGCCGAGCGCCACGCCATCGCCGAGCTGGTGGCGGGCTACGGCGAGCCGGAGGAGTACTACGTGGATCTCCTGGCCCAGGGCATGGCCCGCATCGCCGCCGCCTTCTTCCCCCGGCCGGTGATCCTGCGCTTCTCCGACTTCAAGAGCAACGAGTACGCCCGCCTGCTGGGCGGGGCCGCCTTCGAGCCCGATGAGGAGAACCCGATGATCGGCTGGCGCGGCGCCTCCCGCTACTACGCCCCGGCCTTCCGGGCCGCCTTCGCCCTGGAGTGCCAGGCCCTCAGACTGGTGCGCGAGGCCATGGGCCTCACCAACGTGATCCCGATGGTGCCCTTCTGCCGCACCCCCGAGGAGGGCGACCGCGTGTTGGCCGAGATGGCCGGGCAGGGCCTGGTGCGCGGCCAGAACGGGCTGGAGGTGTATGTGATGTGTGAGCTGCCCAGCAACGTGATCGCCGCCGAGGCCTTCGCCGAGCGCTTCGATGGCTTCTCGATCGGCTCCAACGACCTCACCCAGCTCACCCTGGGCCTCGACCGCGATTCCGCCCTGGTGGCCGAGCTGTTCGACGAGCGTCATGCCAGCGTGAAGGCGATGATCAGCCTGGCGATCGCCACCGCCCGCCGCTGCGGTCGCAAGATCGGCATCTGCGGCCAGGCCCCCAGCGATCACCCGGAGTTCGCCCGCTTCCTGGTGGAGCAGGGGATCGACTCGATCAGCCTCAACCCTGACGCCGTGATCCCCACCCGCCTGGCGGTGGCGGCGATCGAGGCTGATCTGGGCCTCAGCCCGGCCGCGCCAGAGTGATCGGCTGGCCGGGAATCGGATCGATCAGGCGGCAGCCCGCGGCGGCCGCGGCCACCGATCCCCGCTGCCAGAGGATCCGGCTGAGCAGGCCGGAGTAACGCACCTCGCCGCCACTGGTGCTGGCCAGCACGGTGTGGGGCTGGAAGCGCTCCAGCAGCTCCGGCAGCACGCTGCGGCCCTTCACAAAGGCGCCCGCCAGCGGCAGGCCCAGATCCACCACCGGCGTGATCACCACATCGAGGCGGCGGGGCGGCAGCTGCTCCACTCCCGCCAGGAAGCCATGGGGCTCCAGGTAGAGGCTGGCGCTGCTGTGGCTGAGCAGGTAGCCGTTCTCCACCATCGGCACCGGCGCTCCGGCTGTGGCCTCGATGCGCAGGGGTTCGCCGCCCGGTGTGGCCAGCGCAGTGCAATGGCCTGGGCTGAGGGCCTCCACCCGCTCGAAGCCCAGGGCGCGCACCTTGGCGGCAGCCTGGGCGGAACCCACCACCGGCAGCCCGCGATCGAGCCGCTCCAGGGTGGGCGGATGGCAGTGGTCCGGCAGGCCCTGGGTGAGCAGCAGCAGATCCAGCTGCTCGGGAATCGGCCAGGGGGCCGCCAGCTCCCCCTGGAACAACCAGGGGCCGGGTGGGAACACCAGGGAGCCCACCAGCCAGGGGTCCACCAGCACCCGCAGGCCGGCGATCTGCAGCAGCCAGCCATTGGCGCCGAAGTAGGTGGCGCTGAAGGGCAGGGGAGCGGCTGCCGATGGGCTGCTGGCCTGTTGGGGTTGGGGAGGGACTCTGCTCACCGCACCGACGCCTCCAGTTGCCAGAGCTGCAGGGCCAGACTCAGGCCGCGCGCGGTGCTCACCACCGCCAGGGCCATGCAGAGTGGACAGTGGCTCAGCGACATCGGTGCGGCGCCATCGGTGGCCGGAATTACGTTCAGCCTGGCAGAGCCAGGCCTGGGCTGAGGGCTGCTGAAATGAAGGGGCGGCGGACACCATCCGCAGCAACCTGTTGCCTTGAGGGTGAACCGTGCTGCGGCTGAGTGAGCTGAAACTCCCCCTCGACCACAGCGACGCCGAGCTCACCGCGGCCATCTGCCGCCGGCTGCGGCTGAAACCCGAGCAGCTGCGCAGCCAGCGGCTGGTGAAGCGCAGCGTGGATGCCCGCCGGCAGCGGCCGATCCGGCTGGTGTACAGCCTTGATCTGGAGCTGGACCTTTCGCCGGCAGCCGAGGCGCGGCTGCTGGAGCGCTTTCAGGGCGACCCCCATCTGCGCCCAACCCCGGATGAGCGCTATCGGCCGGTGGCCGCCTTGGCCGACTGGCCTGGCCCGCGACCGGTGGTGGTGGGGGCCGGGCCCTGCGGCTACTTCGCCGCCCTGCTGCTGGCCCAGATGGGCCTGCGGCCCCTGTTGCTCGAACGCGGCCAGGCGGTGAAGCAGCGCACTGCCGACACCTTCGGCTTCTGGCGCGGGGAGCGGCCCTTCAACCCCGAATCCAATGCCCAGTTCGGTGAGGGCGGGGCCGGCACCTTCTCGGACGGCAAGCTCTACAGCCAGGTGAGTGAGCCCCGCGCCTATGGGCGCAAGGTGCTCGAGGAGCTGGTGGACGCCGGCGCCAACCCCGAGATCCTCACGCTGCACCGCCCCCATATCGGCACCTTCAAGCTGGCCACGGTGGTGCGCGGCCTGCGCGCCCGCATCGAAGCCCTGGGCGGTGAGGTGGCCTTCGGCAGCAAGGTGTGTGGCCTGGAGCTGGAGCCGCTCACCCGGGCCGTGCGCGCCGTGCTGCTGGCCGATGGCGGCAGGGTCCCGGCCACGGCTGTGGTGCTGGCGGTGGGCCACAGCGCCCGCGACACCTTCGCCTGGCTGCACCGCCAGGGCGTGGCCATGGAGGCCAAGCCCTTCGCCATGGGTGTGCGCATCGAGCATCCCCAGCCGCTGATCGACCAGGCCCGCTGGGGCGAGGCCGCGGGCCACCCGCGCCTGGGGGCAGCTGAATACAAGCTGGTACACCACTGCCGGGAGTCCGCCAATCTCGGCCGGGATGTGTACAGCTTCTGCATGTGCCCCGGCGGCCTGGTGGTGGGCGCAACATCGGAAGCCGGTGCCGTGGTGACCAATGGCATGAGCCAGCACTCCCGCAACGAACGCAACGCCAACAGCGGCATCGTGGTGAATGTGACCCTGGCCGACCTGGAGCCCTACGGCGAAGCGCCGGGGGATCCCCTGGCCGGGGTGGCCTTCCAGCGTCACTGGGAGCAGCGGGCCTTCGTCGCCGGAGGCGCCAGCCTGCGGGCTCCGGCCCAGCGGCTCGGCGATTTCCTGGCCGGACGCCCCAGTGAGGCGATAGCCCCAGGCCCCGATCAGCCGGTGGCAGCGATGGCCGTGCAGCCTTCGTATCAACCGGGTGTGCAGTTCACCGATCTCGAGCCCTGTCTGCCGGCGTTCGTGGCCTCAGCCCTGCGCGAGGCCCTGCCTTGCTTTGAGCGCAGCATGCCGGGATTCGGCCGCCAGGATGCTGTGCTCACCGGCGTCGAGACCCGCACATCGTCACCTCTGCGCATCCTCAGAGAGAACGATTGCTTGCAGTCGCGCAACACCCCGGGGCTCTATCCCGCCGGCGAAGGGGCCGGTTTCGCCGGCGGGATCCTCTCCGCTGCCATCGATGGCATCAAGGTGGCGGAGCAACTGGGCCTCGCCTTGCTCCGCCAGCAGACGTGAAGCTCGGCCACACGTTTCACCGCTCAGCTCATTCCTCGTCGTCCTCAGCCGTGCCGAGGGGCACCAGTTTGATCTGCTTGCGCCCCAGCTTGATCTCGAATTCGTCGCCGGGCTGCAGCCCGAGCTGAGCGGTGTAGGCCTTGCCCACCATCAGATTGCCGTTGAACTGCACCTTGGTGAAGAAGCTCAGCTTGCGCCCGCCCTTGCCATTCTTGGCGGGAGCGCCCAGGTCCACCCCTTTGGCGTTGAGCAGGGCTTCGTAGAAGGCGGTGAAGTTCAACCGCTCAGTGCCGTCCTTTTTGTACGACACATACCCGCAGGCTCGAACGAGATCGGATTTGGATGCGTCGGAGAGCTCTTTGACCTTGGCAAGCAGGTCTGCGCCAGTGAGCATGGAATGAACTATGCAGCAATTGCATTATTGCCATAATTCCTGCCCATCTGCAAGGGAAGGCAGAGCGCCTTTCTTTCGCTATTGGCTTTTTCAGTGCTCTTTCGCGCCCACCACTGTGGTGGTGTTGGCGTCAGCTCTGGGCCACAATTCCACTCCACTGCACTGCCTTGACGCCATCTCTGCGCCAGGAATGGAAGAGTTCAGGTTCAGCCACCGTGCAAAGCGGGCAGCTGGCAATCCGCTCAGGGTTGATGCCCAGCAGCTGCAGTTGAAGCCGTGCGGCCTGGCGGATATCCAGTCGATCCTTGCCGGGCTCCGGATCCACCGCCAGAGCACGGCCTGCCCGCAGCATGTCCAGCTTCTCGCTGAGGCTTGGCTCGGCGCCGCTCCTCGCGGGGTTGCCATGGAGCAGGGGAGTGAGGCTGGCGGCCACCTCGCGGCTCACGCTGTGCTGCACCTGATAATTGGCGCCGCTCACGGCTGGGCCCAGGGCCACCAGCAGTTCGGCCGCCACGCTGCCTCCAGCCACCAGGCCTGCCACCGCTTCCGCCAGGATGCCGCTGGCGACCCCGCGCCAGCCTGCATGGCACGCTGCCACGGCCCCGCGCACGGGATCCGCCAGCAGAACGGGCGTGCAGTCGGCCCCGCACACCCACACGCTCTGGCCGCCGGCGTCGCTGAGCAGACCATCGGCATCGGGCCAGGGCGGGGCAACAGCGTCCCGCGCGGGCAGCACCCTGTTGCCGTGCACCTGGCGGGTGCGATGCACACCCACGCCGGCGCTCAGGTAGCCCGCCAGTTCCTCGGGGCCTCGGCCCTGCCACTGGCGGGTGAAGAAGCCGTGCTCGAAGCCGGCCAGCAGGTCGGCCTGCAGGTAATAGCCGCCGTAGCAACCCACCCAGGTCCAGCCCGGCAGGGTGTTGAAGCCGCTGTCAGGGCGTTGGAAGGGGGGATCAACGGCTTCGGCCATCTGAGCAGTGATCGGGGCGGCGGGTGCGGGTTGGGCTGTGGTGCGGGCGCGCTCAGGGATCAGGCAGATCCTGCAGCAGCCAGAAGCCCTCAAAGCTCTGGTCGCTCTCCTGGGCCTGCACGGCCAGGAACTGCAGGCCGCCGGCCTGCTCCCGGGCCAGGGCGAAGGCCTGACGCGCCGCCTCTGCTTCCTCCTCGGCCAGCGTCCCCAGGGACCAGCGGTCCTCCAGGCCCGCCTCCAGCACCAGCAGGCGGCCCTCGATCTCCAGACGCACCGGCTCCAGGCCCGCCAGCCAGCCGGCGATTGCCAGGGCCCTGCCTGCGCCGAACAGGCGGATGCCGGGCACCGTGGCTTCGGGATCAACCCCAGCCGGCAGGGGCACGAGGCCCTGAAAACTGCTCTGCCACTGGCCGGCGCTGCTGAGGGCGGCCACGGGCAGGCTGGCCCAGCTCCAGCGGTTGCCGCGGGCAGCTTCCGGCAGGGGGACCGGCACGGGGCGGATGGCCGCGGGTGCCGGGGCCAGGGGGCCCACCATGTAGCCCTCTTCGCTGGGGTACACCTCCCGCTGGCGCTGCTGCAGCCAGCTCACCAGGGCGTAGGTGCGCCGGCTGGCTACCAGCTCCATGCCCAGACCCTCGGCGGCCCGCTGCACCATCGTGCGCATCGAGGCCCGCCAGCAGCGCAGGCGCCTTGGCGGGGCGAAGCCGGCCTCCCGGCTGGCGGCGAGGGCCTGCTCCAGAGCCTCCCGCAGCCAGATGGAGTTCACGCTGCCGGCCGGGCAGCCCTGAACCCACTGAAACGCCTCACCGAGCACCTGACCCTCGGCATCCAGCTCCGGAGTGGAGCAGATCAACAGTTCCCAGCGCTTCTTGCCGTCGCCGTCGAGGATGGGTCTGGAGTAATAGTCCAGTTCCCAGTCCGGACCGATGGCCGTGCGGCCGCCGGTGGAGCTGGTGGCAGAGCTGGTCATCCGGCCTGCTGCTCCTGCTGGCGCAGCAGCGAGCGGGCCCGGTTGGCCCGATCCTCCGCTTCCGCCATCACCTTGTCCTTCTCGATCAGCAATTCACCGGGCTGGCCCTCCAGAAGGGCAGTGTTCAGGGCGATCCGGCCGCGGCCGGGATCCAGGTCGGTGATCAGCGCCCGAACCCGGTCGCCCTGGTCGAACACTTCGCGCAGATCGCGCAGCTGGCCGCCGCTGATGCAGCTCTGGTGCAGCAGGCCGCTGATGCCGCCCAGATCCACAAAGAAGCCGTAGGGCTTCACCGAAGCCACCACACCCTCCACCAGCTGGCCCACCTCGAGTTCGGCAAACCGGGCCGCGGTGGCGGCCTTCTTCTCGGAGAGCACGAGCTTGCGGGTCTCCGGGTTCACCTCCAGGAAGGTCACCCCCAGGGTCTTGCCCACCAGGGCTTCGTGGTTCTCGCCCTCCTGGAGCTGGGAGCGGGGAATGAATCCGCGCAGGCCCTCGAGATCACAGGTCACGCCCCCGCGGTTGAAGCCGTTCACTTGCACCTGCACCACCTTGCCGTCCTTCTCCAGGCCCCGCACCTTCTCCCAGCTGTGGCGCAGGGCCAGGGCCCGGGCGCTCACCGTGACCATGCCGTCGGCGTTCTGCTCGC
This sequence comes from Prochlorococcaceae cyanobacterium, assembly GCA_044347105.1. Taxonomy (GTDB): domain Bacteria; phylum Cyanobacteriota; class Cyanobacteriia; order PCC-6307; family Cyanobiaceae; genus NIES-981. Next base: position 13,519 of record JBIIXY010000031.1, read on the forward strand.
GGGTCACCAGCACCTCCACCTCGGTCCCCTTGGGGAACCGCTCCTTGAGGTTGGTGATCACGCCGAGTGCGGCCTCCTTCTTGGGCATGAAGCCCGGCGCCTTGCCACCGATATCCACATACAGGCCGTCACTCTCGAGGCCGATCACCGTGCCGGTCACCACCTCGCCGGTGGTGCCCACAAAATCCTGCTCCTCCAGGGCAGCCAGGAAGGCATCGGCATCGAAGTCAAAGTCGTCCACGCTGCGGGGCACCACCGCCGCGGACTCGGCTGAGGATCCGCTCTGGGGGGTCCGTCCAGCGCCTTTGGCACTCCTGCGACCGCCGGAGCCAGCGCGGTCCGGACCCAGGAGGTCGGCCATGGTGAGGCCGGCCATCTCGCCCAGATCGAACAGGTCCGCATCGCTGCGTGCCGGAGGAGCAGGCGGGGACTGGGGAGTCGGGGCCTGGGCAGCGCTTGCCGGGCCTGACGGCGGCGGGGCCTGGACGGTGGCCGGCTGCTCGGTGGCCGGCTGTTCGGTTTGGTCCTCGCTGCGCGGCTCGTCCTTCTTGATCATCAGCACCTGGGGCGGCCGGCGCTGCGGCGGCGTGGGCTGGGGGCGAGGCGTGCCGGGCGGAACGGGCCGGCCCGAGGGGGCAGCCCCCGGGGACGTGGGCGTTGGTTTGCCGGATCCGGCCATCTCCGCGGGGACTGACAGCCGCACACTGTAGGCAGCCGAACCCATGGCGATGTCGACCGAACGCCATCTCGCCCGCCTCTCCTGGACCCAGGTGCGGGAGTTGGCTGCCCGCGAGGGCAGCACGGTGGTCTGGCCCTGGGGGGCCGTTGAGCAGCATGGGCCGCACCTGCCGCTGGGCACCGATGCGCTGTTCGCCGAGCAGGTGCTGGAGGCGGTGCTGCAGGCCCTGCCCCCCGAATGGCCGATCTGCAGGCTGCCGCCCCAGATGCTCGGCTTCTCCCCGGAACACCTCAGCTTTCCCGGCACCCTCAGCCTGTCGGCGTCTCTGGTGCTTGAGCTGGTGAGCACGGTGGGGCAGCAGCTGGCCAGGGCTGGCTTCCGGCGGCTGGTGCTGTTCAACGCCCACGGCGGACAGATCGCCCTGCTGCAGGCCGCGGCCCGCCAGCTCCATGCGCAGGCCCCGTCCCTGGGGGTGCTGCCCTGCTTTCTCTGGAGCGGACCGGAAGGGGTGGCGGAGCTGATCCCCGAACCGGAGCGCCATCAGGGGCTCCACGCCGGCCTTGCCGAAACCAGCCTGATGCTCCATCTGGCCCCGGAGCAGGTGGGTCCGTTGCGGCCCCGGGACGGCTTTCTGCCCTCCGGTCCGCCGCAGGGCTGGGACCTGGAGGGCGCCGTGCCGGTTGCCTGGCTCACCGCCGAGCTCAGTGCCAGCGGCGTGATCGGCTCGGCGGCCGGCGCTGATGCCGCCCTCGGCGCCGCCCTGTTCGAGCGGCTGGTGGCGGGCTGGATCGCCCGCTTCGAGAGCCTGCTGCCCAGCGACTGGCCGCCTCGGGCTGGCCAGGGTTCAGCGCTGGAGCGGGATCCAGCTGAAAGCTGGTGATGCTGGTTACAGTCGGCGCATCTGACCTCAATCTGCGGCCGTCATGGTGTCCGTGACCACCCCTTCGCAGCCCAGCTCCGCGCCTGCAGCTGCAGCCCAGGCAACCAGCCCGGTGGCTGATCTGCCCGATTTCGCCAGCGCTTCCTACAAGGATGCCTACAGCCGCATCAACGCGATCGTGATCGAGGGCGAACAGGAGGCTCACGACAACTACATCGCCATCGGCGGCCTGCTGCCCGATCAGGCCGAGGAGCTGGCCAGGCTGGCCCGCATGGAGCTCAAGCACATGAAAGGTTTCACCGCCTGTGCCAGGAATCTGGATGTCACGGCTGACATGCCGTTCGCCAAGGAGTTCTTCGCCCCTCTGCACAACAACTTCCAGGCCGCACTTGCCGAGGGCAAGGTGACCACCTGCCTGTTGATCCAGGCAATCCTGATCGAGGCTTTTGCGATCTCCGCCTATCACATCTATATCCCTGTTGCCGATCCCTTCGCTCGCAAGATCACTGAAGGCGTCGTGAAGGATGAATACACGCACCTCAATTACGGCCAGGAATGGCTCAAGGCCAATCTCAACACAGTGCGCGACGAACTGATCGAGGCCAACCGGGTCAACCTGCCGCTGGTGCGCCGCATGCTCGACCAGGTGGCTGACGACGCCGCGGTGTTGCAGATGGATCAGGAAGACCTGATGGCTGATTTCCTCAGTTCTTACCAGGAAGCGCTGATGGATATCGGTTTCACCGGCCGCGAGATCGCCCGGATGGCGGCCGCTGCACTGGTTGGTTGAATCCGGGTTCAGCCATGGCAGGTTGTCCATGGCAGGATGTAGCGTCGGCCACATTCCCCGGATGTGCCCATGTTTGGCCTGATCGGTCACTCCACAAGCTTTGAGGAGGCCCGGGTCAAAGCCCGTTCGCTGGGCTACGACGACTTCGCTGACGGCGACCTCGACATGTGGTGTGCCGCTCCCCCCCAGCTGGTGGAGCGGATTTCGGTCACCGGTCTCACCGGCAAGACGATCGAGGGGGCCTACATCGATTCGGTGTTCGTGCCGGAGATGCTGCGCCGCTTCAAAACGGCCAAGCGCAAGGTGCTCAAGGCCATGGAGCTGGCTCAGAAGAGCGGCATCAACATCACGGCCCTCGGTGGCTTCACCTCCATCATTTTTGAGGACATGAATCTCCTGCGGGAGGAGCGTGTGAGCGCGGTGGAGCTCGACTGGGGGCGCTTCACCACCGGCAACACCCACACCGCCTGGGTGATCAGCCAGCAGGTGGAGGCCAGTGCCCCCCGGCTGGGTATCGACCTGGCGAAGGCCAGGGTCGCCGTGGTGGGAGCCAGCGGCGACATCGGCAGTGCCGTGTGTCGCTGGCTCCAGCGCCGTGGGGTGGGCGAACTGCTGCTGGTGGCCCGCAGGCCCCAGCCCCTGATCGACCTCCAGCAGAGCCTGGGAGAGGGCACGATCCTGGCCCTCGACGAAGCCCTGCCCCTGGCCGATGTGGTGGTGTGGGTGGCCAGCCTGCCCCAGAGCCTGCAGATCGACACCGCCAGCCTGCGTCGTCCCTGCCTGATGATCGACGGCGGTTATCCCAAAAACCTCGACAGCAAGGCTGCGGCCCCGGGTGTGCATGTGCTCAAGGGCGGCATCGTGGAGTTCTGGCAGGACATCGGCTGGCAGATGATGGAGGTGGCCGAGATGGCGAAACCCCAGCGCCAGATGTTTGCCTGTTTCGCTGAGGCGATGTTGCTCGATTTCGAGGCCATCCACACCAACTTCAGCTGGGGCCGCAACAACATCAGCCTGGAGGCCATGGACCTGATCGGCGCCGCCTCCCTGCGCCATGGTTTCCGGGCCCTGGAGCTTGACCCCGCTTCCCTGCCCGAGCCCAGCCTGGCCACGGCCTGATCCTGCCGGCCATCCCTTCTCCCTCCCCCACGCCCCACCCCGCCATGGCCCGTCGCGCCCTGCTGGACTTCGAGAAGCCTCTGGTGGAGCTGGAGGAGCAGATCGAGCAGATCCGCCAGCTCGCGCGCGACTCCGAAGTGGATGTGAGCCAGCAGCTGCTCCAGCTGGAAACCCTGGCCACCCGCCGGCGCCACGAAATCTTCGCGGCCCTCACCCCCGCCCAGAAGATCCAGGTGGCACGCCACCCCCAGCGACCCAGCACCCTGGACTACATCCAGGTGATCTGCGATGGCTTCATCGAGCTCCATGGCGACCGCTGCGGATCGGATGACCAGGCGCTTGTGGGGGGGATCGGCCGCATCGGCGACCGGGGGGTGATGCTGATCGGTCACCAGAAGGGGCGCGACACCAAGGAGAACGTGGCCCGCAACTTCGGCATGGCCTCCCCCGGCGGGTACCGCAAGGCCATGCGTCTGATGGACCACGCCGATCGCTTCCGGCTGCCGATCCTGAGCTTCATCGATACGCCGGGGGCCTATGCCGGGGTGCTGGCCGAGGAGCAGGGACAGGGAGAGGCGATTGCGGTGAACCTGCGCGAGATGTTCCGGCTGCGCGTGCCCATCCTGGCCACCGTGATTGGTGAGGGGGGCTCCGGCGGTGCTCTGGGCATCGGTGTGGCCGACCGGTTGCTGATGTTCGAGCACAGCGTGTACACGGTGGCCAGTCCGGAGGCCTGCGCTTCGATCCTCTGGCGGGATGCGGCCAAGGCGCCGGTGGCCGCCGAGGCCCTCAAGATCACCGGAGCGGATCTGCTCCAGCTCGGGCTGGTGGATGCGGTGCTGCCCGAACCCTCAGGCGGCAATCACTGGGCGCCGCTCCAGGCCGCCGAAACCCTCAAGACAGCCCTGCTGGAGCAGCTGGATCTGCTCGAGCAATTCAGCCCCGAGCAGTTGAAGGAACAGCGTTACGCCAAATTCCGGCGCATGGGCCGCTTTCTGGAAGGGGCACCCCCAGAGATCATTCAGAGTTCTTAAGGTTTCCCGGGATCAGTTGTCTGCGGATGCTGACCCAGCCCTGCTGCCCCCCTCTCGCTTGCCTTCAGTTCTGATCACCGGCGCCTCCCGCGGTATCGGTGCGGCGGCTGCCCGTCGCTTTGCCGCCGCCGGCTATGCCCTGCAGCTGCTGGCCCGTCCATCCGACGCTTTCAACCAGCTCGTTGCTGAGCTGGTGGCTGAGGGGCATGCCGTGGAGCGCGAGCACCTCGACCTGGGCGATCCCGGTGCCATTGCCCCGGCCCTCGACGCCCTGGCTGAACGGGCAGCGCCTCCCGATGTGCTGATCAACAACGCCGGCATGGCCTACACCGGCAGCCTGGCCGAGATGCCACTGCACCATTGGCAGGCCCTGCTGCAGCTCAATCTCACGGCTGTGTTCCAGGTCTGCCAGGCCCTGCTGCCCCGGCTGCGCGCCCATGGGGGAGCGCACATCATCAACGTGAGCAGCCACGCCGCCCAGCAGGCCTTCCCCGACTGGGGGGCCTACTGCGTGAGCAAGGCCGCCCTGGCTTCGCTCAGCCGCTGCCTGGCGGTGGAGGAGCGCGCCAACGGGATCCGCGTCAGCACGCTGACTCTCGGTGCGGTAAATACGCCTCTCTGGGATAGCGAAACGGTCGCCAGTTCATTCGATCGGCGTGCCATGCTTTCCCCTGGGCGGGCCGCCGATGCCCTGCTGTACCTAGCCCAACAGCCCGCCACCCAGGTGGTGGAAGATCTCACCCTCATGCCCGCCGCTGGCGCGCTCTGAGCCTCTCCATGACCTCCACTCTGTCTTCTGGCTTCACCCCTGCCAGCGCTTCCGCTGGCCTCGCCCCCGAAGCCGGTCCATCGCCTGTGAGCCTGCGCATCCGCCAGCGGCTCGAGCAGGCCGGTGTGCCTTTCTTTGCCAACGACAACATCGCTGAACAGCTGCTCGACGGTGAACTCGAACAACTGGAAATCGAGGTGGCCGGCAAGGTGCGTGAGCTGCTGCGCAGCCTGGTGATCGACATCGACAACGACCACAACACCGAGGAGACCGCTGAGCGCGTCGCCCGGATGTACCTGCACGAAGTGTTCAAAGGCCGCTACCACCATCAGCCCAAGATCGCCAGCTTCCCCAACGTGAAGCAACTGGATGAGATCTACACGGTGGGCCCGATTTCGGTGCGTTCCGCCTGCTCCCATCACCTCGTGCCGATCCTGGGCAACTGCTGGATCGGAATCAAGCCTGGCCAGCGGGTGATCGGTCTTTCCAAATTCTCCCGCGTGGCTGACTGGGTGTTCTCCAGGCCCCACATTCAGGAAGAGGCGGTCATGATCCTGGCCGACGAAATCGAGCGGCTCTGCGAGCCGGAGGGTCTGGCCGTGCTGGTGAAAGCCCAGCACTACTGCATGAAGTGGCGCGGCGTGAAGGAACCACAGACGAGCATGGTGAACTCCGTCGTTCGGGGTGCTTTCCGCAAGGACGCCAGCCTGAAGGCTGAGTTCTT
>JBIIXY010000124.1:0-6289 GCA_044347105.1 Prochlorococcaceae cyanobacterium
CTGGCCGGTGGCGTGCCGGTGCCGGTGGATGCGGGGCTGGTGCCCGATCCGCAGCGGCTGGCGGCGGCGATCACCCCCCGCACCCGGGCGATCGTGACGGTGTCGCCCAACAACCCCAGCGGCGTGGTGATGCCCGGGCCGGTGCTGGCGGCGATCAACCGGCTGTGCGCCAGCCGCGGCCTGCTGCACATCAGCGACGAGGCCTACGGCCAGTTCGTCTATGGCGGTGAGCCCCATGTCAGTCCGGCCTCGCTGCCGGGGGCTGCGGCCCACACGGTGACCCTGCAGTCGCTGTCGAAGGCCTACGGCATGGCCGGCTGGCGGGTGGGTTTCATGGCGGCTCCGGCAACCCTCACCGCTGCCCTGGCCAAGGTGCAGGACACGGTGCTGATCTGCCCGCCCCGGCTGATCCAGCGGGCGGCGCTGGCGGCCCTGGCGGCGGGGCCGGCCTGGTGCCGGCCGCGGATCGCAGCCCTGGCCGAGCGGCGCGCCCAGCTGCTGGCGGCGGTGGCCTCCGCCCGAAGCCAGGGGCTGCCGGTGCGGCTGCTGGCCGAGCCCGATGGCGCCTTCTATGGCCTGCTGGCCGTGGCCCCTCCCCTGGCGGCGGTCGCCGGTTCCGCCTGTGGAGGCCTCACGGGCGAGCAGCTGATGCGGCGGCTGGTGCTCGAGCACCGCGTGGCGGCGGTGTGCGGCGAGAGCTTTGGCTATCCCCCCGACTGGTGGGTGTTGCGGCTCAGCTACGGCCTGCTGGGCCAGGCTGAGCTGGACGAGGCCCTGGCGCGCCTGTTCAGCGGCATCAGGGCCCTGCTGGCCGCACCGCGCCCCAGCGGCCCATGAACGGCCAGCGCACCGGCAGGGCCGCTTCGCCCTGCTGGGGCCAGAGCGGCGTGAGCCCGGCCGCCAGGGCCGGCAGCGGATCGGCGCCCGCCTCGCGGCTGAGCGTCACCGCCGACCAGGTGCCGATGTGGGCCAGCAGCTCGGCCAGGGTCCAGTGCCGCTCGATCACCAGATCGGCGGGGAAGGGCCATTCCTGCCCGGGAAAGGCGAGGCCGGCGTAGCTCTGCTCCACCCAGCGGCGCTCCGCCGGCCACCAGGGGCCCAGGGTGCCGTGGTGGAACCCATCAACGACGGCCTGGAGCCGTGGCTCGGGCAACAGCAACGGCAGGTAGCCGATCCAGGCCAGCACGGCTCCCGGTTTGGCCACGCGGCGCACTTCGGCATTGAAGGCCTCGCCGGCGAACCAGTGCACCGCCGCCGCCACCAGCACCCCATCCACGCTGGCGGCCTCCAGCCCGCTGGCCTCAGCCGGCGCCTGCCGGTAGCGGATGCGCGGATGGGGCGTGGCGGCGGCCAGCTGGGCGGCGCTGGCGTCGGTGGCGATCACCCGCAGGCCCTGGGCAGCCAGATCGAGGCTGGCCTGGCCGCTGCCGCAGCCGCAGTCCCACACCAGGGGATCGGCCCCGGCCAGGTGGCTGCGGAAGGCGGCGAAAAAGGCCTGGGGATAGGTGATCCGGTGGCGGGCATAGGCGCTCGCCACGGCGCCGAACAGGGCGCTGGCCTGGGGGCTGCTGGGCTGGGCGGCTCGGGCGTCGTTCATGGCCGCCGCGCCAGCACCAGCACCCGGTTGTTGGCGGGCATCGCCACATCGGCCAGGGGCTCGAGACCCAGGCCGCGCGCCTGCTCCTGCAGCTCCACAGCGTCGCGCACGCCCATGGCCGGATCGAGGCTGCGCAGGTGGGCGTCGAAGGCGGCGTTGCTGGGGGCGGTGTGCACGCCGCCGTTGTGGAAAGGCCCGTAGAGCAGCAGCAGCCCGCCGGGCCGCAGCACCCGCGCGGCGCCCGCCAGCAGCTGGGGCAGGGCCGCCGCCGGCATGATGTGGCAGGTGTTGGCGCTGAACACCGCATCGAAGGGGGCGGTCTTCGCCGGGCCTGTCTCCGTCGGCCGCGGCCACTGCGCGCTGCAGGTCACATCCAGGGCGATGGCGGGCAGGAGCCGTGCGCCTGGGGCCAGGCTCGCAGGGGGCACGGCCGCCAGCTGAGGCTGGAGATCGGCCAGCGCTGCGGCGCGCTCGCTGGGCTGCCAGCTCATGCCGCGGATCCTCTGGCAGAAGAAGGCAGCGTGCTGGCCGCCTCCGGAGCCGATCTCCAGCACGCGGGCGTTGCTGGGCAGCCAGTCCTGGAGCACCGCCAGGATCGGCAGTTTGTTGCGTTCACAGGCGGGGGTCGCGTTCACAGGCGGAAGGCTGCGGCAGGCGGTGGGGTGGTTGCTCTGCAGTGAGCTCCGCAGAGGGCTCGGTCGTCGGCGGCGATGCCGCCATCATGAGGCGCTGTTGTGGATCTGAACCGGCAGTGAACGTGAACCGGCTGGCGCCCCGACTGTCGTGCGCCCTCTCGCTGGTGGACAACGCCAACAATCTCTTGAACGTGCGGCTGCGACCTCGGGCATCGAGGGCACCCCCATGGCCGGCAGCGGCAGCCTGCGCCTCGAGCAGCTGAGTGAGCAGGGCTGCTGGAGCTCTGGGGCAATGGCGCCCCCACTAGCATCCGCCCGGGTCGCCGGCTGGATTGAGGCTGCTGGATTGATGCTGCTGGATTGAGGCTGCTGGATTGAGCCGGGCTCAGCCGTCGAGGCCGGCGCGCAGCTCGGCGCAGAAGCGGCCGGCGGCCTCGCCCACCGCTGTGCCCGCGCTGTGGGCGGTGGCCATCACCTTCACCAGGGCGCTGCCCACGATGGCGCCGTCGGCGCCCCACTGGCGCACCTGGCGGGCCTGCTCCGGGCCGGAGATGCCGAAGCCCACGGCCACGGGGGTGTCGCCCAGGTCCTTGAGCTGGTGCACCAGGGGTTCCACCCGCGATTCCAGGGTGGTGCGCACACCCGTCACCCCGGTGACGCTCACCAGATAGGTGAACCCGCGGCTGGCCTGGTGAATGCGGGCCATCCGCTCGGCTGGGGTGGTGGGGGCCACCAGCAGCACCAGATCCAGACCGTGGGCGGCGGCAATCGCCGAGAGCTTCTCCCCTTCCTCCAGGGGCAGATCGGGCACCACCAGGCCGGCGGCACCGGCGGCAGCTGCATCGCGGCAGAAGGCCTCCATGCCGCGGTTGAGCAGGGGGTTGCTGTAAGTGAACAGCACCACCGGGATGGTGAGCTCGCCCTTGAGGGAGCTGAGCATCTCCAGCACCCGGGCCGGGGTGGTGCCACTGGCCAGGGCGCGGCTGGCGGCGGCCTGGATCACAGGACCGTCGGCCAGCGGGTCGCTGTAGGGGATGCCCAGCTCGATCAGGTCGGCGCCGTTGGCCTGCAGGGCCAGCAGGGCGGCGCGGGTGCCGGCCAGATTCGGGTCGCCCGCCATCAGAAAGGGCATCAGGGCGCAGGTGCCCTGGTTGCGCAGCTGCTGGAAGCGCTGCTGGATCAGGGTGGCGGCGGCAGTCACAGCAGCGGCGAGTTCGGGCGGTCTGGCTGCGAGCCTATGCCTCGCTCGGTTGCTCCTCTTGCGCAGAGGCCTGTTCGAGCAGGCGCTGCTGTTCCTCAGGGCTGAGGGCGGCGAATTTGCGCTCCAGCACCTCGGCGGTGTGGGCGTCGTAGGCGGAGCGGTAGCTGCGGCGCTGCTGCATGTAGGTCATGTTGCCGGTCACGGCCCTGAGCAGGTAGGAGGCTGTCCACCCCAGCACCAGCACCATCAGCAGGGAGGATGCGGCGATGCCGGCACTGAAACCCTCGAAGCCGTTGGCCTGAAACAGCCCGTATCCCAGAGCGCCGAGGCCCAGCACCGCCAGGCCGAGAAGGAGAGATTGACCCTTGGTCACCGGCTGCCCTGCCCGGCCATGCGCAGGTTGATGAACGGCGCGAACAGGATCAGGCCCGGGAAGAACAGGAACACCAGTCCATACACCCCGAAGCGCTCCAGCTTGCCCATGGTGGTCCAGCGCTTCACCATCCAGGCGTAGAGGGCCAGGGGCACCACCACCAGATAGGCCATGGCCAGGGCCCCGTAGAGGCCGAGCAGCAGCAGCAGATCGGGCGTGAACGTGTCGAGAAGCGGCTGGAGGAACCCGGGCACGGCGATCTGGCGGAATGGAAGGACGGTGGGGCTAGATGGGGGTGGGAGCTGGGGCTGGGTGGTGAACGGTGGTGCGCCCGGCGGGATTCGAACCCGCACTGGAGTCATTTTAAGTGACCTGCCTCTACCGGTTGGGCTACGGGCGCTGGCGCGCTGGGAGTCTATGGGCTGCTCTGGGGCGCCAGGCTCCGGTGCCAATGGCAGAGCGGGCCTGCCCCGGCGCCGATGGCCAGGCCTCTGCGCAGGGCTCCGGTGACGAAAACCTTGGCAGCTTCGATGGCCGGAACCAGCGCCAGCCCCTGGGCCAGGCCGGCGGTGATGGCCGCCGCCAGGGTGCAGCCGCTGCCATGGGTGTGGCGGGTGTCGATCGCCGGGCTCACCAGCCACTTCAGCCCTGCGTCGCTGCACAGCAGGTCGCGGCCCCGCAGCTCGCCCATGCCGCCCCCCTTGATCAGCACCGCGCGACAACCGAGCTGGATCAGGTGCCGGGCGCAGTCCTCGATCTCCCGCGGGGTGCTCAGGGTTCGACCGCTGAGCAGCTGAGCTTCGTGCAGATTGGGCGTGATCAGGCTGGCCAGGGGCATCAGCGCCGCCATGGCCCGCACCGCCTCCGGCTCCAGCAGCACTGCTCCTGCCCGGGACACCATCACCGGATCGATCACCCGCGGGGCCTGGATCGAGCTGATCACGGCGGCGGTGGCCTCGATCAGGGCGGCGTTGAGCAGCATGCCGGTCTTCACTGCGGCCACCGGCAGATCCCGGCTCACCGCCTCCACCTGGGCGGTGAGCGCCGCGGGCGGCAGCCCGTCCACCCGCTCCACGCCGCAGGTGTTCTGGGCGGTGAGGCAGGTGATGGCGCTGCAACCGTGCACCTGCAGGGCGGTGAAGGTCTTGAGGTCGGCCTGGATGCCCGCCCCGCCGCCGGAATCGCTGCCGCCGATGGAGAGCGCCACCGGGGGCTGCAGCAACCGGGGCGTTTCCGCTGGGGGCATGGAGGTGGGCATCAGGACGGCATGCAGCGCGGCGTGGCTTTCACGGGAGCGGCTTGATTCAGCTGCCCGGCAGGCTGGCCAGGGCCTCACTGCTGCCCATCACCACCAGCAGTTCCCCGGCGGCCAGCACGTGCGATGCCGGTGGGTTCACGGTGAGGTGGTTGTCCGGACCGGCGGCCAGCACGTTCACGTTGAAGTTCTTGCGCAGATTGAGGTCGCGCAGCGAGCGGCCCACGAAGGAGCTGGGCACCCGGATCTCCTCGATGAAGTTCTTGTCATCGAGGCGCAGCCGCTCCAGCAGGTTGGGCCGCACCAGCTCCATCCCCAGCCGATGGCCCTGCATCTTGGAGGGGAACACCACCCGGTCGGCGCCGACCCGCTGCAGCATCTTCATGTGCAGGTCGTTGGTGGCGCGGGCGATCACCTGCTTCACCCGGCTGCCCTCGCTGTCCTTGGCGATCAGGGTGGCGGTGATGCTGGCCGAGATCGGCTCACTCATCGCCACCACCACCGTCTCCACATCCAGCACGCCTGCCTCGCGCAGGGCTTCCTCGTCGGTGCAGTCCACCACCCGGGCCTGGATGGCCGGATCCACCTGGCGCAGCGCATCCACAGCTTTCTGGTCGCTGTCGATGGCCAGCACATCGGCGCCGGCCTTGATCAGCTCGCTGCACACGGCGGTGCCGAAGCGGCCCACACCGATCACGGCGAAGCCGCCCCGGGCTGTGCCCTCGGCAGGGTTCCAGTGCCACCAGTTGCCCATGGTTTCAGATGTAGAGCTCTTCACGGGGGTAGCCCACCCGCGGTTGGGGTCTGCTGCCGTACACCGCTGAGAGCAGCAGGAGGATGCCCAGTCTGCCCACGAACATGCCCACCATCAGCACCAGTTGACCCCAACGGTTCAGTTCGGCGGTGACACCGAGATCGAGGCCCACGGTGCCGAAGGCGGACATGCAGGTGAACAGCTTCTCCAGAAAGCTGAAGCGCTCGAGCCCGGATGGGCCGGAGGAGGTGGGCCCGATGCCCAGCACCAGGGCCATCAGCAGCATGAACAGCAGGGAGGCGATGGTGACGCCGATGGCTTTCAGCACCACGGTGGCCGGGATCTGGCGCTGATGGATCACCACCACCTGGCGGCCCTGCAAGGTGGAGCGGGTGGCCCCCATCAGGGTGGCGAAGGTGGTGGTCTTGATGCCACCCCCGGTGCCGCCAGGGCTGGCGCCGATGAACATCAGCA
>JBIIXY010000032.1:0-19449 GCA_044347105.1 Prochlorococcaceae cyanobacterium
AGCTGCGCACCTGGCTGCCCCGCTGGCAGCAGCAGCAGGTCGTCACCGACCTGGGCATGAGCCTGGAGCCGATGGAGATCGACGGCAGCCGCAGCCGCCGGGAGCTGCAGCTCGAGGACCAGCTGCTGGTGCTGCGCCAGGAGAACGAAACCCTCGCCGAGCGGCTGGGGGTGCAGGAGCGGCTGCTGCGGATGGTGGCCCACGAGCTGCGCACACCGCTCACTGCCGCCAAGCTGGCGGCCCAGAGCCACGAGCTGGGCCAGATCGACACCCAGCGCTTCCAGGACGTGCTCAAACGCCGGCTCAACGACATCGAAGCCCTCTCCCAGGATCTGCTCGAGGTGGGCACCACCCGCTGGGAGGCCCTGTTCAATCCCCAGCGGCTCAACCTGGGCACGGTGGCGGCCGAGACGATCCTGGAGCTGGAGAAGCTGTGGGTGGGGCGTCAGCTGCGGCTGGTGACCGACATCCCCACCGACATGCCGGACGTGTATGCCGACAGCCGGCGCATGCGCCAGGTGCTGCTCAACCTGCTGGAGAACGCGCTCAAGTACACCCCGGACCACGGCGAGGTGAGCCTGGCGCTGCTGCACCGCACCAGCCAGTGGGTGCAGGTGAGCATCTGTGACAGCGGACCGGGCATCCCGGCGAGCGAGCAGCAGCGGATCTTCCAGGACCGGGTGCGCCTGCCCCAGACCTCCCAGACCACCTCCGGCTACGGCGTGGGGCTGTCGGTGTGCCGGCGCATCGCCGAGGTGCACGGGGGCCGCATCTGGGTGGTGTCCGAGCCCGGCGAGGGTGCCTGTTTCCACGTGACCGTGCCGGTGTGGCAGGGTCAGGGTCAGCCCTCCTTGACGAACGGACACCCCGACCCGTAACGTCCACACATCGGCGCAGAGGGCCGGATCCCGGATCTTCCAGCGGATTCCATCCTCAGGATCTCTCCGATCCATCCGCATCCGAGCCACCTCCAGTTCACCCTTCAGCGGCACATGCCGCCTGGGGCAGATTTGAGGTGAAGCGAGGATTGCTGCCGTGGCCTCGCCCCCATCGTCTAGAGGCCTAGGACACCTCCCTTTCACGGAGGCGACAGGGGTTCGAATCCCCTTGGGGGTATTTCTGATTCTGGGGTTGTTCCAGATTCCAGCCGATTTTTTCCGGCAGGTTTCCGTTCTGTTCAGGCTGCTGCCGAACGGGCTCGCTGGGTTGCTTCCTGCTGCACACCGCGCAGGTTGCTGGCCAGGTCCTGCTGCAGGCGCTGCTCGATCAGACCGATCGGCATCCCTGGTTTGCCCTGCACCGTGAGCGAATAGAGCAACCGGGTGCTCACCGCGTCGCGCTCCACCCGCCAGAGCCCTTCAAACCGGCGGAAGTCGCCGCTGCGCATCCCAAAGCGCAGCTCACCACGCTCCGGATCCTCCTCGAGCTCCAGTTCCACCCGGGCGCTGAAGCGCAGACCGCAGAACTGCTGGCAGCCCACCTGCTCCAGCCCCACCCGGTTGCCCCGCCGCCAGAGCTGGCGCGAACTGCTGAGATTGGGGATGTAGCGGTTGAGGTTGTTGTAATCGGTGAGCACCGCCCAGATCCACTGGGGATCGAGGGGAAGGCGCAGCTGCACCGCCAGGCGCCGCGCCCCCTGATCGAGGCGTTCCATCTCCTGTTGGATGGTGTCCAGGCTGCAGCTGGCGTCGGCCAAGGCGGAACCGGGCTCCGGGCCAGGCTCGGGGTCGAGCTCAGCAGACCCGTCGAGACGGGCAACCTGGCCGCTGGCGGATCCGGATCCGGTAGCCGTAGCGGCAGGCGAGAAGAGGGTGAGAGGCACCAGACGGATCCAACCCTGTGATCTGGGCGACAACCTAACCGCGGCGAGCCTGATGCGGGATTCAGGCAGGGGGTCTCTATGATCTGCCGGATTTTGGTCCCTCCTCCATGCGTGTTGCCACCGGTCGCACCAGCCAGTCCGACAGTCGCATGTTCTCAGTGGTGGTGGAGGGTTTCGGCCTGGGCCAGCAGCGCCAGGCCGAGCGTCGCTTCACGGTGCCCTTCAGCCAGTTGCAACAAACGATGCAGACGATTGCCCAGCAGGGTGGTCGAATCGTTTCGGTAACGGCTGTCGACAGTTTCGACAGCGCATCTGCTGCCGCCACCACGGGTACCCCCACCCCCGCCAGCCAGCCGCCCGCCCCTGAAGCCCCCGCTCCCGCACCGGCAGCCGCCGCCAAGCCCGCCGCCAAACCCGCCGTGTCCCACGCCGCTGTCCCCGTCAACACCTACAAGCCGAAGGATCCCTTCCTGGGCACGGTGACCGAGAACTACAGCCTGGTTGGTGAAGGTGCCATCGGCCGGGTGAACCACATCACCTTCGACCTGGCCGGCGGTGACCCCCAGCTGCAGTACGTGGAAGGCCAGAGCATCGGCATCATTCCCGAAGGCACCGATGCCAACGGCAAGCCCCACAAGCTGCGTCTCTATTCGATTGCCAGCACCCGCCACGGCGACAACATGGCCGGCCACACCGTGTCGCTGTGCGTGCGCCAGCTGCAATACGAGAAGGACGGCGAAACCATCAACGGGGTGTGCTCCACCTACCTCTGCGACATCGAACCCGGCGCCAAGGTGAAGATCACCGGCCCGGTGGGCAAGGAGATGCTCCTGCCGGACGACGAGGAGGCCAACGTGATCATGCTGGCCACCGGCACCGGCATCGCGCCGATGCGCACCTACCTGCGCCGCATGTTCGAGCCCGCCGAGCGCGAGAAGAACGGCTGGCACTTCAAGGGCAAGGCCTGGCTGTTCATGGGTGCGCCCAAGACCCCCAACCTGCTCTACGACACCGACTTCGAGCACTACCAGAGCGAGTTCCCGGACAACTTCCGCTACACCAAGGCGATCAGCCGCGAGCAGCAGAACGCCAAGGGTGGCCGCATGTACATCCAGGACCGGGTGCTGGAGTACGCCGACGAGATCTTCGCGATGATCGAGAACCCCAAAACCCACGTGTACATGTGCGGTCTGAAGGGCATGGAGCCGGGCATCGACGAGGCGATGAGCGCCGCCGCCGCCGCCAAGGGCCTGAACTGGGCCGAACTGCGCCCCGCGCTCAAGAAGGCCGAGCGCTGGCACGTGGAGACCTACTGAGTTCCGGTCGACCAGCGCGCCAGGCCCGCCTCCGGCGGGCTTTTTTTTGTTTCCCACACACAGACCGTCACAAACGGTCCCAGCCCCTCGGCGGCGGGGGGCGGTTTGGTTAAACCGAAGGGATCAGCGCGCCTACTCATGCAAGCCGTTCTCACCAACCCCCTGCGGGTGGGCCTGCGGCAGGAGCGGGTGATTCCGCCTCAGTGCATCGTGATCTTCGGGGCCAGCGGTGACCTCACCCACCGCAAACTGGTGCCGGCTCTGTTCGAGCTCTACCGCCAGCGGCGGCTGCCCAGTGAATTCGCCGTGCTGGGCTGCGCCCGCCGTCCCTGGAGCGACGAGGACTTCCGCAGCCGCATGGCCGAGGCGATGGCCAGCACCATCGCCACCGACCCCCAGGCCTGGGAGGGCTTCGCCTCAGCCCTGTACTACGAGCCAGCCGACCTCTCCGATCCGGCCTCGATCGTGCGCCTGGGCGAGCGGCTCGACCAGCTCGACCGCCAGCGCGCCACCCGCGGCAACCGCACCTTCTATCTGTCGGTGTCGCCGGCCTTCTACGGCAGCGGCTGCCGCGCCCTGGCCGCCGCCGGCCTGCTGGCCGACAGTGAGCGCAGCCGGGTGGTGATCGAGAAACCCTTCGGCACCGACTACGCCAGCGCCCAGGCCCTCAACAAGGTGGTGCAGGCCTGCGCCAAGGAGAACCAGATCTTCCGCATCGACCACTATCTCGGCAAGGAGACAGTGCAGAACATCCTGGTGCTGCGCTTCGCCAACACGATCTTCGAACCGATCTGGAACCGAAACTACATCGCCAACGTGCAGATCACCGCCGCCGAAACGGTGGGGGTGGAGGAGCGGGCCGGCTACTACGAGAGCTCTGGCGCCCTGCGCGACATGGTGCAGAACCACCTCACCCAGATCCTGGCGCTCACGGCGATGGAACCCCCCGGCCGCTTCGACGCCGAGGCGATCCGCAATGAGAAGGCCAAGGTGCTGCAGGCGGCACGGCTGGCCAACGACAACGAACCCTGGACCTGCTGCGTGCGCGGCCAGTACACCGCCGGCGGCAGCAGCAGCCAGCCGATCCCCGGCTACCGCCAGGAGCCGGGCGTGGACCCCAACAGCACCACGGAAACCTATGTGGCCACCAAGCTGTTCGTGGACAACTGGCGCTGGCAGGGCGTGCCCTTCTACATCCGCACCGGCAAGCGCCTGCCCAAGCGCCTGAGCGAGGTGGTGCTCACCTTCCGCGAGGCGCCGGTGCACCTGTTCGACGCCGCCGGTGGCGCCCCCACCCCCAACCAGCTGATCCTCAGGATCCAGCCGGATGAAGGCACCAACATCCGCTTCGAGGTGAAGGCGCCGGGCTCCGGCATGCGCAGCCGGCCGGTGGACATGGGCTTCAGCTACGACGAGAGCTTCGGTGAGCCCAGCGACGAAGGGTATGTGCGCCTGCTGGCCGACGCCATGCTCGGCGACCCCACCCTGTTCACCCGCAGCGACGAGGTGGAGGCCGCCTGGCGCCTTTACACCCCGCTGCTGGAGCTGATCGAGGACGCCCCCTGGCAGCTGCCAGTGCAGCCCTACGAAGCCCGCACCTGGGGTCCGGCCGCCTCCGACTCGATGCTGGCCGAGGACGGCCTGGGGTGGCGCCGCCCCTGACCCCCTCCCGCCGCCTCTCCCCACCCCTGGACTGCCAGCAGAACCGAACGCCTGCCGCCCCCCGCTCTCCCCGCCATGTCCGCCCAACTCACCCTCCAGGCCCCCACCGAACTGCCGCCCCGCGAGGTGGCCAGCTACCTGGAGCGCCTCTGGGGGGAGGATCTGCAGCACTCGAACGGCGCCGCCACCTTCTCCCTGGTGGTGTATGAGGGGTCCTGGCTGCAGCAGCAGCTGATCCGCACCGGCCGCGCGGAGGGTCCACTCACCGGCCTGCTGGAGCCGGCGCTGATCGAGGCGGCCAAACAGGCCGTGCCCGCCCTGGGCATGCCCCTGAGCACAGCAGTGATGGACCAGCGGCTGGCCTGGCAGCTGGGCCAGCAACCCGGCTCGGCCACGGCGGAGGACCAGCGCGGCCAGTTTGTGGATGCGGCGATCAGCGCCCACATGCCGCGGCGGCTGATCACCCTGGCTCCCACCCTCGATGCCGACCGGCCGCTGGAAACCCTGGTGGCGGCCTACTGCCCCCTGCCGGAGGAGGGCGGCGGTGGCGCGGCCTGCGGCGATGTGGTGGTGCTGCGCGGCGGCCGCAACGCCCTGCAGGGCAATCTGGAGCTGGTGCAGCCGCTGATCCCCACCGACCTGCCCTGCTGGGTGTGGTGGAACAGCAGCCTCGATGAGGTGCCCGAGCTGCTGGAGGCCCTGGCACCGGCGCCCAGGCGACTGGTGGTGGACAGCTCATTGGGCCAGCCCCGCCGCTGCATCGACCTGCTGGTGGACCGGATCGCCGCCGGCCAGGCGGTGAACGACCTCAACTGGCTGCGGCTGCGCACCTGGCGGGAGTCGCTGGCGATGGTGTTCGACCCGCCAGCGCGCCGCAATGCCCTGGAGCACGTGGTGCAGCTGGACATCGACGTGGAGGGCGACCACCCGCTCAAGGGGCTCCTGCTGGCGGCCTGGATCGCCGACCGGCTGGGCTGGCAGCCGCAGGAGTCGTATCCGGTGGAGGGCGACGGCATCGGCCCGGGCATCGGTGCCAGCTTCCTGCGGCCCGATGGGGCGGCGGTGCAGTTCCGGCTGATGCCGGTGCCGGTGGGCAGCCCTAAGATCCACCCCGGCGCCCTGGTTGGCCTGCGCCTGATCTGCGCCCCCGAAGGCCGGCCGCCGCTGTGCGTGATCCTCTGCTCGGAATCGGGCGGCTGCATGCGCCTGGAGGCCGGCGGCATGGCGGCGATGGAACTGGCCGAGGACGTGGTGCCCCTGCCCAATGAAAGCGAGGAGAAGGAGCTGGCCCGCCTGCTCTCCGGCGGTCACGACACCACCAACCCGCTGATGGCCTCGGCCGCCCGCCTGGCCGCCCAGCTGCTTCCCCAGTGAGCGCAGGGTCCAGGCCTGGCAAGCTGCCCCGATGCCCTGCCTGATCGCCGCGCCCTGCAGTGGCAGCGGCAAGACCCTGCTCAGCCTCTGCCTGGCCGCCCTTGCCCGCCGTCGGGGGTTGCGCCTGCAGCCCTTCAAGGTGGGACCCGACTACCTCGACCCCCAGCTGCTCAGCCGGGTGAGCGGTGTGGCCTGCCGCAACCTCGACCCCCTGCTCTGCGGAGAGGCCTGGGTGGAGCAGTGCTTCGCCTGGCATGGCAGCCGCGCCCACCTGGCCCTGGTGGAAGGGGTGATGGGGCTGTTCGACGGCCGCGGCCCCAGCAGCGAGGGCAGTTCAGCGGCTGTGGCGGCCCAGTTGGGCTTGCCGGTGGTGCTGGTGGTGGAGGCCTCGCGCCAGGCCGGATCGCTGGCGGCGCTGGTGCGCGGCTTTCGCGACCACGGCCCGCCGCGGGTGGAGCTGGCGGGCGTGGTGCTCAACCGGGTGGGCAGCGAGCGGCACCGGGCTCTGCTGGCCGAGGCATTGGCTGCGATCGCGGTGCCGCTGCTGGGGGTTCTGCCCAGCCATCCAGCGCTGGAGCTGCCGTCGCGCCACCTGGGGCTGCTGCCGCCGGGGGAGATCGCCGACCTGGGCGGCCGCAGCCAGGCCTGGGCCGACCTGGCGGAGCAGCACCTGGACCTGGAGCGGCTCTGGCCGCTGCTGCAGCCTCCTCCCTGCCCCCAGACGGGGGATCCGATCCTGGATCTGGTGGCCAGCGCTGGGCAGCCAGCCGCCAGCGAGCCCCTGCCGGTGGCTGTCGCCAGCGACGCCGCCTTCCACTTCCGCTATCCGGAGGCCGCCGAGCTCTTGGCGGCCTCCGGCCTGGAGCCGCGGCCCTGGAGCCCCCTGGCCAACGAGCCCCTACCGCAGGACTGCCGCGGCGTGCTGCTGCCCGGCGGCTACCCGGAACTGCACGCGGCCCAGCTGGCGGCCAGTGGCCGCAGCCTGGCGGCCCTGCGCCAGGCTGCGGCGGCGGGGATGCCGATCGTGGCCGAGTGCGGCGGCCTGCTGCTGCTCGGCCAGGAGCTGTGCGACAGCGCGGGCCGGCCCCAGCCGATGGCCGGCGTGCTGCCCTTCCGGGCCCGGCGCGGGGAGCTGAGCCTGGGCTACCGCCAGGCCACCGCCCTGGACGACGGCCTGCTGCTGCGCCGCGGCGAGCAGCTCTGGGGCCATGAATTCCACCGCTGGCAGCTGGAAAGCGATCGTGCGGCCGGCGCGCCGCTGTGGCAGCTGGAGGGCTGGGGCTCTCCGGCGCGGCCCGAAGGCTGGGGCGGGGCCCATCTGCACGCCAGCTGGCTGCACCTGCACTGGGCCGGCTGCCCAGCAATCCCGATCCGCCTGGCCGCTGCCGCCAGCGCCTCCCCGTGCCAGCGTGGTGGTTGAGCAGTCGTGCTGCCAGAGCCATGACCTCCTCCTCCAGACGCTCACCGCGCACGGCCCTGCCGCTGGGCTGGATGCCAGGCGACTCGCTCGCCCCCGGGCGCAGCAGCAAAGCGCGACGCGCTGATGCCAACGCCAGGCGCTTTCTGCAACCGGGCGAAGGCCGCCTGGCCATCTCCTCCGAGCGCTGGCGGTTGATCGTGCGCGGCCAGGTGCAAGGGGTGGGCTACCGCGCGGCCTGCTGCGGCCGGGCCCGCGATCTGGGCCTGGGGGGCTGGGTGCGCAACCTGCAGGATGGCTCAGTGGAGGTGCAGGCGGAAGGCCCCGGCCCCGAGCTGGCCGAACTGCGGCTGTGGTGCGAGCGGGGGCCAGCGGCAGCTCAGGTGGCCGGTGTGGCGGTGACCACCATGGGCAGCACCGGCCAGGACTGGTTCGAGATTCGCCGCTGATGGCAGCCCGGCTCACCGAACTCGCCGCCCTCGCCCTGGCGGTGGGCTTCTCCCCCCTGCATATCGCCCTGCTGCTGCTGCTGCTGCTCGGCCCCCAGCCCCTGCGCCGCGCCGGCTGGTTCGTGGCGGGCTGGCTGCTCACCACCGCCGCGGCCGTGGGGCTGCTGCTCAGCGTGGGCCATGGGCTGGTGCTCACCATGGAGAAGGGCAGCGGCCAGCGCACGGGCCTCGACCTGCTGGCGGCGGGTGCCCTGCTGAGCCTGGGCGTGAAGGAACTGCTCAGCCGCGAGCAGGAGGGCCAGGCCCCCGGCTGGACCACCAAGCTGGATCAGTTCAGCGCCATGCCTTTGCCCCTGCTCCTGGGGGTGAGCGCCGGGCTGGAACTGGCCAGCCCGGACGATGTGTTTCTGCTGGCCAGGACGGCGGGCAGCGTGCTGCAGGCGCAGCTCGGGGTGGGCGGCGAACTGCTGGCCACGGCGGTGTTCACCCTGGTGAGTGCCCTGCTGCTGCTGGTGCCGCTGCTGGCGCTTCTGCTGCTGGGCAGCGAGCGGGTGCAGCCCCTGCTGCGCAGCGGCAAGCAGTGGCTGTTCGTGCGAGGCGACCTGCTGGTGGGGCTGGTGAGCGTGGGCCTGGCGCTTTACCTGGGCTGGCAGGGCGTGGACGGCCTGCGGCTGGGGATGGGGGCCTGAGCAGCGCTCAGCATCCATTCTGGGCGTCGGCATCGGCCAGCCAGCGACGCCAGATCTCCCCAGCGCCGCCCGGGGATGAGGATGGCGCACCGCCGGCCATCAGGGTGACGGCGCTGCGCGCGCGGCTCACGGCCACGTACACCAGCTGGCGGCGCAGCAGCGGATCCTTCGGCCAGAACACATCAGCGTCGACGAACACCTCGCCGAAGGTGCTGCCCTGGCTGCGGTGCACGGTGAGCACGGCGGCCGGGCCCAGGGAGGCAAAGGCATCGCGCAGCAGAAAGAAGCGGCGCCACAGGGCCTTGGCGGCGCCCTTCTCCTGAGCGCGGGCGGCGGAGCGCAGCCGGGCCAGTACGCCATCGAGGCTGGCGCGGGCGGCCGAACCCAGGGGGGGCAGCAGGCGCAGCTGCAGGCTGCCCTCGCCCACATCCACCGTGGCCGTGAGCGTGTCGATCACCGGCACGGCCATGGCCGGCAGCAGCAGATCGCCGGCCAGGTCGGCTGCAGCCAGGCCGAAGTCGGCCAGGTCGGTGCGCTCGGGCTGCACGTCGCGCACCACGAGCTCGCGGTTGGAGCCGAGCACCATATCCGGCTCTTCGGCCATCTCCTCCCCCTGGCGGCAGGAGGGGGCCATCACCGCCGCCCGGGTGATCAGCACCTCGCCGGGCAACACGGCCAGCTGATCGGCCATGGCGCCATGCAGGGCTCGGCGGGCGATCGGCACCAGCTGCTCCAGCGAGCGGTTGGTGTAGCAGAGGATGCGGGCCAGATCGGGGTTGTCGGTTTCGGCGCTGCGGCGCAGGGCGGCCTGGGCCTGCTCCAGCCACTGGCGACGGGGCAGCACGGCCACCTGGCCGGCGGCAGCGCGCACCGGCGGCAGGGGCGGTGGCGCACTGCAGGGCAGGGCCTGCTCGCGGATGCCCTGGGCCAGGCGCAGCACCGGCCCCTGGTGGCGCACCACCTCACGCAGCTCGGCCGTGGCCGCCCGGCCCATGGCGAACACCGGGCTACTGGCCTCCCCCACAGGCGGCAGCTGGGCCGGATCACCCACGAACACCAGCCGGGTGCGGAAGGGATGGGCGCAGCGCAGGCTGATCTCCAGCAGCTGGGAATCCACCATCGAGGCCTCGTCGATCAGCACCAGGCCCAGATGTTCGAGGGCCAGGGCGGTTTGCTCGGTTTCCTCGCAGCGCTCCCGATCCCCCTGGCGGCGCAGCTTCAGCCGCAGAAGGCGGTGGATGGTGGAAGGGAACCAGGTGGGGCTGAGGCCGGCCGCGGCCAGCTGGCCGCGCAGCACGCCCACGGCCTTGTGGGTGGGTGCCACCACGGTCCAGCAGAGGCCGCTGGCCTCCACCCCGGCCAGCAGCTGGCTGGAGAGGAAGGTCTTGCCCGTGCCGGCGTAGCCGCTGAGCACGAAGGGGGTGCCGTCGGCCGGCGCCCCCAGCCAGCCCGCGAAGGCTGCGGCAGCGGCCTGCTGATCGGCGGTGAGAACGGGCTCAGGCAACCGGGGTGATCCAGCCCCACACCTGGGCGAGATGCAGGGGCGAGCCCACCAGCACCAGGCCGGGCAGGGCCACCAGCGGACCGAGCAGGGCACCCACCAGCACCTCGGGGCGGGTGTGCCCCAGGTTCTGCTTCAGCGGGCGCTCCGGCAGGTGGCCGCCCACCAGGCCGCCGGCATCAGCCACCAGGCCGTTCACCCGCTCGGCGGTGAGACCGGCGGCACGGCGCACCCCGGAGGCGTCGTAAAGCACCACGAAACAGAGGGCGGCCGCCAGGGCGAACAGGGGGTCGCTGAAGCCCAGCTGCCAACCCAGGGCGGCGGCGGTGCCGGTCATCAGAGCCGAGTGGCTGGAGGGCATGCCACCGGTTTCCACCAGCACGCGCGGATTCCAGCGGCCCTCGGCCACCAGCTCCACCAGCAGCTTGGAGAGCTGGGCCACGCCGCAGGCGGCCAGCCCCCACCACAGGGCCCCGTTATCGAACAGGTCGCGGGTCATCAGCCACACATGCCCGGAATCGGGCGAAGCCAGGGTGCTCATCGATCGCGACTGGTGATGTAATCGGCCAGGGCCAGGAGCGGCGCCGCCCGCAGACCCCCATCCTCCCCCGCAGCGAACGGGGCCAGGGCCGCCTTGGCCTCGGCCACCAGGGCATCGGCCCTCTCGCGGGATTCCTCCAGCCCCAGCAGTTTGGGGTAGGTGGTCTTGTCGGCGGTGAGGTCCTTGCCGGCGGTCTTGCCGAGCACCTCACTGCTGGCGGTCACGTCGAGGATGTCGTCGATGATCTGAAAGGCGAGGCCGATGCCGCGGGCGTAGGTGCGCAAGGCGGCCAGCAGGGCCTCGGACGCACCGGCGATCAGGGCGCCGCTGAGCACGCAGGCGCGCAGCAGGGCGCCGGTCTTGTGGAGATGGATGTATTCAAGGGTGTCGAGGTCCACGTCCTTGCCCTCACACTCGAGATCCACCACCTGGCCGCCCACCAGGCCGGGGGCGCCGGAGGCCAGCGAGAGCTCGCCCACCACCGCCAGCAGCCGCTCGGCGGGCACGCCGGGGCTGCGCAGCGCCACCATCTCGAAGGCGCGGGTGAGCAGGGCATCGCCGGCCAGGATCGCGTTGGCCTCGCCGTACACCTTGTGGTTGGTGGGCCGGCCGCGGCGCAGGTCGTCGTTGTCCATCGCCGGCAGGTCGTCGTGGATCAACGACATGGTGTGGATCATCTCCAGCGCCACCGCCGTGGGCATCGCCTGCTCGGCCTGGCCGCCGGCCAGCTCGCAGGCCGCCAGGCAGAGGATCGGCCGCAGCCGCTTGCCACCGGCCAGCAGCGAATAGCGCATCGCCTCGCGCAGCGAATCGGGGCGCTCCGGGCCCAGGGAGCCATCGAGGGCCGCCTCCACCTGCAGGCGGGCCGCCTCCAGATAGGCGGCGAAATCAAAGGAGGTCGATACCGCCGCGATCATGGGGGCTGGGCCTTGGGCCATTCCTGGCGGCGATTCTCTCAGGCGAGCCGCTGTGCGGCCGCAATCGCCAGGGCGAAAGCTGCAGCCGACGCCAACCCGGTCAGGGCACAAGATCGCCCAGATCGTGGGCCACGCCGTGGCGGCGGCACCAGGCCACCACGGTGTTCACCAGCAGCATGGTCACGGTCATCGGGCCCACGCCGCCGGGCACCGGGCTGATGGCGCTGGCGATCGGCTCCACCTCCTCGAAACGCACGTCGCCGCAGAGCCCGCTGTCGCTGCGGTGGATGCCCACATCCACCACCACGGCACCGGGTTGCACATGCTCAGCGCCGATCATGCGCGGCCGGCCGGCGGCCACCACCAGCACCTCGGCCTGTCGGGTGAGGGCGGCCAGATCGGCGGTGCGCGAGTGGGCCACGCTCACGGTGGCGTTGGCGGCCTGGAGCATCAGGGCCATCGGCTGGCCTACCAAGATGCTGCGGCCCACCACCACCGCCCGCTTGCCGTCCAGCTCCACGCCGGCGGCGGCCAGCAGGGCCATCACGCCGGCGGGGGTGCAGCTGCGCGGGCCGGGCTCGCCCTTGAGCAGCCGGCCAAGATTCAGGGTGTGCAGCCCGTCGGCATCCTTCTCCGGATCGATCGCCAGCAGCAGCGGGCTCTCGTCGATGCCGGCGGGCAGGGGCAACTGCAGCAGGATGCCGTCGCAGACGGGGTCGGCGTTGAGCCGCTGCACCGCCGCCAGCACCTCGGCCGCGGGGGTGCCGGCGCTGAGGTGGGCCCCCAGGCTGGTGATGCCCACCCGGGCGCAGGCCTTCTCCTTGTTGGCCACATACACGCCGCTGGCGGGGTCGTCGCCCACCCGGAGCACGGCCAGGCCCGGAGGGCGACCGATCGCCGGCCGCTGCTGGGCAATGGTGTGGCACAGGCGCTGTTCGATCGCGGCCGCGAGCTGCTTGCCGTCCAGGCGGAGGGCCATGCGGGTGATGGGGGGCTGATCTCCAGCTTGCCCTGTGCCCAGGCGGGCTAGCGTTAGCCGATGCGGTGGCGTTGGCTGCGAACCCAGTGGCGGCACCTGCTGCGGGTGGAGCGCCCCCGGCAGAGCCTGGCCTGCTGGCGCCCCCAGGACACGCTGGCGGTGCTGCTGGTGTGCGCCATCGTGGCGCTGCTTTCCAGCTGGCCCTGGCTGGTGGAGCCGAACCTGCGGGCCGGCATGGTGGCGCCGTTCACCGTGCGGGCACCAAGGGACGCGCGGGTGCTGGACAGCGCGGCCCTGGAGCGCCGCCGTGAGCAGATGCTGCCGCGCACCACCGTGCAGGTGGTGGACGAGCAGGCGAGCGGGCTCCTGCGCCAGCGCCTCGACGAGGCCCTGGCGCTGATCGAGGTGCAGGCCGACAGTGGCGACTCGCTGGTGAAACCGGTGCAGCTCAGCCGCAGCGAGCGCACCTGGCTGGGCCAGCTGACGCCGGACCAGCGGATGGTGTGGGAGCGGGAGATCCGCCAGGCCCAGCTGCGCATGCTCAGCCAGGGGCTGGCGCCCGGCGTGGCCGAGGGCCAGCTGCTGCAGGCGGCCAGCCTGCAGCTGGAGAGCCAGGAGGAACCGGGGCGGGGGCTGGGCGCGCGGCTGTTGGTGCACGCCCTGCAGGGGCAGTCGAACCTGCGCAGCGATCCGGCCCTCAGCCAGCGGCGGATCGAGGCGTTGATCAACCAGGAAGGGATGCCCACCATCGGCGTGAAGAAGGACGACCTGGTGGTGCGCCAGGGGGAGCCGATCAGCCCCCAGGCCTTCGACGTGCTCGATTACTTCGGCCTGGTGAACCGCCGGCCCACGCCCGTGGCCTGGTTGGGGCACTTCCTGGAGGCCCTGGCGGTGAGTGGCGTGCTGATCCTGCTGCTGCGCCGCTGGCGACCGAGCCTGGAGCCGCGCCAGGCGCTGCTGGCCCTGGCCACCCTGCTGGTGGTGCCGGGGATCACGCTCTGGCTGGGGCCGCTGGCCAGCCCGCTGCTGCTGCTGGTGCCGCCGGCCCTGCTGCTGGCCCAGGGGCTGGGCACCAGCTGCGGCCTGGCCTGGCTGGCGGCGGCCAGCCTGCTCTGGCCGGTGCCGCTCATCGGGGCGGTGGGCACCCGGCTGCTGCTGGCGGTGCTTACCGGGGCGGTGGCGGCGATGGCCGCCGACCGGCAGCGCAGCCGGGCCGGGCTGCTGCAGCTGGCGGTGCTGCTGCCGGCGGGGGCGGTGCTGCTGCAGTGGCTGCTGCTGCAGGGGCGGGGGCTGCCGGGCCAGATCGACCTGCTCGGCGAGGGGCTGATGCTGGCCGGCCTGCTGATGCTGGGGCTGCTGCTGGCGCCGCTGGTGGAAACGTCGTTCGGGCTGGTGACCAAGGCGCGGCTGCTGGAGCTTGCCGACCTGGAGCGGCCCCTGCTGCGGCGGCTGTCGCGCGAGGCGCCGGGCACCTTCGAGCACACCCTGATGATCGCCGGCCTGGCCGAGGAGGGGGCCCGCTGCCTGGGGGCGGACGTGGACCTGGTGCGCACCGGCGCGCTTTATCACGACGTGGGCAAACTTCATGGCCCCCAGTGGTTCATCGAGAACCAGGAGGGCGACGCCAATCCCCACGACAGCCTCGACGACCCCGACGCCAGCGCCGCGATCCTGCAGGCCCATGTGGATGAGGGCCTGCGCCTGGCCCGCCGCTACCGCCTGCCCCGCCCCCTGGCGGACTTCATTCCCGAGCACCAGGGCACCTTGAAGATGGGTTATTTCCTGCACCAGGCCAAGGAGCGCAACCCGGCGGTGGCCGAGGAGCGCTTCCGCTACCGCGGGCCCACGCCGCGCCGGCCGGAAACGGCGATCCTGATGCTGGCCGATGGCTGCGAAGCGGCCCTGCGCTCCCTGCCGCCGGGCACCACCGAGGAGGAGGCGCGGCAGATGGTGCGGCGCATCCTCGAGGCCCGCCAGCGGGATGGCCAGCTGAAGGACAGCGGCCTCAGCCGCGGGGAACTGGAGCTGCTGGTGCGCGCCTTTGTGCGGGTGTGGAAGCGGATGCGCCACCGCCGCATCCCCTACCCGATTCCGGCCCGCAAGGCCTTCAGCGCCTGAAGCGAATGGCCCAGCTGAGCTTTGCCGAGCTGCAGCAGCAGCTGCAACCGCACTGGGGCCGGTTGGACGCCGCTGCGGCAGCGGATGTGGACGTGCTGCTGGTGCCGTCGCTGTCGCTGGAGCACAGCCAGATGGAGCTGGTGACCGGCGCCCATCACTACGAGGAGCGCCAGCTGTTCTCGCTGGTGCGCCTGCGCCACCCCGGCGTGCGCATGCTGTACGCCAGCAGCAAACCGCTGGCCGATTTGGTGGTGGACGCGGTGCTGGAGCTGCTGCCGGGGGTGCCCACCTCCCACGCCCGCCGCCGTCTGCACCTGTTCGACGCCGACGACGCCTCCGACCGGCCGCTCACGGCCAAGCTGCTGGAGCGGCCGGCCCTGCTGGGCCGCATCGGCGAACTGCTGCGCCCGGGCCGCAGCTTCATCAGCTGCTTCGTGGTGAGCCATCTGGAACGGGAGCTGAGCGAGCGGCTGCAGGTGCCGCTGCTGGGCTGCGACCCGGCCCTGGCCCACTGGGGCAGCAAGGCGGGCAGCCGCGACCTGTTCGCCCGCTGCGGCGTGCCCCATCCCCCCGGCAGCCCGCTGGTGCACAGCCTGGACGACCTGCGCGAGGCCTGCGCCGAACTGTGGGAGGCCCATCCCCAGCTCCTGCACCTGGTGGTGAAGCTGAACGAGGGCTTCAGCGGTGAGGGCAATGCCCGCCTGGCCCTGGGCCCCTTGCGGCTGGCGGAGCAGACGGCGGCGGGGCGGCGCCGGCTGCTGCGCGAGGCCCTGGAGCGGTTGCCGATGCCGGTGCCGCAGTGGCGCGAGCTGGTGGCCGGGCAGGGGGCGCTGGCGGAGGCCTGGCTGGAGGGGGGGGAGGCGCTGCGTTCCCCCAGCGTGCAGGGGATGATTCACCCCAGTGGCGGCAGCGGGCCGGGCACGGTGGAGCTGCTCTCCAGCCACGAGCAGGTGCTGGGCGGGCCCAGCGGGCAGACCTACCAGGGCTGCACCTTTCCCGCCGCTGGGGCCTACCGGGCCGAGCTGCTGCGCCACGGCCGGGCGGTGGGCGAGGCCCTGGCGGCCGCCGGCGCCCTGGATCGCTACGCCGTGGACTTCATCGCCCGCCGCTTCGGCGACCGCTGGGCCCTGGAGGCGATCGAGGTGAACCTGCGCCAGGGGGGCACCACCCACCCGTTCATCGCCCTGGCGGCGATCACCGGCGGCGCCAGCGACGGCGACGACGGCCTCTACCGCGCCCCAACCGGCACCCCGCTCTATTACCGCGCCACCGACACCCTGGAGCACCCGGGGCTGCGCGGCCTGCTGCCGGTGGACCTGATCGACATCGTGGCCGAGGCGGGCCTGCACTTCGACCCGGCCCAGCTGCGCGGCAGCGTGTTCCACCTGCTGGGCTGCCTTTCGGAATTCGGCAAGCTGGGCATGACCTGCATCGGCCGCAGCGCCGCCGAAGCCGAAGCGGTGTATGCCGCCACCGAACGGCAGCTGCTGCTGGGGGCGGCGCGACTGGCTGGCCGTTAGCCGCCGGCCCAGCTGCGTTGGTGCCAGCGCCAGGCATCCGCCAGGATTGTTTCCAGCTCGGAGCGCTGGGGCTGCCAGCCCAGCTCGCTGCGGGCCAGGGTGGCGTCCGCCACTAGCTCGGCCGGATCGCCGGGGCGGCGGGGGGCATCCAGCACCGTGAGGTCGCGCCCCGTCACGGTCCTCGCCGCCTCGATCACCTGCTGCACGGAATAACCGCTGCCGGTGCCGAGGTTGTAGATCCACTGGCCGGGGTTGCTGCGCAGCCGCTCCAAGCCGAGCACGTGGGCGGCGGCCAGGTCGTTCACGTGGATGTAGTCGCGGATGCAGGTGCCATCGGCGGTGGGGTAGTCGCGGCCGTACACCTGGATGGCGGGGCGCCGGCCGGCCAGGGCCTCCAGCACCAGGGGGATGAGGTGGGTTTCCGGGTCGTGGTTCTCGCCCAGGTCGCCGGCAGGGTCGGCGCCGGCGGCGTTGAAGTAGCGGAAGATCACGCTGGGCTGGCCGTAGGCGGCGCCGAAGTCGGCCAGCAGCTGCTCCACCATCCACTTGCTGCGGCCGTAGGGGTTGATCGGCCGCTGCAGACAGGTTTCGGCGATCGGGATCTGCTCCCGATCAGGGATGCCGTAGGTAGCGCAGGTGGAACTGAACACCAGCGGGATCGCCGCGCCGCGCCGCTGACTCTCCGCCCGCAGGGCCTCCAGCAACACCAGGGTATCGCCAAGGTTGTTGCGGTAATACTTGGCCGGCTCGCTGACGCTCTCGCCCACATAGGCGTAGGCGGCGAAATGCAGCACCGCCTGCACCGGCCCGGCGGGCAGCTGGGGGTGCGCCCCCGTCAGCAGGGAATCGAGCAGATCCCGGTCGCCCAGCTGGCCCACCACCAGCGGCACCTGCAGCACGGCTTCGGCAATGGCCCGGTGGCCATACACCAGGTTGTCGAGCACCAGCACCGCCTCACCGGCCCGCTGCAGGCCCCGTACGGTGTGGCTGCCGATGTAGCCGGCGCCGCCGGTGACCAGAACCGTCATGGGGAGAGAGGAGCTGGGGGGAGATTGGCATAGCTCTTCTGCTCCACCAGGCCGCTGCCACTGGCCAGGTTGATGGCGCGCTTGATCGCGGCCCGGCGATCGTTCAACTGATACACCCGCCGGGCCAGCGCCACGAATGCACCACCGAAATCCCCGCGTCGGTCGCAGGCGCGAATCGCCTCTTCCACATCCCAGAGCTCCCCATTCACCTGCTGGAGCTCCTCATGCAACGGCTGGGGCACGCCGGCCGCCAGCGGTGCGAACACCTCCTGCAGGAGCGCATGCTCGCGATTCACGTGCTCCAGTGCTTCGCCCTGGAGGTGACGCTGCTTGAGGGAGAGGATGGTGAGTTTGTCCACCAGCTCACCGATGGACACCGGTATCAGGAGCATGGGGAAACGTTAGGGATGCCCTCAGGCCGGGCTCGCGAGCAGCAGCGGGCTGAGCAGCAGCAGCAGCCAGGGAATCAGCAGGGCGTAGAGCAGCGAGAGCGGCCAGCCGAAGCGCAGGAAGTCGAGGAAGCGGTAGTTGCCGGGGGCGTACACCATCAGGTTGGTCTGATAGCCGATCGGCGAGAGGAAGCTCTGGCTGGCGGCGAACACCACGGTGTAAATGAACAGCAGCGGCGGCTGGCCAAGCCCCTCTGCCAGCTTGGCCACCACCGGCAGCAGCAGCACCACGGTGGCGCCGTTGCTCAGCAGCTCGGTGTCCAGCAGGGTGATCGCGTACACCGCCATCAACGCCGCCAGCACCGGCCAACCCTGCAGCCAGCCGAGCAGGGCGTCGGCGGCCAGCTAGCTGGGTCAGACCGCTCTGCTGCAGGGCGGTGCTGGCATCCAGGCAGTTGCCCACCACCAGCGCCGCCACCCCCAGCAGCACCGCCGCCACCAGGGGAATCAGCTGCAGGCCGGAGAGCAGCAGCACGGCGCCCATGGTGACCAGGGCCAGGCCCTTGCGGTGGGTGCTGGGCAAGTCGCTGTCGAGCTCGTCGAGCACCACCAGCTCGCTGTTCTGCTGCAGGCCGCGGATGGTGTCGAGGGGGGCCTGCAGGGTGGTGTTGGCTCGCTTCACCGCCAGCACGGTGGCGTTGAAGCGCTGGCGGAAGCGCAGCTCGCGCAGACTGGTGCCGGTGAGCTGGGAGCCGGCGGGCAGCAGCACCTCGGTGAGGTAGCCCTGGCGGGAGAGCTCCAGGAAGGCGGCGTCGAGGTCGTGGCCGCGCTGGGGCAAGCAGCGCGAGGCCAGCAGCAGGTAGGCGCTGCCCAGCAGCCACACCGGAATGCCCACGGCCGTGAACGAGAACAGCTGGAACTCGCCGTGGCCCAGCTTGGCCGACACCTCACTGGCCAGCAGGTTGGAGGAGGTGCCGATCAGGGTGAAGGTGCCGCCGGTGATCGTGGCGAACGCGAGGGGGATCAGCACCCGCGACGGACTGATGCCGCGGCGGCGGCACCAGCTCTGCAGCACCGGCAGCAGGATCGCCACGATCGGCGTGTTGGGGATCACCCCTGAGAGCGGCGCCACCACCGCCACCAGCAGACCGGTGAGCTGCTGGGGGTTGCGAATGCGCGGCGAGGCCAGCAGCTCGCGCAGTCGGTCGAGGGCGCCGCTGTGCAGCAGCCCTTCGGCCAGCACGAACATGCCCATCAGGGTGATCAGGGCGGGGCTGCCAAAGCCAGCCAGCGCCTGGCCGGGGGAGAGCACCCCGCCGGCGATCAGCAGGCCGGCGGCGCTGAGGGCCACGAACTCCGGCGCCAGCCAGCCACCGATGAACACCACGATGGCGGCCAGCAGCACGGCCAGGGTGATGGCGGCGGAAGTGCTGAGCAAAGGGCCTTGCCGGAGCGCAAACGGACTGCCCGACTCTGCAGCACCCGGAGGCTGCGCAGACCGTGCAGCTGCGCAGCCGTGCAGGAAACTCTGAACGATGCTTTTAGCAAGCTATGTTAGGCAAGTAGCCCCTGTGCCATGAGCTCCCGCAGAACAGCCCTGATCACCGGCATCACAGGCCAGGACGGCAGTTATCTGGCGGAGCTGCTGCTGGAGAAGGGCTACGCGGTGCATGGCATCAAGCGGCGCGCCAGCAGCTTCAACACCACGCGGATCGACCACCTCTATC
>JBIIXY010000033.1:0-19397 GCA_044347105.1 Prochlorococcaceae cyanobacterium
GCCGTCCTTCTTGCTGCTCACGTAGCCGCACTCGCGCGCCAGTTCAGATTTGGAGGCATCGCCCAGCTCCTTGACTTTGGCGAGCAGCTCTGAGCCGGTCAGCATGATCTCAACACGTTGTTTGCATCGACCCTACAGAGTCACTCAGACCGTGGACGATCCTGCGGCCAACCTTGTCCCAGAGGGACTCCCGAACTTGCATCAGCCCAGCCACTGCGGTAGCCGTGGATGGAATCAATGGCTCACAGCGGACCATTGGATCCATCCGGGATCAGCATCACCGGCGCAGCAGTTCCTGGACACGGGCATAGGAGCCGATCTCGCTGCAACGGTAGAGGCGGCCCCTGCGGAAGTCCCACGGTCGGGTGATGCCGCCCTCCACCTGCCAGACCCCATAGCGGAGCCGGCTGGCCCGAACTTCACCATCCAGATTCTCCTTGGCATTGCATCCCCTCAGGTACTGGCGGAACACAAAGGCCTGGCCGTCTTCCACCAGCGCCAGGTTGATGTTGATGCCGTTGAACACCTCCGCCACCAGCCGGCCGTAGCGATCGGTGGTCTTCTCGTCCAGCCTCACCGTGCTGCCCACCGCCAGCCGCTGCTGGAGGTACTGCCGAGACTGCAGGCCATAGGGGCTCTGGCCCGTTTCGGGGGCTCGTAGCCGTCAGGCTTGCGCGAAGGCGCAGCCTTCGCGATTGCAGGCCAGCCGCACAGTGATCGGCTTCTCGTTCATCCGCACGCGGATGGTGTCGCCATCACCGATCGAGAGCACGGTGGCCTCAGGTCTGGGAACAGCTGCTGCCGGAAACAGGGGGAGCAGGGCCAGGGCGACAGCCAGGGCTTTGGCGGAGCAGACACGTCGGGACATGCCCCGACTCTGCCCGAGCCGTTCTTTGATGCAGTTACTGCATGGTTTCTGTGGGCCGGGTGGCGCTGGCGCAGGGATTGGGGGCCGGCAGTCAGAGCAGGCCCTGGGCGCCGAGCATCCGCTGCTGATTGGAGGCCAGTCAAGGCTTCTCCTCTGGGCACGCAGTGCGGCTGGGCGGTGATGTGCCCCTCAAGATGAGGAGCAGCACCCGCTGGAGATCACCGGCAGCACCGAGGAGATGCACCGAGATGATGCGGATCGGTCAGGTGCGGCTGAGGGGAGTGGCGGCCATGGCTGTGCTGGCGAACGTCACCGCCGTCTCGGCCCGGTGCCGTCCATGCCGGAAGTGCCGCGCTGCACCTCACTTCCTCAACGGCCTGCTTCAACGCAGGGGAACAACGATGCGGTTGCCGTTGGCCGAATTGCTGAACACGGCATTGCCCTGGACAAGGATCTCCCGCTGCCAGATGCCGCCAAGGCTGTCGCGCAGCGTTGAGATCGGGAAGCCTTCCTTCACCAGTCGGTAGGTCATCGCCTGGCCGTCTTTCCAGGTGATCCGCAGCGTGCCATCGGGGCTGTGGCTGTCGCGGCATGAAATGGGCCTGTCGTTGTAGCTGCAGGCTTTCCACGAGTCCGCAGGGCTTGCGGTGGCATGGCCCAGCAGCACCAGCAGGGCTGCAGCTGATGCAACAGGACCCATGGCGGAGCGGCTGCCCGCTTGCTGCGTGCGTCGCTGCATGGCCGGGTTCCTCAGAAGCCCACGGTGTGTCCGCAGTCTCCTTCCCCGTTGCTGCGCTGGCAGATTCCACGATCAGCCAGCGTCAGGCTGCTGTTGAAGCGCCCCACACTGGGATCAGGCCTCAACCGGAGGGCAGATCACCCATGCCTGAGCCCCCAGCCCCCACCCCTGGCCCTGAGCCGCTCGACCTGCCGGCCGGCGTGCACCAGCTCTGCAGTTGCGGCCGCAGCCGCCATGGCTGGTTCTGCGACGGCGCCCACCTCGGCAGCGGGCGCGTGTCCTTTGAGCTGCGGTTGCGTGAACCAGCCACCGTGCTGATGTGCCGCTGCGGCAGCTCCCGCCGCTATCCCTGCTGTGACGGCAGCCATGCCGCACCAGCCCGCAAGCCCTGGTGGCGGCCATGGGGATGAGCGGCTCGATCGTGCTGGCTGCCGATGATCCGACTGCCCTGGCCCGGTTCGATGCAGAGCTGCTGGAGGTGGAGCCGCAGCCGGGGCTGAGCGGCACCCACTGGCGGCTGCCCTGGCCGGCCGGGGGCTGGCTGGAGGTGTACGAGCCCTCGCGCCGCCGCCCCCAGCCGAAGCAGCCGGGACGCCTGGCTCTTTGCCTGCAACGCCCGGCCGAAGACTCGCCCGCCGTTGCTGTGCTCAACGACTGGATCAACGCAGCCCTGGCCCTGGGTGCCTCGCTGCAGGATCCGGCGCGGCTGGAATCCTTCGGGGCAGAAGCCTGGCTGCTGGGCCCGGAGGGCAACCGCCTGCTGCTGCTGGTGCTGCCCGCGCCGTGAGGCCCTCTTCATGAAGACCTGTTGCCGCAGATCACGAGCGGTGTCGAACTGGCGTGCTCGCTTGCTCGCCTGGACCGGCCGGCCCATCGTGGTGGCAACGGGATTCGGAGGCTCCACAGATGGATGACACCCCCCCTGAGCAGCCAATAGGAGCGCGCTGACGATCCGGCCCCTGCTCCAACACTCAGGGCGGATCTCTGACGTTCCTGGCGTGATCGCCGTCCACCGCATCGCCCTAGGTGCCCCGGACCCAACGGAACGTCCCAATCGACACCTGGCCCCAGGTGCCAGCGCCGGCAGCTCCGACCACAACTGAAGACCACCTGATCAGAACACGATCAGGCTGTTTCAACGCAAACCATCGCACAGCTGCGACCGACCCCCTTGGGCCCGAGCCCCTGGGACAAAACCACAGCTGAGCAGACAAATGCCCGGGGGCCTCGCCCCGGGCTTTGTTGTGTTCAGAGGTGGGCTCAGCTCACGGCCGGCCGTTGCTTCTGCGTGCTGTAGATCGCTGCCCCGCCAGCAGCCAGCACCAGGCCGCCGCTGATGGCCAGAAACACCAGGGTCTGCAGGATCAGCAGGAAGATGCCAATGGCCGAGCCCGTTACGACCTGCACCCTGGCCTTGATCAGCAGGGTGAGCAGCAGCAGCACCGTGGCCTTGAGGGCCAGCACCTTGGCAGTGCTGAACGGGCAGAGGGGATTCAGAAGCACGGCGCTGATCCTGTTACCCCCATGCTGGCGGCGGGACGTAGGGCCAGTGGCTTCACCTCAGGTGGCGGCGTCCATTGGGGCGGGCAGACCTGCCAACCCGCCTTCCGCTTCTGGGCCCAGAGCTTGATCGCCTCCTCGCGGGTGATCTCCTTGCGGCATTTGAGCAGCGGGGCCTGGCCGGGGATCAGCTCGCCGCTGGTGAGCTCCAGGGCCTGGGAGAAGCGCTCGTAGCGGACAGGACGGAAATGCAGCACCTGGCGGCCACTGCACAGCCAGCCGTCCTGGGGTGAGAGCGGCGGTCGCTGACCTCTGGCGCTGTGGTGCATCGCTGCAGCTCAGGTTTCATTCAGTCGCGCCACGATCAGCGCACAGCAGTCCGCCACATCGTTCGCGCTCTCCACCTCTGCACTGAGGGAGCAGAAGAACTCCCGCCACAGCGGCGGCACCGCCAGCAGGATCACAGGGCGTTTGGCCTTGATCGCATGGGCCGCCGCCGGGCAGCACACCCACCACCAGGTGCCCTTCCACTGAGCACGCCCCGCGGCAAACGGCGGCCATCACCCCCTCGGGACGGCCGCCGCTGAGCAGCGCCCAGCCGCGCTCAGTCATGGCGGCGCCCAGCTCTTCGGCCAGCTGGATAGCGGCGGACGAGGCGCCCTCGCCAGCACCCATCACGCCGATCAATGGGCGCCTGCTCATGCAACCTCCGGCGCCCAGCCCTGCTGGCGGGCCATGTCATCGGTCCAGCCCTGGCAGCGGCTGACGAGGTGCTCGCCGTGGGCGATCAGGTCCTGGTGCTGCTGGCAGGTGAGCAGTGGGATGCAGTTGACACCGGCGTGGTGCCTGAACCAGTGACAGGTCATGCAGACCTTGCAGCTGCGGGTCTTGAGCAGGGTGCCCTCATCGAGATAGGGCCATTCTTCGACGGGGGTTTCGAGCCGGGCATTCAGCGCTGCGGGTCGGGGAAGAGGGGCGCCCATGACTCATGATCAATGCGCACAGACGTACTAGCGCGGTTGTTCGGGGTTGGCTGACGTCCTGGTCTGTTCTCAATACGGTGCACGCAGGGAGGAGATGTCGATGCTGCGGGAGTTGGTACTGGCCATTGGCATTCCCCTGGCCCTGCTGGTGCTGGCTGTGCTGGCGATGGAGCATTGGGGCGATCGCCTGCCGGCCTGGTTGCGGCGATTGGCCAAGCGTCCCTCCTGGCTCTGGAACACCTGCATCGGGCTGATCATCGGCCTGTCTCTGCTGCGCTGGCTGCTGCAGCCCTGAGGATCAGGGAATGGGGATCTCCTGGTCGCCGCCAGCATTGATGGCGGCGACCGCGGCCTGAATCTCAGCGGTGACTTGGCGAATCCGGGGCCAGCTGGTGGTGGTCAGCACCAGGGTTGCAATGCTGCGCTTCCGCAGGTTCTGCTGGTAGCGGAGGTTGGTGTCGGCGGTGGTGATCAACAGTTCATAGCCCTCCTCTCAGCCAGGCGAATCAGGTCCCCATTGGTGACGCTGGACCAGCCCAGTTCGTAGGCCAAGGCCACGAGGTGGCCGTCCAGCGAGCGGTGCAGAGGAACCGGAGTTCCCTGGTCAAACAGGATCCGCACTCAGGCCAGAGCCGCAGCCGTACTTCGGGCGATATGCTCCAGCACCGAGCGGGCTTGCTCCAGCGTCACTCCGGGGAAAAGCTCGACGAAATCAGCCAGGGTGACGCCGTCTTCCAGGTTCTCGCTTCCAGGTTCTCGAACAGAGCCGCCACTGGGATTCGCGTGCCGCGGAACACCCACGCACCGCTGACGCGCTGGGAATCTCGCTCCACCGCCGTGCAGCCAGCCCAGCCGAGTTCGCGTTGCGTGCTCATGGCCGACTTCTGGTCGACTTCTGAACGGTTCGTAGCCCCCACTGGATCATTGCCCCGTGTCCTGTCTCACGACACTCAGGTGCTGAGTCTTGCCGCACAGGGCCTGAATGCTGAGTCAGCGTGCTTTGGGAACAGCATCAACGGCCAGAGGCGGGTGTTCCGCACTATCCCTTCCCAGTTCCCGCTCCAACATGCTGATCCGCATCTGGCGAAGACAGAACTTGCAGCCGCCGGTGGTTTGTAGATGCTTTTCAGGGGTGATCAGAATCTCTTTGACTGGGTGCTCCTTGCAACGGATCCTGATCGGTGTTTTATAGCTTTTGTAGACTATCTGGCTGTAATCGTAGCGATCACCGAAACGGGCCTGTGCCCGTTGCAGGAATTCTTCCTTGCCGATCGGATTGCCCATCCGCGGAGAATAAGGGAGTTGCGCACGCCCGTCTGAGCTCTTCAAGGAACGTCACGCGCAGCCTGGGCGGCCTGGCATGCTTCTCGACCATTGGCATGTAATCCCACCATGGCCGGCCAGCCCCCCCAGCGCCCTGTTTGGTTGAACTGGTTGTTTCTGGCCATGTTCCTCTGGAGCAGCTGGCAACTGGCCGGGCTGTGGTTTGCCCGGCTTGGCCAGGGGTGATCCCCCTCAGACCTGGCGTGACGTGCGGGGCATGACAGCGCGAACCAGCCGCACCAGCCCCCCCACCACCAACATCAGAGCCAGCAGGGCCACCAGAACCACAAGCACCACCCCCAGCAGCTGGAGCAAACCCAGCAACAGAGAACGCAGGCCACTGATCAGTTGGGCAATGGCCGTGCTCAGCAGCAGCAGGGTGTCCAGACGCTCAGGCAATTGCAGCAGGCCATAAAGGATCACCGCTCCGAGGCTGATGAACAGCAGGCCCATGGTCACCTGGCGCCAGCGGGGGGGCTGGCGGCGGCGGAAAACATGACGCTGGCGCTGTGCTGAGCCAGGCAGCTGCAGGGAGCGTCGCCGCGTCGAGGTCATGCGTCCAGCACGTGGCCCGCACCACGCATCCAGCGCTCGAATTCCTGAAGCACCAGTGCGTTGGGACAATCGATCAGGGAGAGCTGCCCCACCTGGCAGTCCCCCTGACCACCGTGATGCAACGACAGGTGGAAGGCATTGCCGCTGAGGCCGCAGACCTCCGGGTCGCTGCGCACCACCACGTCCAGGGCGGCACCGAGACGGGCCACCCGGATGCGCAATTCAGACCAGGTCATCTCGGTCATGGTGCCAGTGTGGGGGGCAAACGGCGAGCGTCAAGGGAAGGTGATCGACCAGCGACCAGGCCGAGAGGGGTCAGGGCGCGGCAGACGGCCCAGCTCCCGAGGGCGCCGATGATGGCGTCGATGGCGCCGGCGAGGGGATCGGCAGGATCAGGCCAAGACCAGCAGCCAGGGCCACCGCAACGGCACCACCAAGGGGGGCAATCAGGCGCTGACGGCGTGGCACGCGCTCGAGCACCTCTCGCGGCCGCAAAGGCCTGGGATCCGGTATGGGCAGCTCGATCTGGAGGCGTGGATCCAGCCGCAGGGTATCGAGCAGCCGCACCAGATCACTGAGCTCGCCATCGTCGAGCTCCACGGTGAGTGGTGCGGTGTCGGGCTGGC
The DNA here is from genome assembly GCA_044347105.1 of Prochlorococcaceae cyanobacterium. Classification (GTDB taxonomy): domain Bacteria; phylum Cyanobacteriota; class Cyanobacteriia; order PCC-6307; family Cyanobiaceae; genus NIES-981. The sequence continues at coordinate 6,595 of JBIIXY010000033.1, forward strand.
TGCTGAACAGCTCCAAACGGTGGCCACCACCTCCGGGATTGGGGCCGATCGTGACCGGCCCTTCGCCGGATCCGAATGGACGGGCCACGCCACTGATCAGGTGTCGGGCGTAAGGGAGCACCACCTGCATGAGCGCGAAGAGATGCTCCTTGCGGCCTTCCAGTTCAGGTCGACCGGCCCACTGCAGCGTCCAGCCGGTGATGATTCCCACGGCGTCGGCCGACTGACCGATGGACACGTCAGGGAAGCCCTCCACCTGCAGCCGGCAGCTCAGTTGGTCGTAGCGGAGGGTCTTCTTCATCAGCTGGGGCACATTTTGGTGAGATGGGGCGAGAGCGGCGGCCGTCGGCTCAGGCCGCGCAGTCGCACAGGCTGGCCCGCAGGCGCTCGAAGCCCCCCATGCCGGCAGCCAGGCTGAGCGACTGGATCAGCTGCCGCCGCCGCGCCGCGCCGGCCTGGGGATCGAGCAGGCGCTGCACCCCCTGGCGACGGGGATTGAGCCGCTCGCGCACCAGCTCGGCAAAACGCTCCTCAAACAAACGCCAGCGCTGCTGCCGGATTGCCTCGGGTTCAGCGGTGGCCAGCAGGGCCCGCACCATGGGGTAGAGCCGGTCGGTGGCGGCGCAGAGGATGCGGATCAGGGCGTCGGACTCGGCGGGGTCGAGCTCGCCGCGGCGGGTGTTGCGCCGCAGTGGATTGTGGCAGCGCCGCTTCCACAGCTCCACCCGGTTCGGGAAGAGAGCGCTGAAGCCCAGCTGCTCACAGATCCACACCATCGACTCGCCGCCATTGAGGTCGAGGGCCTCGACGCAGAGCAGAAGAAGGTCGAGACGTTCGAGCCCGCGACGCGGCAGCCTGGTGGCAACGGGAGCTGCTGGTGAATCGGGCATGGTTGCGATGATGCCAGTTCCCACACCCCGCCGTCACCCTCCCCCCACCTGAACAGCACATGGATCTGCGACAGCTCGTGCGGGACGTTCCCGACTTCCCCAAGCCTGGAATTCTGTTCCGCGACCTCACCCCGCTGATGCGCGATCCCCAGGGCTGGCAGGAAGTGATCCGTCAGCTGGGCGCCGTGTGCGAGCGCCTGCAACCCGACCTGATCGTGGGCATCGAGTCGCGGGGGTTCATCGTGGGCACGGCTCTGGCCACCGCCGTGCGGCTCGGGTTCGTGCCGGTGCGCAAGCCCGGCAAGCTGCCTGGGGCCGTGACCGGGGTTGACTACGCCCTGGAATACGGCACCGACCGGTTGGAGATCACCGCTGATGCCCTCCGTGGCGGCCAGCGGGTGCTGGTGGTGGACGATCTGCTCGCGACCGGTGGCACCGCGGCAGCCTGCGCCCAGCTGGTGGAGGCCGCGGGAGGGCAGCTCTGCGGCTTCGGCTTCGTGGCCGAGCTGGCGGCCCTGGCGGGCCGCAGCCGCCTGCCAGACAACCAGCCGGTGGAGTCGCTGATCATCTACAGCTAGCCGGCTCAGAGGTTGGCGTCCTGCCACTGCAACACCTGCTCCAGCTGCTCCAGGCTGATCAGGCCGAAGCGCCAGAGCACCACCGCCAGGGGCGCCTGCTCCAGCTGAGCCTGGCGGATGCCCAGGGCCAGGGCACTCTCGCTCAGGCCCAGCTGACTGCGCAGATAGCGCAGCAGGGCCTGGGGTGGCGGCGGTGGCGGCGTGCCGGAACTGATCACCATCGCCGAATTGTGGGCCTCATCAGGGCTGGGTGGGACCCATGGTCATCACGCCGAGGCTGAGCCGTCGCAGCGGCGCCGCTGCGCCAAGCAAGGCGATGCCGAAACGCCGCAGGGGCAGCAACAGGGCATGGCGGTTGGAGAACAGCCGCACCAGCAGGTGGGTGGCCAGCAGGGTGAGCAGCAGATCAGGCCAGCGCCGGCGGCCATAGCGGCCAGGCAGCTGCTCCGGCAGCAGGCGGCCTGCGGCCACCAGAGCGGCCAGGCGGTGCAGGCAGGCCACATCGCGCCAGCAGAGATTGAGGCCCTGCCCCCCCACCGGATGGCAGCGGTGGGCGCTCTCGCCCACCAGCACGGTGCGCCCCCTGGCCAGGCTGTGGGCCAGCTGCAGGGCCACCGGAAAGGCCCGCGGCTGATCCAGCAGCGCATCCGGCTGCAGGGCATCGGGCAGGGCACCCGCCAGACGGTCAAGGAAGGCTGGCGGGGAGAGGCTCTCCAACTGGCGGCAGCGGTGGGCCGGCGCACTCCACACCAGTTGAAAGCGCCCCGCGCCCAGGGGCAGCACGGCGAAGGGGCCCTCCGGCCGGAACAGCTCCCAGGCCTGGTCGTCGCCGCAGCCGCGCAGTTCCACTTGGGCGGTGAGACAGCTCTGGTGGTAGGCCCACTGCCACTGGCCGATGCCCAGCTGCTGGCGGTGGGGGGAGGCGGGACCATCGGCCGCCACCACCAGATCAGGGCTGGCGTCCGCGCTGCCGCTGTCCGCTTCATCCTGAAGGCGCAGGGCCACGCCGGGATGGGCATCCAGCCGCCGCAGCAGCACTGCCATCAACGGGCCATGGAGGGCGATCCAACCCACGGCCATGGGCCCGCCAGCGCGGGCGGAGGCGGGCAGGTCGGCCAGGGTGAAGTTGAGCTCGCGGGCGATCGCCTGATCCCGCAGCCGCAGGCTGCGGAAGGGCACCATTAGCGATTCCAGGGCGCCCCACAGATCCAACCGGTCCAGCAGCCGCTGGCTCGACTGGTTGAAGGCATAGGCCCGGCTGCGGCCCGTGAGCTGGTCGGCGCTGAGGGGATCGCGCAGAGTGACCTGCCAACCGGCATCGGCCAGGGCGAGGGCCGCCAGGCAGCCGGTGGGACCGGCGCCATGCACCAGGGCCCGCAGGCGAGGGGCGAGCGATCGGGGGGCCGCTGTTGCCAAGACCTGGGTCACGGAGAAAGGGCACAAAAAAGCCGCAGCGCGTGTGCTGCGGCCAAGGATTGGGATGAGGCCGCTCGAAGCGGCCGACCAGGGAGTGCCTGGAGCAGAACTCAGCCCAGGCCAAGCAGACCGTGGGTGAAGGCCTCGCCACCAAGGGCGAACTCGGTGGCCAGCAGGGCGATGAAGCCGAGCATGGCCATGCGGCCGTTGAGCTTCTCGGCGCGCTCGTGGAAACCCCAGCCGCTCTCGACACTCACCACTTCCATGCGGGGTTCGGTGGCGAAGGCGTTGAGACGGCCACCATCCTCGGTGGTGACTGTGGCGCCGCGGATGGTGGCGGGATTGGCCTGGGTCATGGCTCTGAAGGGAGTTTCAACCAATGTAACGCAATGTTGCGCCGTGTGAACAGGCGTTCTGGACCCGTTCAGCGCAGCCGCCGCAGGCAGAGCTCCTCGAACGCCGGGCGGAGCAGGTAGGGGTACTCACCCACCCACAGCTTCAGCTGGGGCAGCCAGGCGTCGCTGAGGGCACCGATGCGGGAAAAGTCCTTGCGTTCACTCAGCACCAGGGCTCGCACCACCATCCCCGGGCGGATCAGCTGGTGCTTCTTGTCGTAAGGGAAACGCAGCTGGCCCAGGTAGCCCTCCTCATCCTCCAGCTCCAGGGTGAGCCAGGTGCGGCGGTTCTCCACCAACTCCAGCCGTCCGCTCTGGTCGGCCTGTTCGCGCCGGTCCTCCACCAGCTCGCGGGTGAACAGATCGGCCACCTGCCCCTCGAAGATCGCCGCCGCCGGGTAGCGGCGCAAGGTGGCGTTGCGGCGGCCCGCCTCCACGATCGGACCCCAGAGGATGTAGAGGAGGAACACCACCCCGGCCACCAGCAGAACGGGGGCGAACTGGCTGCGGAAGGCCAGGGTCTGGCTGATCAGCAGGGTGAGCACCCCGCCGATCACCGAGATCAGCAGCCGTTGCAACAGCTTGCGCGGATTGCCGCTGCAGGCGTTGAACTGGGGGCCGGTGGCCACGGCCGGGATCAACCGCGGCAGCTCGCCGGGCTTGAGCGGAATCAGCATGGGGGGAACCGGCCGCAATGCCGGGGATCTGCCAGGTGTGTCCCGACCAGAACCGACGGTGTGCCGAGAGGATACGCAGGGACTCTCCGGCGCTGATCTCACCGGACCTGGACTCACAGCACCGGTGACTGGGCGGGGCGGGCAATCCGTAGGAGAATCCGAAGTGCGCGGCACGAACGGAACGGGTGCGGAACCTCCCCTGGAATGGGGGGTCAAAACTGCAGCACGGACAGGTGCCTGGGCTGCTGACGCTGGCCCTGAGCCTCATCGTGGCCCTGCTGGTGGGCCTGGCACCCGGGCCGCTCCCCTTGCAGGCGGCCGAGCCAGGGCAGTGCGCGAGGCCTGCCCGCACGATCAGGCGGGAAGGCCAGCCGGTGCTGGAGATCCGCCGGGCGTCGGCCGCCCAACAGCTCGACAGCTACGTGAAGCGGGCCGAAGTGCGCCTCCAGCAGCTGGCGGAGGATCGATCGATCGATCCGGCGCGACTCGTTGTCCGCGATATTCCCCCCTACTCATTGGTGGGGGTGGAGGGCCCAGACGGCGGCTTCAACCCGGAAATGGGCGTGGATGATCGAGCCGCCGCCTGCCTGGGCCTCAGCCGCGGGCAGCTCGCGCTGCGTTATCGCAACCAGATGCAGGAGTCGATCGAGGGGTACCGGCGCAGCCACAACCTGGGGGACTGGTTGAAGGGCACGGCCCTGGCTGCGCTGGTGCTGGCGATCTACCTCCTCTGGCTGCGTGTGCAGGGACGCCTCAACGCCGCCCTGCGCCAGCGGATCGGCCGGCACGAGCAGGTGGTGATGCAACGCCTGGCCCGGGTGGCGCTGATCAGCTATCTGCTCATCCCCCTGCTGCTGGGCCTGTTTCCCCCCACCCAGGCCATCGCCGCCGGGCTGCGCGGCCAGCTGAGGGGCCTGGTCGCAGCGTTCCTGAGCGCGGTGGTGCAGGCAATCCCCAACCTGCTCTCGATCGTGGTGATCCTGGGGATCATGGTGCTGGCGATCCGCGCCAGCAACGCCTGGTTCCGCGCCCTTGACCGAGGCCGGGTGCGCCTGCCGGGTTTCTACCAGGAGTGGGCAATGCCCACGGCCCTGCTGGTGACCCGCCTGCAGACCCAACGCAACGAGCTGGTGAGCATCCCCAACGCCTCGGTGATCGGCGCCTCGGTGGTGAACTTCAGCTTCTCCCGGCGGGAGATCCAGCAACCCGTGGCGCTCGCCACCACGATCACCATCGGCTACGACGTGCCCTGGCGCCAGGTGCACGCCCTGATGCTCAGCGCTGCCCGCAGCGTCGCCGGCATCACCGACGAAGTGGAGCCGTTCGTGCTCCAGACCTCCCTGAACGACTTTCACATCAGCTACGAACTCAACGCCTTCGTGCGCGACCCGGCGACCTACCGGGAAACCCTCTCCGAGGTGCTGGCCGCCCTGCAGGACCAGTTCGCTGCTGCCGGGGTGGAGATCCTCTCCCCCAGGTATCACGCCATCCGCAATGGCAACCGGAGCACCCTGCCGCCCCAGGGAGATCAGCCAACCACCTGAGGCAGCCGGTTCAGAGCAGGCGCTCCAGGCCGTACACCAGCCCCGGCAGCTGGCGCACCTTGCGCACGCTCAGCAGCACGCCGGGCATGTAGGCGGAGCGATCGATCGTGTCGTGGCGCAGGGTGTAGGTCTCGCCGGGGGCGCCGAACAGCACCTCCTGGTGGGCCACCAGGCCCGGCAGCCGCACCGCGTGCAGGCGCAGGCCGCTCTCGCGCTGGCCGCCGCGGCAGCCTGCCAGGGTCTCGTGCTCCTCCACCTGCTGGGGGTTGAAGGATTTGCCCAGCTCCTCCATCAGCTCGGCGGTTTTGATGCAGGTGCCGCTGGGTGCATCGGCCTTGCGGTTGTGGTGCAGCTCGGTGAGCTCGGCGTAGTCGTAGAAGCGGGCGGCGGCGGCGGCGGCCTGCTGCAGCAGCACCATGCCCACCGAGAAATTGGGGATCACAGCCCCGCCGATCGAGGCCTTCTGGGCAAACGCGGCCAGATCAGCCAGCTGCTCCGGGCTCAGGCCGGTGGTGCCGATCACGGGGTGCACGCCATAGGCGATCGCGCCGCGGGTGTGCTCGTACACCACCTTCGGATGGGTGAAGTCCACCAGCACCGCCCCCTGGCCCGGCCCGGCATTGCGCACCGCCTGGCTGGCCTGGCAGAGGCAGCCCTCGAAATCGGCGGTGATCGCCACCTCCAGCTCACCCAGCCCCAGCTCCAGGCCCACATCCGCCCCCTCCTTGCCGGGGGTGGTGTCGATCGCGCCCACCAGCCGGCAGTCGGGGGCCGCCAGCACCGCCTTCACCACCTCGGCGCCCATGCGGCCGAGGGCACCAGCCACCACCACCGCGATCGGGGAGGCCATCGGGGCTGGCGAAGGGGAGCTGGTCATGGCGGCGGTGGCATCTGGGCGCGAGCCTATGGCGCTGCATCGATCAAACCAGTCCAGCAACCCCGCTTCGTCCTGCTCGCAACTCAGCAAGGACCTCCGTAGATTCCTTGGGATCGATCTGCCCGCCCGCATGTTCACCCAGGTCCGCTCCGCCAACCGCCGCGTCACCCCCGGCGATGCGAACGGCCGGGCGGTGATGAAGGCCGTGTATGTGGTGCTTGAGCCCCAGTACCAGAACGCCCTCACCCAGGCGGCCACCTCGCTCAACGACCAGAACGGCCCCCTGGCGATCGATCTGAGCGGCTACCTGATCGAGGAACTGCGCGATCCGGCCAACTACGCCGATTTCTGCGCCGATGTGGCCGAGGCCGATGTGTTCATCGCCTCGCTGATCTTCATCGAGGATCTCGCCCAGAAAGTGGTGGAAGCGGTGGCGCCCCACCGCGACCGGCTCAAGGCGGCGGTGGTGTTCCCCTCCATGCCGGAGGTGATGCGGCTCAACAAGCTGGGCAGCTTCTCGATGGCCCAGCTGGGCCAGAGCAAATCGGCTATCGCCAGCTTCATGAAAAAGCGCAAGGAGGCCGGCGGCGCCGGCTTCCAGGACGCGATGTTGAAGCTGCTCAACACCCTGCCCACGGTTCTTAAGTACTTACCTGTGGAGAAGGCGCAGGACGCCCGCTCCTTCATGCTCAGCTTCCAGTACTGGCTGGGCGGCACGCCGGACAACCTCAGGAACTTCCTGTTGATGCTGGCCGACAAATATGTGTTCCCCCGCAATGGCGAAGGGCGCCCTGAATTGCAGGTGGCCGATCCGGTCACCTTCCCCGACCTGGGCATCTGGCATCCCCTGGCGCCCTCGATGTTCGAGGACCTCAAGGAATATCTGAACTGGAACGCCAGCCGCAAAGACCTCTCCGAGAAGGCCCGCAAGGGTCCGGTGATCGGCCTCGTGCTGCAGCGCAGCCACATCGTCACCGGCGATGAGGCCCACTACGTGGCGGTGATCCAGGAGATGGAATACCGCGGCGCCACCGTGATCCCGGTGTTCTGCGGCGGCCTCGACTTCACCAAGCCCGTCAACGCCTTCTTCTACGACCCCCTCAACCCCGACATCCCGCTGGTGGATGGCGTGGTGTCGCTCACCGGCTTCGCCCTGGTGGGCGGTCCGGCCCGCCAGGACCATCCCAAGGCGATCGAGGTGCTCAAGAAGCTCAACCGCCCCTACATGGTGGCTCTGCCGCTGGTGTTCCAGACCACCCAGGAATGGGAGGAGAGCGATCTCGGCCTGCACCCGGTGCAGGTGGCCCTGCAGATCGCCATCCCCGAGCTCGATGGCGCGATCGAACCGATCGTGCTGAGCGGCCGCGACGACGCCACCGGCAAGGCCCACACCCTCCAAGACCGAGTGGATGCGATCGCCGAGCGCGCCATCCGCTGGGCCTCGCTGCGGATCAAGCCCCGCGCCGAGAAGAAGCTGGCGATCACCGTGTTCAGCTTCCCGCCCGACAAGGGCAACGTGGGCACCGCCGCCTACCTCGACGTGTTCGGCTCCATCCACCGGGTGATGGAGGAGATGGCGGCGAAGGGCTACGACGTGAGCGGCCTGCCCAAGACCAGCAAGGAGCTGATGGAGGCGGTGCTCAAGGACCCCGAGGCGATGGAGGGATCACCCGAGCTGGCGATCGCCCACCGCATGAGCGTGGAGGACTACGAGCGCCTCACCCCCTATTCCGAGCGCCTGGAGGAGAACTGGGGCAAGCCCCCCGGCAACCTCAATTCCGACGGCACCAACCTGCTGATCTACGGCCGCCACTTCGGCAACGTGTTTGTGGGCGTGCAGCCCACCTTCGGCTACGAGGGCGACCCGATGCGGCTGCTTTATTCCCGCAGCGCCAGCCCCCACCACGGCTTCGCCGCCTACTACACCTACCTGGAGAAGGTGTGGGGCGCCGATGCGGTGCTGCACTTCGGCACCCACGGCTCCCTGGAGTTCATGCCCGGCAAGCAGATGGGCATGAGCGAAACCTGCTACCCGGATTCGCTGATCGGCGCCCTGCCCAATCTCTACTACTACGCGGCCAACAACCCCAGCGAGGCCACGATCGCGAAGCGGCGGGGCTACGCCGAAACGATCTCCTACCTCACCCCGCCCGCAGAAAACGCCGGCCTCTACAAGGGCCTCAAGGAGCTGGGCGAGCTGGTGGGCAGCTACCAGCAGCTGCGTGAGAGCTCCCGCGGCGTGCAGATCGTGAACGCCGTGGTGGAAACGGCCCGCCAGTGCAACCTCGACAAAGACGTTGAGCTGCCTGAGAGCGATGCCGCCGAGCTGGATCTCGACGGCCGCGACGCCGTGATCGGTGCGGTGTACCGCCAGCTGATGGAGATCGAGAGCCGTCTGCTGCCCTGCGGCCTGCACACCATCGGCAAGCCCCCCACCGCCGAGGAGGCGATCGCCACCCTGGTGAACATCGCGGCGCTGGAGCGCGAGGAAGAGGGCATCCGCTCGCTGCCGGGCCTGCTGGCCGAGAGCCTGGGGCGCACGATCGCCGACGTGTACGCCGGCAACGATGGGGGCGTGCTCGCCGATGTGGAGCTCAACCGCCGCATCACCGAAACCAGCCGCGCCGCCGTGGGCGCCATGGTGCGCTCCGTGACCGGCAGCGACGGCCGCGTGACGCTGCGGCGCAACTTCGGTTGGCTGTTTGATTTGCTAGCAAAGTTCAATTTCAAGCTGCCCAGCCCCTGGCTGCGGGCCTGCTGCGGCGCCGGCTTTGTGAGCGTGGATTCGGTTGAGCTCGACAAGCTGTTCGCCTACCTGCAGTTCTGCCTAGAGCAAGTGTGCGCCGACCTGGAGATGGAGAGCCTGCTGCGGGCCCTCGACGGCGAATACGTGCTGCCGGGCCCCGGCGGCGACCCGATCCGCAACCCCGGCGTGCTCCCCAGCGGCAAAAACCTGCACGCTCTCGATCCCCAGGCGATCCCCACCAGAGCCGCCATCGCCGCCGCCAAGGGGGTGGTGGACAAGCTGATCGAGCGCCAGAAGGCCGAGCAGGGCACCTGGCCGGAAACGATCGCCTGCGTGCTCTGGGGCACCGACAACATCAAGACCTACGGCGAATCCCTGGCCCAGATCCTCTGGTTCATCGGCGTCAAGCCGGTGCCCGATTCCCTGGGCCGGGTGAACAAGCTGGAGCTGATCTCCTTGGAGGAGCTGGGCCGGCCCCGGATCGACGTGGTGGTGAACTGCAGCGGCGTGTTCCGCGACCTGTTCATCAACCAGATGGCCCTGATCGATCAAGGCGTGAAGATGGCCGCCGAGGCTGAGGAGCCCATGGAGATGAACTTCGTGCGCAAGCACAGCGTTGAGCAGGCCGAGAAGGAGGGCATCTCCCTGCGCGATGCCGCCACCCGCGTGTTCTCCAATGCCAGCGGCAGCTATTCATCGAATGTGAACCTGGCGGTGGAGAACAGCACCTGGGAGGAGGAGAACGAGCTGCAGGAGATGTACCTCTCCCGCAAGACGTTTGCCTTCAACGCCGACAACCCCGGCGAGATGAACCAGAAGCGCGAGGTGTTCGAGTCGGTGATGAAAACCGCTGACGTAACATTCCAGAACCTGGATTCCGCCGAGATCTCGCTCACCGACGTGAGCCATTACTTCGACAGCGATCCCACCAAACTGATCGCCGGCCTGCGCGAGGACGGCAAAGCACCGGCGAGCTACATCGCCGACACCACCACCGCCAATGCCCAGGTGCGCTCCCTGAGCGAAACCATCCGCCTGGATTCGCGCACCAAGCTGCTCAATCCCAAGTGGTATGAGGGCATGCTGAATTCCGGCTACGAGGGCGTGCGCGAGGTGGCCAAGCGCCTCAACTTCACCCTGGGCTGGAGCGCCACCAGCGGTGCCGTCGACAACTTCGTGTACGAGGAGGCCAACGACACCTTCATCAACGACCCGGAGATGCGCCAGCGGCTGATGGACCTCAACCCCCACAGCTTCCGCCGCATCGTGGGCACCCTGCTGGAAGTGAACGGCCGCGGCTACTGGGAAACCTCCGACGAGAACATCCAGCAATTGCAGGAGCTCTACCAGCAGATCGAAGACAAGATCGAGGGGGTCAATTGAAGAAGCATGCCGCCTCGGCAGCTTCTCTGAGCCCTCGACGGCAGGACTAGCCAGGCTGGTTGTTTTGCTGATTGGCGATCGGGGTTGACCTTGAGCAACGGGACTTCAATTTCCGGGACCAGACAATGACACCGCCTAATCCAAGCAACGGGAGAGGACCTGGCACCCTGATTAGATCATTGTCACCTGTCTGCAAGCCAAAGTAGTCGCCACCAGACTTGCAATCCTGCGGGCCATCGTATCCTTCATCGCCCTTTGGTGTTTCACGGCATAAGTAGGAAGTGTTGGCAATAATCTTGCCATCCGACGGATTGTCCCCGTTTGTATTGGGAAAAAAAGCAACAGTCGGCGATGCCTGAGCAAGCGGAACCGAGAGCCTAAAGGCGAAATACAGCTCGGCGCCTTCCTTAGTGTCCTCATTTAATCCTCGCAAAAAGAGATACGGCCCGTTCGACGTGATTCCGTCGAATTTGTCATGGTTTGCATCAGCAATATACTGCAGGTTTGTGATCGTACCATTTTTCAATGGGCTCCCAACGGGGTTAACAGTGAATGAACCTGCAAAGCTCTGAACAAAGTTAGTACCATCAGAGGTGAACGACTGTGGCAGGCCTGAAAAAGTGATCGTTGTTTCAAAGTCAGTTTCAGTTTTACAGTTCGGACTGCAGAAGCTGGCTTCGTATATCATTGCCCCTGCTGCCTCCTGCCCCCAAGTCACCAGGAAACCTGCCAGAGAAAGGGGCAGGAGCCAGCGGGAACCGAGCCAATCCCAGCGTGAAATCCTGTGATTTGCGTCACACGAAATCAAATCCCGATAGCGAAAAGACATAGAGCGCTTCAATAGCAGGGCTAGGAAGAATGCAGTATTACTACGCATGTGGAACTCCTGGAGGATATAAATCCAAAGTTTGTAATAGAAAAGGGATTTTTTATGTATCGTCAATAACATGCGCATCTATCCATCGGTCCCCTGCACACACCTGGTTCCAAAGCCGCTTTCCAATGCGCCTCTTCAGCCACTTCCGATCCATCCAGTGATCCAGTCCCCACAACAGCACTCCTATCTGCAGCAACAGCTGTGCTGTAAGCAGGCGAACCGGAGCTGCCATCACCGGAAAGCAGGCGTGAGCGCCCCAGCCATGCGGACCACCTGAGCGATCGGTCCGACATCGTGGACCCGCAGCACAGCAGCACCCTGGGCAACGGCCAGAGCACAGACTGCTGCGGTGCCCCAGAGACGCGCCCGAGGCCGCGGCTCATCAAGCACTGCGCCAATGAAGCGCTTACGCGAAGCACCCACCAGCAACGGAATGCCGGCCTTCCCGAGGGCCGACAGCCGCCGCAGCAATTCCAAATTGTGCTCGGTGGTCTTGGCAAATCCCAGACCGGGATCCCAGAGGATCTGCTCGGCACGCACGCCCGCAGCCAATGCTGTGGCGGTGGCGGCCTCAAGCTCCGCCCGCACCTCCTGCACGACATCGGCGTACTGCGCCAGGCCATCCATGGAGGCGCTGTCGCCCCTGCTGTGCATGATCACGTAGGAACAACCAGCCCGAGCCACTACGGCAGCCATGGCCGGGTCCCGCAGGGGGTTGGCACCGCGCACGTCATTGATCCAGTCAGCCCCCGCTGCCAGAACCGCATCGGCAACGGGCGCATGGAATGTGTCAACGGAAAGCAGAACCTCGGGATAGGCCACACGAATCGCACGTAGAGGCGGCAGCACCCGCTCCAGTTCCCGCCCTGGCCCCACCTCCTCTGCGCCAGGGCGGGTGCTCTGACCACCGAGATCGAGCACGTCGGCGCCCTGGGCCAGCAACCGCCCGGCCCTGCGCACGGCCTGCTCAATGCCCTGGATGCTGCCCCCATCACTGAAGGAGTCGGGAGTGAGATTCATCACCCCCATCACCAGGGGGCGCTGACCCCAGCGAAAGGCCGGGTCAGCCCGCAGGGGCGCGATCACACCCGGGCAGGCACCTGGTAGTTGGCGATGCGGGCGAAGCTCTCGGCCTGCAGCGAGGCGCCGCCGACCAACACCCCATCGATCTCCTCCTGGGCCATCAGGTCGTCGATCGTGGCCGGATTCACTGAACCGCCGTATTGCACCACCACTTCAGGGTTACCAACCCAACCGCGGATCAGGCCGCAGATCCGGTTGGCTTCCTCGGCGGCGCAGGTCTTGCCGGTGCCGATCGCCCAGATCGGCTCGTAGGCCACGATCAGACTGGTGGGATTCACATCCTCCAGCCCCTGCTCGATCTGGCGGTGGATCACCCGCTCCGTTTCGCCGGCCTCGC
>JBIIXY010000125.1:0-6219 GCA_044347105.1 Prochlorococcaceae cyanobacterium
GCTGCTCCAGCACCTCTGCCTGCTCCGCCAGGGATGTGCTGCCCCAGAGCCGTTCGGTGAGATCGGCAATGCTCAACGCGTCGCTTTCGAGGGCCTGTTCCTCCGCGGCGGAGAGCGGTGTCTGGCTCACGCTCTCCTGCAGCGGCAGGGGGAGCGCGGTGCTGGGTTGGGAAGGGGCACTCGCGGCAGCGGGCAGGTCCACCCACGCCCCCCGGTCCGCCAGGGCGGCCAGGGTGCCCAGGTCCACAGGCACGCCGTCGATCACGCCGGCGCGCAGTTGCTCGGCGAGGTTGAGGAAGGGCTGCGGATCGGCGGCGAAGGGGCCCTCGGGGATCGGGATCAGCAGCAGCGGCGCCCCCTGGCCGCGCCAATGGCGCCGCAGCAGTCGCAGTTCGGCCACCACCGCGTCCACCAGCTGTTCCGGGTCATCCGCCAGATAGAAGGTGCCCTCCTCCAGCACGGCAGGCAGGAAGGCCAGCCGTTCCTCAGCCTTGCCGCCGGGTTGGGGCCTGCGGTAGAGCCGGGCTGTGGCCAGGGTTTCCATCCGCACCGGTGGGTGGCCGCTCAGACCAAGCCTTGGGTTGGCACCCACCTGGTTGAGGCAGGCGGCCAGGTCCTGGGGGCTACCGATCTGGAAGGCCTGGCCTGCCGCACCATCCTGGCCGCAGGGGAGGCCACGCTGGCGCAGGGCGTCGGCAATCGCTTCGGTGCCAGGCACCAGCGCCACCAGCACCACGTCGGCACCGGGCGGTTCGGGACGGCGACGGCCGGTGGGGTCGAGATCGGCGGGGGTGATCAGGCCGGCCAGCAGCAGATCCCCCAGCCAGGTGAGGCTCTGGGTCCAGAGCAGGGGCACATTGGCGTTGGCCTGGCGCGGCTGGCTGCCCGGCTGCAGGCGCTCAGCCGCCACCAGCGCCTCCGGCACCAGGTACAGCTCCGGCAACAGGGCTACGCCGTCGACGTTCACGCTCACGCTGGCCAGCCGCTGGCGCCACTGGCGGGCCTCCTGCCAGCGCTCCTCGCAACAGGCCGTGATCAGTTCATAGGCCCAGAACAGGGGCCATTCGCACTCGATGTGCTCGAACTGGGCCAGCTCCTCGCGCTCGTAGTGCAGGCGGGTGTGGTCTTCGACCACGGTCTGGTGGCCGTCGCGGCGGAAGCGCTTGTAGCCGTAGCCGCCGCCCAGCTGGGCGCGGATCTTGGTGCGGGTGCGCTCCGCCAGCTGGGGGTCCTCCACGGCCCAGGCGGGGTAACCGATCACCGACAGGCAGGCGGCATCCACCTCCTTGCTGGCCGATTCCCGCGGCAGCAGGGCATCGAGGGCCCGGCGGAGGCGCACGATCGCGTCGTGGGGAATCACCAGGCAATGGCTGCCATCGCCGTGGGGGCCGTAGAGGTCCAGCCCTTCCAGGGCCTCCAGGGCGGCTTTCACCAGGCCGATCGAGCTGGCGTTGCGCTCAGGCAGGCCGTGGTTGCCCTTGTCGCCCCGCTCCCAGATGCCGTAATCCGGGATCCGGTAGGCCTGCGCCACGTAATACACCAGGTTCTGCACGAAGTCGTGTTCGTGGCTGGAGCGCACCACCACCAGGCCGGCGCGGGTGAGTTGGGCCAGCTGGAGCAGGAACAGGCCTGTGGCGTCGAGCTGCAGATGGCCCCAGCCGTCGTCCGGCACCACCGGGTTGCCGCTGCCGGTGTCGAACTTGGCGTGGATCGCGTCCAGCCGGTGCAGGCTGTGCTTGAAGCGCTCCACCTTGGCGGCCTGGCGGGCCATGGCATGGAGCAGGCCGCGCATCAGCTGCAGCACCCGCTGCTCCAGTTCGAACACCCGCCGGCTGGCGCCGCGCAGGCGGCGATGGGCCAGAGCCAGCCCCCAGACGCACTGGATGGAGTACACGCAGTCACGCACCCAGGCGTCGCCGTAGTTGCCATGCACCGTGTTGGCCGTGCTGGCCGGCAGCAGTCCGCTGATCGGGTGCTGGCGGCTGAGCACCACCGCCTCGATCTGACGATCGAGTTCCTGCAGCACCGTCCAGGCCCGATCCTGCGGATCGGCCAGCACGGCCGCCGGGGCGGGAGCTGGAGCACTGGCCATCTCGGAAGGCGGCATCGGGGGCAGCGGCGGAGGGGGCAGCGGCGGACAGGAGATGGCTGGCGATCCCAAAGGAAAACCAAAACATCACCAGCCATAGATTCTGTCCCTCCGCCGCACCTCCGATGGCAGCAATGGCAACCGACCGCCGCACCTCCGTGCTGGGGGTGCCGGTGGATGCCTGCGGCGATGCGTTCGCCGCGGCCCTGGCCCTGCATCGGCGCGGCGGTGGTCAGATCGTGACCCTCAACGCCGAGATGACGATGGCAGCCCTGGCCCAGCCGGAGCTGGGCCGGGCCATCGCCGCTGCCGACCTGGTGATCCCCGATGGGGCGGGGGTGGTGTGGGCCCTGGGGCGCCAGGGGCTGCGGGTGCGGCGCAGCCCGGGAATCGAGCTGGCCCGCCGCCTGTTGCAGCATGCCGCCGCAACGGGCTGGCGGGTGGCTCTGGTGGGGGCCTCACCGGCGGTGATGGACACCCTCGTGGCGCGGCTGCATGCGGAGATCCCCGGCCTGCAGCTGGTTGTCACGGCCCATGGCTACCAGGGCGCCGACCGCTGGCCCGGGCTGGAGCGCCAGCTGCTCCAGGCCGCCCCGGACCTGGTGCTGGTGGCCCTGGGTGTGCCACGCCAGGAAACCTGGATCGCCGACCTGCCTGGTCGCGACGCGGGCCTGTGGATGGGCGTGGGCGGCAGCTTCGACGTGTGGGCCGGCGTCAAAAAAAGGGCCCCCCGCTGGATGGGAGCCCTGCAGATCGAGTGGTTGTATCGCTTGTGGCAAGAACCGAGCCGGTGGCGCCGGATGCTTGCCCTGCCGGCGTTCGCCTGGGCCGTGCTGCGGCAACGTTGAGCTCAGCAGTCGCCGAGCTCAGCAGTCGCCGCAGCTCGCTGGCTGATCAGCGGAAACCCACCGAGGCTTGCCACACAAACGCCAGCAGCAGGAAGAAGAAGGGAATGATCGGCAGGATGTCCACCAGGGGCGCAAAGGCCTGGTAGGCCTCGGGCAGCTGGGCCAGGGTGTGCAGGGCGAAGGCGGCCATCCCGGAACTCACGAGTCGCGTGAGGCGGACGCTACCACGTGTGGGCGGCCGGGGAGCCCAGCTCCCAGGGAGCGAAATCCTCTGCAAAACACCCCTCGCGGATCGCCTGGGCCATCGCTGTGGTGAAGCGCACCAGCTGGGTGATGTTGTGCAGGCTGAGCAGGATCTTGCCGAGCATTTCCTCGCACTTGATGAGGTGGTGCAGGTAGGCCCGGCTGTGCTGGCGGCAGGCCGGGCAAGGACAGCTGGGATCGAGGGGCGTGTGGTCGTGGCGGAAGCGGGCGTTCTTGAGGTTCCAGCGCTCGCCGCCCACCAGGGCCGCCCCATGGCGCCCCAGGCGGGTGGGGATCACGCAGTCGAACAGATCGAAACCGTTGGCCACGGCCACCGCCATCTCCCGCAGGGTGCCCACCCCCATCAGGTAGTGGGGCACGGCCTCGGGCAGCAGCGGCCCCACCTGGCGCACGATCCGGTGCATCTCCTCCACCGGTTCACCCACACTCACACCACCCACGGCGATCCCCGGCAGTCCCATGGCGGCGACCACCCGGGCTGATTCCTGGCGCAGATGGGGGAAGCAGCCCCCCTGCACGATGCCGAACAGGGCCTGGTCGGTGCGGGTGTGGCTGGCGATGCAGCGCTCCAGCCAGCTGTGGGTGCGCCGGCAGGCGGCCGCCACATCCGCTTCACTGGCCGGATAGGGCGGGCACTGGTCGAAGGCCATCGCCACATCGGCGCCCAGGGCCATCTGGATCGCCATCGAGCGCTCGGGGGTGAGCTCGATGCGGCGGCCGTCCCGCGGCGAGCGGAACACCACGCCGTGATCGCTGATCCGGTTGATGTCCCCAAGGCTGAACACCTGGAATCCGCCGGAATCGGTGAGCAGCGGGCCATTCCAGGCCATGAAGCGGTGCAGCCCGCCAGCGTCGGCCACGATCTCCTCGCCCGGCTGCAGGTGCAGGTGGTAGGTGTTGGCCAGCACCATCTCGGCGCCGGTGCCCGCCAGCTGGTCGGTGGTCACCCCCTTCACCGTGGCCAGAGTGCCCACCGGCATGAAGCGGGGGGTATGCACCGGTCCATGGGCGGTGTGGAAGCAGCCGCAGCGGGCCCGCGTTTGGGGGCACTGGGCCGTGACCTCGAAGCGGAAGGGGAGCGGGCCAGCCCCCTGGGGTGAAAAGCTGATGGGACCGCAGCGGTGCTGCCCCGACGCTAGAGGTCGCCTGGATCACGCCCCCGGCCCCCGCTCTCCCGACGCCGCCGGTGCTGTTCACGCTGCCGGGGCGCCGGCCTGGCTGCGCGATCTGGCGGGTGCCTGGATCTTCTATTCCGTGCTGCCGGCCTGGCCCTGGCCCCAGCCCCGTTTCGAGCGGATCGCCCGCTTTGCCCCCTGGATCGGCCTGGTGCTCGGTGGCCTGCAGGCCCTGCTGTGGTGGCTTCCTGCGGGCTGGCTGCCGGCGCCTGCCCGACTGGCGCTGGTGATGGCCCTGGGGCTGGCCCTCAGCGGCGGACTCCACCACGACGGCGCACTGGATACGGCCGACGGCCTGGCCGCGGGACCCCGGCGCCGGCTGGAGGCGATGGCCGACAGCCGGGTGGGGGCCGCGGCGGTGCAGGTGGCCCTGCTGCTGGCGCTGCTGCGGGCTGCCGGTCTGGCCTGTCTGCTGCCGGCTCCACCCCTGTTGGGCGCGGTGCTGCTGGTGTGGGCTGCCTTCTGGGGGCGGCTCTCGCCGCTGCCGGCGATGCAGTTCCACCCCTACCTGCGCAGCCAGGGCAGCGCCGCCTTTCATCGCCGCCACTGGCAGGGCCTGGCCCGTGAGCTGCGGCCGGCGCTGCTGGTCTTGCCGGTGCTGCTCATGCTGAGCTGGCTGCTGCCCCTCCCCGCGGCAGGGCGATGGCTCGGGTTGCTCGGGATGCTCCCGGCCTGGCTGGTTCCCTGGTGGCTGGGGCGCAGGCTGGGCGGGCACAGCGGCGACAGCTATGGCGCCAGCGTGGAGTGGACCGAAACCCTCTCCCTGCTGCTCATGGGCCTGTCAGTGGCCTGGGCGGCAGCCTGAGCCGGAACGCGTTCCCTTGCCCAGGCAGCTCCTGCGCCACGGATGCCGGCGTGGGCATCAGTTGTAGATCGCCACCGAGCTGGTGGGCCAGTTCCCGGGCCAGCGCCAGTCCTAGCCCCGTGCCCGGCAGATCAGCACTGCTCTGCCCCCGCTGCCCGGTTTCGAAGATCCGCTCGCGTTCGTCGCCGGCGATCGGGTCGCCCCCATCCCAGACGCACAGTTGCCATCCCCCGTCTCGACAGGGAGCCACATGCAGGCCCACCGGGGCTCCGGAGCGGCTGTAACGGAAGGCGTTCTCCAGCAGGTTGGCCAGGATCTCGGCGACTGCGCCGGAGTCTCCCTGCCACTGGGGCAGTTGGCCAGGGCCGTGCCAGGGCCGCCCCTGCAGGGCCGCGGTGGCTGTGGCCCGCTGCACAAGCGGTTGGAGCAGGCTGGCCAGCGGCTGCTGGCTGTCGCTGCCGAGGCTGGGGGGCAGCAGCAGGGGAGGAGGCTCTCCCGCCGTGGCGAAGGCCGGCTCGATCCGCTCAAGGGCGTCGATCGCATCCACATAGCGCTGCAACTGCTGTTCCTCCTGAAGCAGGCCCTCCACCAGGGCGCGGTTGCGGGGATCGTGTTCCAGCCGGCGCCAGAGCAACTGGCCGAAGGTGCGCAGGGCTGCCAGGGGATTGCGCAACTGATGCAGCAGCACCTTCAGCTGCTCCCGCTGCCGCTGCAGGCGCAGCTGCAGCTGGTGGTGCTCCAGATCGAGGCAGAGACTCTCCGTGAGGCATCGGCTGACGGCCAGAAGCCGCTGCTGCAGTGGCTCAGGCCAGGGCAGGTTGGTGGTTTCCACCAGCAGGGCGCCCAGCAGCACCCCCTCCTGGCGCAGTGCCAGCCAGCGGCGTCGCTCTGCCGGTTGGCGAAGCTCGCTGTCGCTGGCGAGGGCGGGCAGAGCCCGGCTGGCACTGGGCCAGTGGCCGATCGGAATCAGATCCGGAGCCCCGCTGTTGGAGGGTTCTGTGACGTACACCACTACGGAGGTGACATCACTGCGGTCGG
>JBIIXY010000126.1:0-6189 GCA_044347105.1 Prochlorococcaceae cyanobacterium
ATCCAACAGGCAGTTCACCAATCACAACCAAAAGCGGCAAACCTTTCGAGGCAGGCACCAGAGGTTTTTGGAAAGACTATCCCAACATCAATTCACTCACAGATGAACTCGGCGTTGGTGATATCTTCACTGACTTCACAACCAGTGCCTTCTGGTCGCCCGATGGGTTAGAAGCAACAGCGCCTGTCTTTGGAGAGGCACCCCAATGGCCAAGTCCCCTTGGCCAGATGGTGGCGACAATCACCAACTTCACACGACTACCCATTCAAGACCGGCTCAGCATCGCTGGTCTTCTCTATGCGATGCTTGACCTCTATCGCAGCGACAAGATTTACCAGCAGTACGACGATCTCGATGCGCAGTCACTCTTCGTCAAGCTCGGTATTAGCGATCGACTCATCAATGAGTTCTTGCGCCCCACCTTGCTGGTTGGCTTGTTCAAGCCGCCCGAAGAGCTTTCGGCCGCGGTCACCATGGAGCTCCTCTATTACTACGCCCTGGCCCATCAAGACTCATTTGATGTGCGTTGGATCAAGTCGAAAAGCATCGCAGAGCATCTGTTTGCGCCGCTGAGCCAAAAGCTGATCTCCCGCCATCATCTGCAGGTGCTTGGCGGAACGCTGGTGACACGGGTGACGATGTCGCCTGACAGGCGGCGCGTCAGTTCGGTGGAACTGAAGACCGTGGCCACCAATGCAGTGGAGAGGATTGAGGAGGTGGATGCTGTGGTGTTGGCCGTGGGTGCCAGAGGGCTTAAGTCTCTGATGGCCCAATCACCTGAACTCTGCGCAGCGGCACCTGAGCTTGTGAGCGCCGCTTCGCTTGGGTCCATCGATGTCGTGTCCGCACGGGTCTGGCTGGATCGGACTGTTCCCATCGCTTACCCGGCCAACGTGTTCTCCCGCTTCGATGGCCTGGAGGGCTCTGGGGGCACGTTTTTCATGCTGGATCAGCTGCACAGGGATGCGCAACAGGCTCTCTGGGGTGGTGAGCAGCCCCAGGGCTCGGTGATCGCCAGCGACTTTTACAACGCATCGGCCATCGCAGCGCTGAGCGATCAGGAGATCGTCAATCGGCTCACGCGTGACCTGCTTCCCGTCACCCATCCCGCATTCACCGATGCCAGGGTGGTTGATTCCGAGGTGCGGCGCTATCCAGGCTCGGTGTCGCTGTTTTCTCCGGGCAGTTTCAGGACACGGCCGCCCCTGGAAACCTCCGTGGAATCGATCGTCTGCGCGGGCGACTGGGTGCGGATGGGCGACAGGGAACATGGAGCCAAGGGCCTGTGTCAGGAACGGGCCTATGTGTGCGGTCTGGAGGCTGGGAACTCCCTGATCCGGCGCAGGGTGGTCAACGGTGCCCACCACGCCCATCCCGTTCTGCCCATTCGGGCCGACGAGCCACAGGTGGTTCTTGGCCGTGCGCTCAACAAGCTCGTGATGGATCCGGCCGAAGCCCTTGGGCTGAAACTGCCATGGTTCAACGGCTGCACTGATCAGGGGGCTGGCTGAGGCTGTCGGCCCCGTTACGGATGCTCTGCATGGCGCCCAGCCGGATGCCCCCATGCCCCGGCACCCCTCCCCCACCGACGAGCGCCTCCGGCAGTACACCGCCACTCACCAAGGCGGTGAAGCTTCATCAGGGCTTCGAGGCACCAGCTGGATGTCCACATCGCAGCCGAGCACATCGGCGTAGCGGCGGAGAGTGGACAGTGCGGGTATGTGCTTGCGGGATCCCTCAAGCCGACTGATGGCGCTGCGCGTGGTGCCCATCCGCACGGCGACCTCCTCCTGGGTGAGACCGGCCCGCTGGCGTGCCTCCAGGAGCTGCCGGAGCAGACGGAACTCCACGGCGGCCTCCTGCCGCGCTGCGCTGTAGCCCGGCACCTGATCGAGCCGGGCGCGTTCGGCACGACGATCGCGGATGACCGGTTGATAGGGGATGTCAGGCATGGCGTTTGACGTTCCTGAGGCGTTCGCGAGCGATGAGGAGCTCACGCCTGGGTGTTTTGTGGGTCTTCTTCACGAAGGCATGGAGGACGGTGATCACCCGGCCACTGCAGAAGCAGTAGAAAGCCCGGCCGATGCCGGAACGGCCTGTGGGCCTGAGTTCAAACAGCCCGCCACCCAGGGCCTTTGAGTGAGGAAGCCCGACCTGGGGACCGTGATCTTCAATGAGGTCGAGCAACGCATCGCATCGCGCCAGCAGATCCACGGGCCAGTCCTCAATGTCCTCGCGCACACGAATGCTGTATTACTCAACCCGAAACGACCCTTCCATGTTAGCGCGCGTGCTACGTGCCCACGGGGCTGACCCGCCGATGGGCTCTGGTCGGCAGGCCGTTGCGGGGTGAAGGAGAGCGCGTGAGCGCCACGGCAGCG
The DNA here is from genome assembly GCA_044347105.1 of Prochlorococcaceae cyanobacterium. Taxonomy (GTDB): domain Bacteria; phylum Cyanobacteriota; class Cyanobacteriia; order PCC-6307; family Cyanobiaceae; genus NIES-981. The sequence continues at coordinate 2,382 of JBIIXY010000126.1, forward strand.
AGGCATCTCCTTTGTCAATGCCACCCCCGTCACACCCCATCCAGGATGCCCCCATGCCCCGCACCCCTCCCCCACCTACGAGCGCCTCCGCGAGACCATCGCCGAGCGGATGCGCATGAGCCCCATCGCTCAACCGCTGATGCTGATGGAACTGCTCGGCCACGGATTTGCCAAGCAACAGCCAACCCGGCCCCGGCCCAGGACATCGCCCGCCGGATCCTGGGAAACGGATGGTGGGCCGCGTGCTCACCGGCAACGGCATCACCCGCTACGGCGATGGGCTCTACAACCTGATCGGCGGCGATCAGGCAACAGCCGGCTGATCGCCACGGCCATGAGGTGTGGACTCAAGGCTCAGCCCTCAAAGATCCAGGCTGCTGATCAGCTCTTCGATTGAGCAGCCCACCTGGCTGGCCACGTCCTTGAGGATCTGCCGCAAGGTGCCAACCCTCAGGGGCTTGTGGGCCGGAATCGTGAGGTGCTGCTGCTGGCCGGCGGAATCTCGGGTCAGCCGCATGTGACTGCCTGTCTGGCGAGTCACCGCGGAATCCTCACAGGGCCAGCAGTTCCTGCCTCACGTGATGGAGGCGGATGAGGGGCGGCGCCTCGTCGGGGTCGAAGTGGCAGACGACGGCGTCGCGGATCTCCCGGTGGAGCTCCTCGAGGGTGTCGGCCTCGGTGTGGATCGCGGCACCGGCTGCGCTGGCCCGGAAGGAGCCGTCCTCCGCTTCCTCGACCACGAAAAGGATTTCCTGCATGGCGCCCTCCAATGGCACCAGTCTTGCAGTGGCGGGCGGGATGCCTCTCCTGTCTGGGCAAAGGGACTGGGGCGGCACAACCACAGCTGGCGCCGGGTGGGCTGCAGCCGCAAAACGACCGCACCAGAACCGATCCCAGCAGGGGGTTCCGCCTGACGGGCCGCCCAAAACCACACCTGGCCCAAACGCCCTGCAGCCGCCCCCATGCCCCTATGCCCCCACACCCCAACCTACGAGCGCCTCCGCGACACCATCGCCGAGCGCATGCGCATGAGCCACATCGATCAACCCCTGATGCTGTAGCCGAAGGCTTCTGCGGAGCGGTTGGAACTGCTGGGCCGCGGATTTGCCAGGCAACAGCCAGCCCCGCCCTGGCGCAAGACATCGCCCGGCGGATACTGGGAAGCGGATGGTGGGCCGCGTGCTCACCGGCAACGGCATCACCCGCTACGGCGAGCGCGACGCGCTGCTGCAGCTGTGCCGCCAGCGGCTGGACGGATTCCGCGAGCAACGGGGTGAGGAGTCGGCCCGATCATCCCCAGGAACCAGCTCGGCGCCTGGGTTCTCACAAACCTGCAAGCCGCCGTTAGGCTGATTACCTCGGCTTTCCTGCTCTGCCGGCACGGGATGTGGTGAAAGATCTGCTGACCCTGCCCCTGGCACAACGTCTGGAGTTGGTGCAGACCCTGTGGGACTCGATCGCCGCCGAACGGATTGGCCCTGAACTCACGGCAGCCGATCGCCAACTGATCGATCAGCGGCTGGAGAGCTTCCTGGCGGACGGCGATCCTGGCCTCGATGCTGACCAGGTGCTGGACGCCCTGGGGCAAACCCTCTGAGCATGGAGCTTCGGCTCCGCCCTGAAGCCAGGCTCGATCTCGAGGCTGCAGCTCGGTGGTACGAAGCTCAGGAACAGGGCCTGGGCCGGCAGTTTCTGGATGAGGTGCGCCTGACCTTCGAGCGCATCCGCGCCAACCCTGAGGCCTACCCTTCGGGATATCGGGGTACCCGTCGTGCCCTGATCCGCCGCTTCCCCTATGGCGTGATCTATTTGCCGGTTGCCGCAACCGGCATCAGCGTGGTGCTGGCCGTTCTGCATTGCGGTCGCGACCCCAAGCTCTGGCGGGATCGCTCGAGACCTTGAAACTGCTGGTCTCCTTGGCCGAAGCCTGATCGGTCTGCCATGCCCCCACACCCCTCCCCCACCTACGAGCGCCTCCGGCACACCATCGCCAAGCGCATGCGCATGAGCCCCATCGATCAACCGCTGATGCTGATGGAGCTGCTGGGCCACGGATTTGCCAAGCAACAGCCAGCCCGGCCCCGGCGCAGGACATCGCCCGGCGGATCCTGGGAAACGGATGGTGGGCCGCGTGCTCACAGGCAACGGCATCACCCGCTACGGCGATGGGCTCACCACCCTGATCGGCGCGGAGGAGCTGAGCGACAGCGAGCGCGACGCGCTGCTGCAGCTGTTCCGCCAGCGGCTGGACGGGTTCCGCGAGCAACGGGGGGAGGAGGTGGCTTGCTTGTTTGTTGAGAAGCCTGCGGCTTCGGCCATCGCTACCGCCACCGTAGCCCGATCAGCAGCTCGGTGAAGGTATGGATTGCCATCGGACATCAAGGCTCAGCCTCAACCACCTGGTCCAACTGCTGAGCCAAAGCTGGGATGCTCTCGGAAACGATCTGCCAGATGGTGTCCTCTTCGAGGCCGAAGTAAGCGTGCGCCAGAACATCGCGGAGGCCAGCGATGCGTCGCCACGGCACCTGGGGATGCCGGTCACGAACCGCCGGCGGGATCTGTTTCGCCGCTTCACCCAGTACCTCAAGGTTGCGCAGCACGGCGTCAACCACCATTTCGTCAGCAAAAAGATTCTGCCGGGTCAACCCTTTGCTGTATCTCAGGATCTTGGTGCAGGACACTTGCATATCCAGCAGGAACAGCGACCAGTTCCGGGAACGTCCCCGTTCAGGCAAGCGGAAGGGCCTCCTGCTCAATCCGCTGCCGCAGTTCAGGGCGAAGACCCCGGCGGGTGACCAGGTCAACCCGGGCGTTGAGCAGATCTTCCAGGGCCAGCTTGAGGTCCATGTACTGCTCGAAACTGGGGCTGGAAGGGAAGTCCACCAGAAGGTCCACGTCGCTCTGCCGCCCTGCTGCTCCGTGGATCACGGAGCCAAAGACACAAAGATCCTGGCCACCATGGGCGGCTGTGAGCCTGAGCAGCTCGGGCGCCAACTGCCTGAGCCGCTCGAGAGTGGGTGGCTGACTGGGATCCATGGCTCCCATTCTGCTGCCCGCCGCTGGCTCCCGCCAGATCCACAGGGCACCTTGGCTGAGTGCCCCCGCACCCTTCCCCCACCGACGAGCGCCTCCGCGACACCATCGCCGAGCGCATGCGCATGAGCCACATCGATCAACCCCTGATGCTGTAGCCGAAGGCTTCTGCGGAGCGGTTGGAACTGCTGGGCCACGGATTTGCCAGGCAACAGCCAGCCCCGCCCTGGCGCAAGACATCACCCGGCGGATCCTGGGAAGCGGATGGTGGGCCGCGTGCTCACCGGCAACGGCATCACCCGCTACGGCGATGGGTTCTACAGCCTGATCGGCGCGGAGGAGCTGAGCGACAGTGAGCAGAGCACTGCTGGCAAGCCAGGGGGTTCATGGTGGGTCTCATTGGCAGTCGACGATGCTGGGTTTGCAGCTCAATTGTTCGTTTGCCGCTCAATCAGCGAGCGAACGGTGAGCCCGAGGGGTGGCAGCTTCGCGATCGCGAAGGTCCGAGGAGAGATTCTTCACAGCTTCGCCAATCACGATCAGGTTACGAATCACTCCATCCTGCACAAGCGTGGAAGCCAGAAAAGCTGTGCGGCCTTCCGTCGTGTAATGAGCGATGCGCTCAAGGGCTTCGGCAATGCTGGTGAGGTAAAGGAGATCCTTGCTCACCACGCCGTTGCTTGTGCGATGACCTGATCGCGAATCAATGGATGCAACTGCGCTGCTTCCGCCAGATCCACCTGGCAATTCAGGAGAGCTTCCAGTTCCTGCCGAA
>JBIIXY010000034.1:0-19052 GCA_044347105.1 Prochlorococcaceae cyanobacterium
ACAGACTTTGAATCAGCCCTGCCCTCAGCCGCGGCTTTCACCAGGCCCGCGCAGACCTCAACCCCCACCACAGTTTCGTGGTGGTTCCCCGCGAGGGTCGCTTTCCCCTGGCACCAGAAGTGGACGCTGCTGGCCTGGCCGAACTGGCAACCGAGGTGGCCGGGTGGGACTGGCTCATGATGAGGTGCAGCAGCCGCTCAACATTCACCCGCCAATCCCGAAAGGCCACCACGCAGCCCCCAGCCGCCGCAGTCAGTGGCGCGGATCGTGGGCCCACTCCTCTGGCGCGAATTACCCGATAGCATTTGAAGTAATTCGTACTGGGGTGCATGCGGAGCACAATCACGTCACGCGGGCAAACCGTGATCCCAGCAGCGATCAGGGCACGCTTCGCCCTCGGCCCCTCCCAGCGCCTGGAGTGGCTGATCGAGGCCGATGGCTCGATTCGGGTGGTCCCGGTGGATGCCTCTCCTGTGAAGGCCTTTCGAGGCCAAGGGAAAGGCGGAGGATCGACGCAGCGCCAGCTGGCCGATCGACGGGCCGATGCAGCGCTGAAACGGCGATGATGCGGTTCTGCCTCGACACCTCTGCCCTGCTCACCCTGCGGGACGACGAACCCGGCGCCGATCGGGTGGAAGAGATCCTGGAATCCCATCAACGCAGCGTGGCCTGCTTCATCTCGCGGTTGGAAGTGCTCTATCGCGTCTGGAGGGATGAAGGAGAACGGGCTGGCCGGCTTGCCTACGAGCAGCTGCAGGCACTGCCGATCCACTGGGTGGAAGCGAGCGAACCACTCCTGATCAGCGCCGCCCAGATCATGGCCACCCACTCCCTATCCCTGGCGGACGCCTGGATCGCCGCCTCCGCAGTGCAAAGCGGAACCACCCTCCTCCACAAAGATCCCGAATTTCAACTCATTGAAGGGCTAGCTCAGGAGTGGCTGGCATGAAGGCCCCGCACATACGGCTTACAAGCCTTCCCTTCTGGTGTGCTCAGGTTGGGCCATGAGCACCACTTCCCCACCCATCTGCTCCTGCAGATACCCCAGGCAATCCCCCAGCACCACATCATTGCCACCGCGCTTGTTGATCGACAAAAACAACGTCTGCCCGATCGGCTGGCCTGGCACACCGCGCTTGAGCGCCACCCCCTGGCTGCTCAGCTCCACGAACTGCTGGCTCATGTTGTGGTGCAGCAGCACGCTTGGCGTGGCGGTGAGCAGGGTGTGGGTCTTGAACCAGAGGTCGTCGGCGTGGCCGGCAATCGCCAGGGCCCGCTCCACATCGCGCACGCGCCAGTCGAGCTGGCTGAGCCGGTAGCAGATGCCGTCTTTGCCGGTGGGCACCGTGAGCAGGCTGGGCTGCAGCAGCCGCTCATCGTTCACCCGCCAGTCGCGGTAGGGCACCACCTCCCCCGCCTCCAGCACCATCTGCCGCCCGCGGAAGGCCACCACGCAGCCCCAGCGCTCCTGGGCCTCCACCAGCCGCCGCAGCCAGTCGCGCGGGTAGAGGGTGTCGTCGTCGGCGGTGATCAGCAGAGGATCCAGCGCCTGCTGCTCAGGCGTGAGCCGCTCCAGCAGCGGCAGCAGCTTGCGGTAGGGGCCCCAGTTCGCCGTCCAGTGCACCTGCAGGCACAGGCCCGGGCCCAGGCGTGAGCGCCAGATCCGCCGTCGCAGAAAGCCCGGCAGCGCCTCGAAGCCGCGATCGAGCAGATAGGGCTCCCGGGAGAGAAACAGATGCAGCTCCACCGGCCGGCCGTCGGCGGGCAGCTGCTGGGCCAGCAGCGAATCGAGCGTGCGTTTCAGGGCCCCCTCGCGGCTGCGGATCGAGGTGAGGCCGATGAACACAGGCGCTTGCGTGCTCATGGCGACAGGCCTGTTCACGGGAGCAGCCCTTGCCGCATCAGCCGCCGCCAGCTGGGCAGGCCCAGGCTGCAGCCGTATTCGTAGGCCGACGACACCGTGGCCACCGAACCGCGCATCAGATAGAGCGGCGCCTCCAACCGCAGCACCTTTGCCTCGCCGTAGCGCCGCTCCAGCCGCCGGCGGAAGTCCACATCCCCCCGGGAGCGCACCGGGTAGAAGCCCCCCAGCTCCAGCACCGTGCGGCGGCGCAGCAGCAGGGTGGTGATCCCATCCCCGAAGAAACCGCCGCCATCGCCATCGGCCTGGGGTGCCCCGGTGGCCTCATCCAGGCGCACGTGGCGGCCGTACACCGCCGCCGCCCCCTGCTGCAGGGCCTGCCACTGCAACTCCAGGCGCAGGGGATGGGAGAGGTCGTCGTCGTCGTGAATTGCCAGGGCCTCGCCTGCCATCGCGGCAATCGCCAGGTTGCGGCAGGCGTACTGGCCCTGGTTGCTGGGCTGGCGCAGCAGCCGCAGGGGCAGGGCCAGCTCCGTAGCCGCAGCCTCCAGCAGCGCCGCCAGCGCTGCGGCCTCGGGCTCCGGCGTGCCGTCGTCCACCACCAGCACCTCAGCGGCGGCCGCGCTCTGCAGCGCCAGGGATTCCAGAGCCTGGCGCAGCAGGAAAAGCCGGGGCCGGTGGCAGGTGAACAGCACCGTGATCGGCAGCACGGGGCGCGACTCCGGCGGCGACAGCTGCTGGCGCCAGATGGCGAGGCATTCCGCAAACACCGCCTGCACCCCGCCTGTGCTGGGCAGCAGCAGCGGCAGCAGCTCCGGCACGCCGGCCCGCTCGGCCGCCATCCGCGCCAGCCCAACCACCCGGCTGGGCAGGCCCGCCGCCACCGCCAGGGCTAGGGCCTCCTCGTCGTCGCCATCGAGCAGGCGCAGCAGCGGGGTCTTGCCCGCCGCGCTGGCCAGGCGCAACAGAGCGCCGCGCTCCTCTGGATCGCTCACCAGCCGCAGCAGCACGGTGAGTTGCAAGCGCAGCAGGCGGCGCGGGTCTTCCGGTTCGCCGGGCAGCTCCTCTGGCGCCAGGGGCCGCAGCTGCAGGGGCTCGGGGCCGTTGTCGGGCGGCGGCGGCGCTACGCCGCGGCTGTGCAGGGTCACCAGAGCCGGCAGCAGCGTGGCGTTGTCGGCCTGCAGCCAGGCGGTGTGCAGCGGGAAACGGCGCAGATCGTGCAGCAGCTTCTGCAGCAGATCGGCCTGCCACCACAGCCGCGGCAGCCCCCGCTCCAGAACCGCCAGCAGCGCCCGCCGCTGAGGCCGATCGAGCTGGGCGATCGCCCCATCCCCCAGCAGCAGCACCCCCTTCACCAGCACCAGGCAGGCCGAAGGCGGCAGCAGGCTGGGCAGGCGGTAGCCGTTCTCCGGCTCCAGTGCCGGCAGCAACACCTGGAGCAGCGGCAGGTTGGTGCTGCCGCTGAGCACCACCGCCTCCAGCTGGCGCTGCAGGGCCCGCTTCTCCTGCTTCTCGGCCCCCTCCGCCGCCGCTCCGATCGCCTTTACCAGGCCATCGATCGCGCTCGCCAGGCCCGCCAGCCAGGCAGGCTGGTCCGCCGCCAACGGCGCCTGCAGCAGACGCATCAACGCCAGCCCGCGTGCGCCGGGATCATCCAGGGCCGCGCCCCGCTCCAGGCCCGCCCGGCGCAGGCGATCGGCCACGGCCACCAGCCGGGGCTGGCGGCTGTTCAGGCCGCCCACCAGGGCCTCCAGCAGCCGCAGCCAGGTCTGGGGGTGCTGCTGCTGCAGACCCGCCAGCAGCAGTGGCTCCAGGGCCTCGGCGTAGGCCGACTGTTCCTCGGCGGGCAATAGGTGCAGCAGGGCCACCAGCTGATCGGCCAGGCGCTGCAGGCGGGCGGGCTCGGCCGGCAGCGCTTCCCACCAGGCCGCCAGTGGCAGCGGGCGCGCCAGGGCGGCGGGCGACGGCCAGCAGCCGGGGGCCAGCAGCACCCGCAGGCGCCGCTCCAGCTGCAGCAGCTCCAGCGCGGCGGCGGGCTCCAGGGGCGCCGGCGCCGCCAGCAGAGTGCGGTAGGGGATCAGCAGGGCCGCCAGGGCCGAGGGAGCGCGGCCGGGCTCGGCTGAAGGCCAGGCGTCGAGGGCGACTGGCAGCGCACCCGCCTCTCGCAGCGCGGGGAGGGCTCGAGCCTCCAGCGGATTCACCAGGCCCCGGCTCCAGGCCAGGGGCAGGGCCAGCAGCAGGGGCTCCTCGGCAGGAGACGGCTCCAGCTCGATCAGGCCCTCGGCCAGCACACCGGGCCAGCTGCCAGGCTCCGGCGCCCGCAGCAGCAGGGCCTGATCCACACCCTGCACGAACCCGTAGCTGCTCACGCCCGGCAGGGCGTAGAGCTGGCGCACCAGCTGGCGGCGGTTCAGCAGCAGCTGGATCGGGAGCGGCATGGCATCAGGGCCAGGCTGGATCCAGGCCGGAGTGGACAATAGGCAGCACCCATGCCGCCCGCTCCGTGGTTCAGCCGATCCCCATCTTCATCGGCTTTGACCCGCGAGAGCGCGCCGCCACCAACGTGCTGATCGACAGCCTCTATCAGCACAGCAGCATGCCCCTGGCGATCACCCCCCTGGTGACGCCCCAGCTGGAGGCCCAGGGCCTCTATTGGCGTGTGCGCGACCCGCACCAGAGCACCGCCTTCTCCTTCAGCCGCTTTCTCGTGCCCCGGCTGATGAACTACGACGGCTGGGCCATCTTCATGGACTGCGACATGCTCTGCCGCAGTGATATCGCCGAGCTCTGGGCCCTCCGCGATGAGCGCTACGCCCTGATGTGCGTGCAACACGATCACGTTCCCCAGGAAGAGGTGAAGTTTCTCGGGGAAACCCAGAGCCGCTACGAGAAGAAGAATTGGAGCTCCCTGATGCTGTTCAACGCAGCGCGCTGCCAGGTCCTCACCCCCGACTATGTGAACACCGCCTCCGGCCTGGAGCTGCACCGCTTCCACTGGCTGAACGACGACAGCGCCATCGGCGCCCTGCCCCTCGAGCGCTGGAACCACCTGGTGGATGTGCAGGATCCCGCCCTGGCTGCCGATTCGGCCCTGCTGCATTGGACCCTCGGCGGCCCCTGGTTCCGCGAACAACGCACCATGGGCGGCCCCCTCGCCGCCGAATGGTTCAGCGCCCGCGACGACAGTTCGCGGCTCTGGGACTGAGGAGAGCGCAGGGGCAGGTCCATCCGCCTCCTACAGAGCAAAGTGCATGGGCCCCATCGACCTGCTGATCGCGGCACCAGCGGATCCCGAGGCTCACGCCAGCTGGGGCGATGTGCACTTTGCCCGGGGCTTGCAGCTCGGCCTGCAGCAGGAGGGCGTGGTCTCCCGCCTGCTTTACCGCGACAGCCACAGCAGCGCTCCGCCCCCGCCACCCGGCAGCACCCTGGTGGTGCTGCGCGGCAAATACGCGCCGCCGGCCAGCTGGCTGGCCCGGGCGCCCTACACCCACAAGGCGCTCTGGCTGATCAGCTGGCCGCTGGATCCCACGCCCGGCGAGCTCGCGGCCTACGACCGGCTGTTCGTGGCCAGCGCCCAGGACACGCCGCGCATCGCCCGTCTCAGTGGCCGCCCAACGAGCACCCTGCTCCAGGCCACCAGCTTCCAGCACTACGGCCCGCCGCAGCCGGCCAGCGGCGGGCTGCTGTTCGTAGGCAACACCCGCGGCGTCAGCCGGCCGATCGTGCGCGCCTTCCACCAGGCCGGTCTGCCCCTGGAGCTGATCGGCGCCGGCTGGGAGGCGTTCGGGCTGCAGCCGGAAGCCCCCAGCATCGCCAACCGGCAGCTGCCGGCCCGCTACCGCCGCGCCCTGGCCGTGCTCAACGACCACCACAAGGCCATGGCCGACTACGGCTACCTCAACAACCGCGTCCTTGACGTGCTGGCCTGCGCCGTGCCGGTGATCAGCGACGTAGCCCCGGGCTGCCCGCCCGAGCTCGAGGCCGCCGTGGTGCGCCACCCGCCAGGCGCCGATCCCCACACCAGCCTGGAGCGGGCGGCAGCCATTCGCGCCCAACCGCTGCTGCTCAGCCGGGTGGCCCGCTGCGTGCGCCAACAGCACAGCTTCCAAAACCGCGCCCGGGAGCTGCTCGCGGGCCTGACTCAGCCGCCATAAGGGCCCCAGCATTGGGGGTTGTGTCAAGTCCAGTTCCTGGCGAAACGTGACCGCATCAATGCCGCCACAGCCAGCTGCGACGGATGTTGGCGATGAAGGCCATCCCAATAGAGGCCTGCAGCATGGGGTCCGTCAGGCAGTCTGCAGGCCGCTGCTGCCTTTGGCGCCCTCGGCCCGAAGCTTTTGCTTGGACTTGTGTGCCTTCTGAGCCTGTCGCTGCTCCGGCGGCGGCGGCGCGCTCAGGGGCGGGATGCCGGCTTTGTCGAACAGCTGCTCCAGCTCATCCACGTAGGCGCTGAAGGCTTCGAGCTGCAGTGCTTCCTGCTTGAGGTCGTTGGGCAGCTCGGCCCAGGGATCCTTGCGGCCGGCCTTGATGCGCCGCTGACGGCGCTGCTCCACCGCTTTTTTGAGCAGCTCGTGGTAAGCCGGATGCTGGGGGTCTTCTAGCAGTGCGCGGGTGAGCTTCTTGATCGCCGGTACCGGCTGCTGCTCGGCCAGATGGGCCTTCACCTCGGCGGTGGTGCGGCGGCGCAGCTCCTTCCACTGGGCCAGGGTGCGCTTTTGCCCCCCCAGTGACAAGGAGGCGCGAGCAGCGGCTCTGACCTTGCCGGGCGTCCGGATCCTGCCTAGCAGTCGCTTGAAGGGGGCGGCCAGGTGGCTCCAGATGCTGGGCTTGCGCTCCTGAAGCGTGGATTTGCCGGACGGGGGCTTCTGCTTTGGGGAGCGCTTGCCGCTGGGCATGCCAGACCTTGAATTTAAACAATCCTACGGTCCATGCACGGGGCCCACTCCCGCGGCCGCCAGCCGGCGGCGCACGGCCCGCTCCAGGGCCGGCAACAAGGGGACGCTCCAGGGATCAAAGCCCTCCTGCCAGGGGCCGGCCTCGGCGATCAGGTCGTCGCCCTCGGCCAGGGGCGGACTGAAGGGTGCTTCGATCAACAGCCAGCGCCACTGGGCTCCGGCTGGCAGGGGCAACACGCATAGAGCCGGTTCCCACTCGAGCGGCGCCCACAGCTGCAGGGGCGTCTGCGGGGAGGCCAAGGCCTCAAGCGCCGCTGGCCAGCCCACAGGCCAGCAGGGCTGATCCGGCCAGCCCGGGCCAAAGAGCTCTGCGGCGGCCAGCAACAGGTGGCCGCTCTCCTCGGCGCCGCACTGGTGCAACAGAGCGTGCGGATCGCTGGCTAGGCGGGCCGGCCCCGGCGAGAGGGGGGGAGCGGCGGCGGCCAGCTCAGCCAGCAGCCGCAGGCGCCAGGCCATCAGCTGCTGGCGGTAGAGGCGATTCCAGAACAGATGGTCACACACAGCCTCGGGACGCTGTTCGCCGGGGTCCGGCTCCACCCAGGGCCAGGTGAGCCAGGGCTTGGGCCCAGCGAAATGCACCACCGAAAGCCCCTCCGCACATCCCCCAAGGAATTGCACCAGATACTTCACATTGCAGTTGAAATTGAGCGGCAGCAGCTCCACCGGCTGATCGGACAGCAGCTGATTCCACACCTTCTGGTCGGCGAACCGATCCAGCAGTGGACACACCGGCTCGGCAGCCCGCCGGATCAACCCCTCCAGCCGGGCCTGGAGTGCCGGCGTGAGCGCCCAGCCCGGCAGTGAGAGCACGCCCGAATTGAGCACCGGTCGGCCAGTATGGGGCGACACTGCTGCCCAGGGACGATCACCGCAATCCGGAACGGCACGGAAGGGCTCCCCTTCCGCCCAGAGAGGGTCGAGGGCACCGGTGATCAGCAGATCGGAATCCAGCACCAGCACCCGCCGGTAGCCACGCAGGCTGAGGGCATGGCTGTTGAGATAGCCCAAAAGGCCGATGCGCCGGCGGTTCCGCGAATCGCGGGGCAGAGCTGCAGCCCAGGCCGGCTCGGGCATCACGAAGGTGAGCGACGGATGAATGGCCTGCAGCCGCCGCTGCAGAAACGGGCCCAGGCTGCCGTCATGGGCCACCACCACCTCTGCACTCAGGATGGGGTAAACGGCCCGCAGGCTGAGGAGCAGCGCCTCCAAGCCACGGCTGAAGCGGTCGTTGGCCACCGTGAAAAGTGCCACCTCCGGGCCCGGATCGTGGGCCTCCAGCAGGGTGTGGTGGCGCTGGGGCCAGTGGAGCTCCCCGAGTAGCTCCTGGTCGCTGCGGCGCAATCGGCCTTCACGGCCGCGCACCAGACGGGCGCGCTCACGAGCGACGATCTCAAGATCCCGCCGCCGCAGCCAGCCGTAGGGATGATCAATCAACGACGGTCAGCAATACCAAGCACAAAGGAACCGATTCCCCACAGCACTACCAAGCCACCAAGGCTGGCGAGAAACCCTTTCCAGCGCCAGTCCATGTACTGCATTTCAGGAAGCACTGGATCAGCCAGTCGCACGAGAAACTTCACCTGTTGTTGCGTACGTTGACGGCTATTGTTGGCTGCTGTAATTGCAGACTTCAAAGCCTCAGTGGCAAGCAGAACTTCAGTTTCCAGCTTTGAGCCATCGGCCACCAGGCGATTGAGATCCCGGCCATCAGGATTAACCATTCGCTCACGCTCTTCACCAATCTGACGTTCAAGCTCACGCACCTGGTCAGTCACGTAGGCAACTTCAGGAGTGCCTGGGTCTTTGAACTGACGCTTGAGACTGGCCTCCTGCACCTTCAGATCGACCAGCTTACTTTCAAGGCCCGTGATGTAAGCATTGGTACCAGATGCGGCCTGGGCAGGATCAAGCTCGCCGTATTGATTTTTAAACCTGTTCAAGGCAAGAGACGCTGAGTCCAAACGCCTGCGGGCACGCTGAACTTCTTGCTCAGCAAAGGCCTGCTGAGTGGAGCTGATGTTCTGATTAATCTTATTCAGAAAGAGCTCAGCCTCTTCCAGCAACAAGCGATTGAGCTGAAAAGAGGGACCAGGGGCAAGCCCAATGGTCGAAAGGTTAATCACACCAGTTAGATCCTGGGGAACAACATAAACCTGCCGACGAAAAAAGTCTATTTTCTGATTCACATTGGCATCGGCTGCCAAACCAGCAAATGGATCTCTACCGTCCCGAGCCCAGTTTTGCTCAGGATTCAAGCGCAAGAAAACACGTCGCATCACCTCAGGCGAGGTGAGATAGACGGCCAGGAAACGGCCATCTTCCAGTGAACCCAACATAGTCGGCCCAGCCAGGGTGGCCCCGAGAAGACTGGAACCGGTACTCGCTGGAGTTTCCGGCAAGCGAACGATGAAGCTGGACTGAACTTGATAGCGATTACGACCAATCCCAAAAAAATAGAAGGCCGAACCAATCACGACCATCCCACCCAGGATCAAAGGCCAGGGCAGAGCGATCACCGGCTCGATCGGAGCGCGCAGACGACGACGCAGGCTTAAACCGGTGATCGAACGCTGATCATCGCCAGACTCAGCCACTTGGTGCTCTACGCTGCGCACCAACAATGGTGCAAAGCTTGTTTTCAACAAGCTGCGGATCCGACGCAAAGGAGACAGCAGGACCGGGGATGCGCGACGCCTTATGGCGGTAAGAGATCCACCAGGAACTCGAGGGCGGCGAGCCACGAAGGACATCCCACAGCCTGCTCAATGGAAAATTCATGCTACCAGCCCGAGTCCGAGTGACAAGCTTGGCAACCTGAGAACAACCTTGGCAACTTAATCATCATCAAGGGAATCGGAGGTCGATCCTTCGCTGCCAACGGCGAACAAAAGCTCTTCATTATTCCCATAAATAAATAGGCCAAGCCCAACAGAGCCCACAACCCATGCCCAAAAGTACAAAGAGCTGACTCCGAGAACAGGATAGTTAGGATTGACCGAAGTCCGCATCAGTTCGACCCCGTGGGCGATTGGATTCCAGAGAATCCAAGGACGCGCGACATCAGGAACGATACTGATCGGAAAGAAGATACATGATGTCCACAGCAGGATTCGCCGCAAAAACATTTTCATGACCCAAGCCACAAGTGGCAATCGGTGGCCAACAATCAACGTAGCCAGGCCAACCCCAAAGCCAAGCATGGCAATGCCAACAAAAATAAACACGGCTAAGCCAACGTTCTGAAGGGCGAACTGCCAGTCCCAGAGGGAGACACCCAGCACAAATACCAACAACAAACTGCCAAAGATCTGGGAGAAAAGCAATGCATTTCCCAGCAAGGAGTCTAATGGCTTGAGTCTCCTGTAAAAATACAGCTCACTATTTTTTTCTACGCCACTGATGGCTTTAATTGCAATATCAGCAAACATGAAGAATGGCACGAATCCCATGGCGAGCCAGAGCACCTCATTCATGTAGGTTCCATCACCGCTCCCGCGCAAGAAGATGCGTAGGGCTAAGAAGGTGGCGATCAGAGCAAGTGGTTCAAGAAAAACCCCAATCAGCCCAAATGATCCCTTAGCAGCACGGAGCTGCATTTCCCGCCGAGCTACAGCTTCAACAAGGCGAAACTGTAAGAGCAGCTGCGCCAAAAGGCGAGCAGGGGACAAACGGGACATTAACTTGGTATCGATGGGACCGGCCTGGATGTATCCAGTAGGGACTTGGACGATGCCAAAACCCGGGCTAAAGGACGGCTGTGACGGGAGAGCTCAAAGAGCGCACGATCAACCAAGGCTTCCAACCGTTGCCTTTCGATTCCATGGGCAGGGGGCTGGTACTCGAGCCGACGCATGGCAACCACAGGCATTCGATCTCTCCAGGAACAGTTCCAGGCTCGGTCTGCAAATGCTGCATTGGAATCAGCGAAAGACTCGGAAACACGAGCCGCTGAATGATCATCAAATCCACAATATCGATCAGCTTGCCAGCCCTCCTCATGGGCAATACGGCGGACAACGCCACCGGTATTGCGCAGCGATCGACTTGAGACTCCCAGCTGCTCAAGCCGCTTGCCGATTTGCTGTGCTAACCAAACACCCTGACAGCCAGGCTGAACATTCCCTTTATTGGGATCTGCAGGACGCCATCCCGATGGGGGGGGAGATCGATCAAATAGCTTCAAGAGCCGATCAAAAGGATCTCCAAACTGACTGCCATAGGGCAAAAATGTTGACGCTATGGCCTTGTTGTCCATTAATGCAGAAAACAAAGCATTGTAGTCATAGATGTGCTTCCGCTCCGGCGAGAGCTGAAGCGAAACGTACTCCGTAAACGACTGATGATGATAAAGCCTGCGAGTTGAATGCACGAAGCGAGCGTTGATATAATCAGCTTGGTCACGCAAGAAAACAACGACCTGCAACCCGAAGCCTTCGGTTGCCAGCAAATCAGTGAGCGTACGGCAACGATCAGGACAAGCCAAAGGCTGCGTGAACTGCTCACCACTGATCAAAACCAGTGGAGATGACTTCGGCAAAGCCCTCAGGTAGCGGCGCCAGACAGGCCAATTGCCCTTCTGCAGAGCCCGGGAGAGGGGTTTGTGTTTGCCCCCGGAAGCGCTTGGATAGCGGAGCAGGACACCGGCCCGCTCAAGATGATCGCGGTTTTTGGCCATGCGGCTCTGAATATAGGAGCTTGCCGTTTTATGGGTGCCTGCATGGATAACAAACAATCGACTTTGATCCGTGTTCATGGTCATCGCTTTTCAGCTCCAAGTGACTGAGCTTCAAAATCATCATCCTCATAATCATCCGACGAATCATCTCGCGCTGCGATGATGGCGGCGAGACGACGACGCAAGCTTTCTCGGCGTTCTTCTTTCAGACGCTTAGACTCTTCCTTGACCAACTGAAGGCAAATTTCAGGGTCCCCACGATAGACAAGTTGACCCTTTACAAGGGCAAGCCCTTCTTCGCAGTAATCGAGTGCAAGTTTGTTTTGCCCATTGGCACTCATCACCAAAGTGCGCCCTTCAATGCGCTTCTCAAAGCACTCTCGGATACGCACAGATTGAGGGTCAATGCTGCGATGGTTCCAGCCCTTGAGCCGACTCACAGCAAGAACATCAAAATCAAAAACCATTGATACTGCCAACTTCAATGCATCCTTCATGGCTGTCGGCAGATCAGACAGGGGCTTGTGAATGAGTTTATCTGTCAGCCCAGAGAGCTCTCGGATCAGACGCAAGTTTGAATCCATCTCGCCAGGCAGGCTATACACTTCAGCGGCAAACCTTGCATTCACATAAGCGCTGAGTTTATTCGAAAAAGCTTCGTTGGTCCCCAGGGGCCAGGACACTGAACCTTCCTGGACGAGCCTGCCGGAGTCGAGCGATTCAACCCCACTCAAACAAGCCACCAAGGCTCTGGATTCAGGTCCATTCACTGCAAAAATGGCCAGCCGATCACCAGGAAAGATCTGAAGCGACAAGTTGCGAAAAGCTGGATATGATTGGCTGGCGCCTTCCACCACATTTTTAGAAGCGTTATGCAATTCAAGAATGGGGGCCGGCTGCTGGGGGGGCAACCCTTGAGCCATGGCTACGGCAATGGTGTTCATCACCTTTGCAACATAGCGTGACCCCTCTTGCCGAGAGGACCTGTGAACCGTGTGTCTCGACGCCAGGTGCTCAGTGGTCTGGGCGGAGCTGGCATTGCTGCCATGCTGGCCAGCGAACAGCTCGCGCAGAGCAGCCCCCGCGGCATGGATGGTCGGCTGATCAGCCTGCCGTTTGTATCAGGGGATGATGGCTACAGCTGCTATCGCACACCGGGCCTGGCGGTGAGCGAGCGGGGCACGGTGCTGGCCTTCTGCGGCGGGCGGGTGGACAACTGCCGCGACGAGGGCAACATCGACGTGCTGCTACGCCGCTCCAGCGACGGCGGCCGCAGCTGGGCCCCCCTGCAGGTGCTTGCCAACGACGGGCCCAACCCCTGCAAGATCCCCTTGCCTGTGGTGCTGCCGGGCGGGCGGATTCTGCTGCTCTGGCTTTGGAATGCCTCGGTGAACCGGGAAGCCGACAGGGGCAAGCGCTTCCTTCGGCTCACCTACTCCGACGACGATGGCCGCAGCTGGGCCCGCTCGCGCGACGTCACGGACCAGGTGCGGCTGCCGGGATGGAAGCCGTGGTACGGCATCGGCCCAGGCCATGGGATTGTGAAGCGACTGGCGCCGGCCGCAGGGCGGATCGTGGTGCCGGCCCGCCACAGCGTTGCCGGTGCCGGCAGTGCCTCCCACCTGCTGCTCTCCGACAACAGCGGCCTGAGCTGGCGGGTGGGTGCGATCGCCGGTTTCCGGCCCTCCAGCGAGTGCGCGGTGGCCGAACTGGGGGACGGCAGCCTGATGCTGAACAGCCGCAGCGGCGGCCAGCGGGTGGTGAGCATCAGCAGGGACGGGGGCGAGACGATGGCCAGCAGTGCCCCCGACCCCCTGTTGATCGAACCGGCCAATGGCTGCCAGGCCAGCCTGCTCACCTATGCCTTCGGGGCCAACCGCCAGACCACCCTGCTGTTCGCCAACCCCGCCGATCCCCTGCTGCGCACCAACGGCCGGCTGCGGCTGAGCCGGGACAACGGCCGGAACTGGAGCCGGGGCTTCGGCTATGGCCTGGGACCCGGCAGTTTCAGCGGCTACAGCGACCTGGCCAGCTTTGCCAATGGGGATGTGGCCCTGCTGGTGGAATCGGGTGCCAGCCACAACAAGCGGCGCGGCAAGGACCGCCGTCACGACGGCATCACCTTCCAGCGGATCCCCTTCGCGTTGCTGGCTCAGTCCTGATCCTCACCGGAGACCTGCTGCAGCCCATCGGCGAGCAGATCGTCCGCCAAGGCCAGCAGGGCCTGGCGTTCCTGGGCAGTGCGGGGGCGGAGGGGGCTGCGCTGGGGGGCGGGGTGGGGGAACAGATCGCGCCAGGTGCAGCCCCACACCCGCTGGGCAAAGCGGTCGTTGCTGGCGGCGTAGCGCTGCTCAATGCTCTTGAGCAGGGCGGCATCGAGACCCTGGAATGGATCGACCGGCCACCCCTGGTCACCGGCCAGGCGCTCCAGCTGTTCGCGGATCCTGGCCTTGCAGGTGGAGCTGGCCCAGGCCTCGGGGTACTGCTCGGAGAGGCGACGGGCAATGCGGCGGGCGATCCACACCGCCTGCCAACCGGGCTGCACATTGGCCTGCTGCTGCAGCGGCCGCAACCCCTGGCGATCGGCCACGCCCATCGCGGCCAGCAGGCGCTCGCAGGGATCGGCTTCGCCGGCGCGAAAGGGCAGAAAATGGCAGTGCACCTCAGGCCGGTCGAGGGCCTCGCCGAACAGCTCCAGATAGTCGCAACTGCTCTCGCCAGGCTGGCTGATGGTCTGGCGCACATAGCGACGAAAGGAGATCGACAGGTAAAAGCGCTTGAGCAGCTGGGTGTAGCGGGAATTGAGGTAGCTGGGCTGATCGCGCACAAATGCCACCAGTTCCAGCGCCACCCCCTGTCTGTTGAGCAAGCGCAGCAGATCCTCGAGCAGGCTGCCACGGCCAGAGGGGCTGGGTTCCGCCAGCACCAGGGAGAGGATTTCGGCCGACACCAAGGGCCTGCATCCCTGGCGCTGGGCCTGGTGCAGCAGTTGCTCCCAGGGATGGAGATCACCGCTGCGCAGGGCCTTCACCAACTGCAGATGCTCGCAACGGCGCCTGGGATAGAGCAGGCCCTGCTGGCGCAGAAAGGATTGGTTGGCCTTGAGCCGGTGCTGGATGTAGGTGGAGGCCGTCTTGTGGATCCCCACATGCAGCACCAGGGAGCGTGGCGCGACCAACCCTTGTGGCGAACGAAGTGGGTTCAAGCTAACCACGCCGTTCCAGCCAGGCTTCAGCCCGGCCGCGCAGGCCCCGCTGGCAGCGCCGCTCCAGGCGGTCGAGCAGTTGCTGCAGACCGATGTTGAGCACCGGTCCAGCCACCGCCAGCGCGACAGGCGGCAGCTCGGCCCACACCCGGGCCTCGGCCACCAAGACCACCGGCAGATCGCTGGCACGCAGCCGCGCCTCCAGACCGAAGCTGAGGCGCTCCTGCCAGGCCCCCAGGCCAGCAACCCGCGATTCAAGCTGCTCGATCAGCAGCTCGCCGTCGTGGAAAGCGGCCCGCAACAGCACCTGCGGCTGCAGGGTCCAGCCCGCCACGCCATAGGGCCTGGAGGCGTAGGTGTAGGTGTCATCACCGACGCGCTCGAGGCGTTGCGGGTCGAGCAAGCCGCGCAGAGGCCGCAGCGGCCTGGCCAGAAACGCCTCCAGCAGTGCGGGGGTGGGCGCGGGGCTCAGCGCCACCCGGCAGACACGCTGCTGTTCCAGTTTCATGGCGCCGGCTCGGCGGGGGTGGGCACGAGATCCTCCAGCTCGCACACCGGGAAGCGGTTGATCGCCTTGAGGGCGCGCCGGGCGTTGTCCCGCAGCTGCTGGCTCACGGCCTCGCAGTAGGGGATCTGGGCCAGCAGGTCCACGGTGCGGCGCAGCACGCGCACCACGTCGCCCTCATCGAGGGAGGTGTTGGCGATCACCTCGCTCCAGCCGGCGCCGCAGGCCCAGGCGTGAACCAGGCCGGTGAGCTCGGGTTCCCACCAGAGCGGGAAGGTCACCTTGGCACGCTCCTGCTGGCGCTCCAGCTGGCGGCGGATCGCACGCAGGTCGTGCAGGGATTCCTCCACCGCCGGCGGCGGCGACCAGGCACACCAGAGATCGGGGCGGTTCACCTCGGTGGAAATCGCTTCCAGCACGGCCGCCAGCTCGGCGGGATCGAGGTCGTCGAGATGGCCGCTCATCAGGGCCAGGCCCAGCCAGAGCTCGTTGTCGCCCCGCAGGGCCGCCACAGTGCGGCCCACTTCCGTGGGCTCCAGGCCATCGGCACCGGCCAGGGCGCCGAAGTGGCGCAACACCTCGATCAGGGCGAGGAAGGTATCCCAATGGCGGTTGGAGCGGAAGTGCAGCAGGCGCTGGCGCTCCTCGATCTCCAGCTGCAGCTCCTCCATGCGGCGGCGGTGCTTCTTGAGCTGGCGGCGGTCGCCCCAGCGGTGGGCGGGGTGAAGTTCCAGCTCCTCCTCCAGCTCGCGCACCAGCAGGGCCTGCTCCTGCACCTCGCCGGCGAGGTCGTACTGGGGGGTGGCCATGTCGTGGCGGCGGGCCATCGAGGCCACGGCCAGGGCCAGGCCGCCGCTGGCCTGGTTGCCGTGGTGGTGCTCGCCGGCGCGCTGCAGCTCAGGCGGCTCGATCTGGCCCACCTGCAGGCAGCTGAGCTCGGCGTGCAGGCTCACCACCGCACTGCAGGGCAGCAGGATCCAAAGGTTGTCGTCGGTGAGGCACTTGAGTAGCGGGAACTGACCGGGACCCTTCACTTTCTCCACCAGCACCGCCGGGGTGATCCGCCCCTTGAGCGGCGGCGCCTTGAGGCTGAGCAGGGAGCCCTCGCTGGCGAACTGCAGGGCCAGGGTGAGCTCATGGACCACGGTTTCCTCCGCCTGCTGCTGGAGGGTTCGCAGCAGGCGGCGTTCCTCGCGCAGCCGGCTGCGGCGCTTGTCGTAGTCCTCGAAATCGTCCCAGGGCACCTCACCGCCATCGGCGCCCGCCTCCAGGGAGTCGAGCTGCGCCTGCAGCTGGGCGATCGCCTCCTGATCGCCCTTGAGATCCAGCGTGGCCAGGTAGCGGCCGAAGCTGCGCTCCACCAGCTCGCGGGCCTTGGCCAGGGGGTAGCGCTGCAGCAGGTTGAGCACCATGCCGTAGCTCGGCGTGAACTGGCTCACCAGGGGATCGGCGGGCGCCGTGGCCAGCTGGCCCGCCTCGCGCACCCCTTCGAAGCGGCTCTGCATGGTCACCACATAGCCCTGGGAGTCGAGCCCGCGCCGCCCGGCCCGGCCGGCCATCTGCAGGAATTCGCTGCCCATCAGCGGGCGGTGGCCCCGCTCGGTGCGCTTGGAGAGCGCCGAGATCACGGTGCTGCGCGCGGGCATGTTGATGCCGGCGGCCAGGGTTTCGGTGGCGAACACCACCTTGATCAGGCCCTGCTGGAAGAGCTCCTCGATCAACTCCTTCCAGGCCGGCAGCACACCGGCGTGGTGGGAGGCGATGCCGCGCAACAGGGGCTCATCGTGGCCCTCGCGCACCGCTTCGGGGCTGGAGGCCACAAAGGCCTCCAAGCGGGCGCGGATGCGGGACTGCTCATCTGGAGTGACCAGGCAGAGATTGCCCAGCTCGCGCACCCCCTTGTCGCAGCCGCGACGGCTGAAGATGAAGTAGATGGCCGGTAGCATGTCGCGCTCGGCCATCTGGGCCACCACAAAGCCCAGGGGCGGCGCCTCGGGCTGGGGCGGCTTGGGCACTTTCGGACCCTTGCGCCGGTTGCCCTTGGGGGCGCGCCACACCTTGGCGTTGGGGTGCAGGTCGGTGCCGGCCTCGTTGAGCAGGGGGTGCAGGCCCTTGGCACTGCAGAAGCTGAAGGCCAGCGGCACCGGCCGGTGGTCACTGTGCACCAGCCGGGTGGGGCCGTGCACGGCTTCGATCCAGTCGGTGAGCTGGCCGGCATTGGCCACCGTGGCCGAGAGCGCCACCAGCTGGATCGAGGGCGGGCAGTGGATGATCGACTCCTCCCACACGGTGCCGCGCTGGGAATCGTTCATGTAGTGGCACTCGTCGAGCACCACCGCCTCCACCCCCTCCAGGGGGTCGTTGTCAGGATGGTCAATCTCCGCGTAGAGCATGTTGCGGAAGATCTCGGTGGTCATCACCACCACCTGGGCCTCGCGGTTGAGGCTGAGATCACCGGTGAGCAGGCCCACCCGCTCCGCGCCGAACTGATCGCGAAAGTCGCGCAGCTTCTGGTTGCTGAGCGCCTTGAGTGGCGTGGTGTAAAACACCTTGCGCCCATGGGCCAGGGCACGGTGAATGGCGTACTCGCCCACCAGCGTCTTGCCGCTGCCGGTGGGGGCGCTCACCACCACCGAGTGCCCTTGGCTGAGCGCATCGATCGCCTCGAGCTGGAAGGGGTCGAGGGGGAAGGGGAAAGGGGATGCCGGGATGGACCTATGATGGGTGTGTGTAATCATTGCTTGTATCTGATGATCAAACTATATTCCAGAGAAGTGACCAGTTTCACAACATACTCCTAGAACAACGGGACAAGCAGCACAGGGTCCTCAGCCACACTCAGTTAGACCATCATGAAACGAACCGCAACTGTATTGTTTCATCGTAACTACAGGGGTTTTCAGGGCGGACACCTAAAGCTGTATGATTATATCAATCATACAGCGTCTACAGACTGGCTGCGCCCACAATTGTTTGTCGACCCTAGCAGTCGACAAGATCACATCTGGGCCGATCACCACTACCTCGTCGATTACTATCACCCCGAAAGCGCCGATGTTCTTTTTGTGGCTGGGACAGACTGGCGAGCCTTGCTTCAGCACCCTGGCATAGAAGAAACAAAACCGGTAATTAATTTAATCCAAGGTTTTAACCACTCAGTAAGGACTCATGAGCTATTTTCTTACCTATCAAAACGAGCCATCAGGATTTGCGTAAGCCGCGAAGTCGCAGATGCGCTTATTAGCACTCGGCAGTGCAACGGCCCAGTTTATACCATCCCAAATTGCATTGATCATTCATCACTGCCCGGCACAAACCCTATGGGTCGCTCAGTTTTTATTGCTGGGCTGAAGCAGCCTGATTGCGCAAGTCTTCTCTCAAATCGCCTTGCCAGGCACTCTATTGAGGCTGACTGTTTAACCACCTCATTACCTCGCAGCGAGTATCTCAATCGGATCGCAGACTCATACATTGCCGTCACACTTCCAAAGCGCCGAGAAGGCTTTTATCTTCCCGCCCTGGAAGCGATGGCGATGAGCGTGGCACTAGTCTGTCCTGACTGTGTTGGCAATCGTAGTTTTTGCCTGGACGATGTGACCTGCGTGATGCCTGAAATGAATGTGGATAGCCTTGAGCAGGCTGTATTGCAGTTGCATGCTGATCCGCCAAGGGTGGAGCGCCTAAGAGCCAATGGTCTTGCCCGATCACGATTGCATTCAATTGAAAAGGAAAGACTGATGTTTCTTGATCTGATGCGCTCCATTATTGACAAACTCCCCGATTAGAAGTTCCTCGCCTAGAACCATGATGAATAACTTAATTACAGGCCTACCTCGCTCGGGGACCAC
>JBIIXY010000127.1:0-6094 GCA_044347105.1 Prochlorococcaceae cyanobacterium
GCTTCGCGAGCTTCAAGGGAGGCGCCCAGATGCTGCGCATCCACCGCGACGCCTCGGGCCAATCCACCAGCCTGGAGACCGGCGTGGATCACCGGCTCGACGGGGTGGCGCTGGGCTTCTGATCCGCCCCGGCCGCCAGGAGCCAACCGCCCTCAGCGCACCGGCAGGTCGCCCGGGTGGCCCGCCACCGGATCGGCCGGCTCAGCCAGGAGCTCCGGCAGCGGCCCGGTCTCCGGCAGGGTCTCGCCCCGCTCGGCCAGGTGGGCCAGCAGCCAGTTCACGGCGGTGGCGCGGCGGGTGCGGCGCGGGTAGAGCTCGCCGATCCGGTAGCCCGCAAAACCCAGCTGCTGCTTGAGCAGCTGCTTGTGCTCCTTGGCGATCGAGCGGGTGAGCGCCACCGCAGGCGGCCGCTCAGCGATGAACTGGGGCTCGATCGGGAACGACTCCCGCCAGGCAGCGCTGGTGGCCGGGCCCGCGCTCCAGATGCCGGAGCCATCGGGCCCATAGCCCAGGCGCGGCCAGATCAGTTCACACACGAAGCGGTCGCTGAGGCGATCGGCCAGCACCGCCTCCAGCAGCGCCCGGCTGAGGGGGTAGGGAACGGCGGCGGCGGCGGCCTGATCGGAAGCCATCGGCCTGGAGCACAACAAACACCGCGCCATGTTGGCCGGCAACGGCAGCCCATCCGCTTCCCGCAGGCATGCTTCAGGCCTGGGGTTGAGCCCGCAGCGCCAGCAGATCCGCCACGATCAGCTCCGCCGCCCGCTCGGCGGCATCGAGGAAGGGCAGCAGGGTGCGCTGGGCCCCCAGGAACTCCAGTTTGGCCACCTCGGCTTCGTCGTGGGCGGTGGCGATGAAATGGCCCCGAAAACCGGCCGCCTGCAGGCCGTGGTGAATCGCGGCGTTCGACTCCAGCGCCGGCAGGGTGCTCACCACCACCGTGGCCGAGGAGAGCGGCAGGGAGGCGGTGAACTCCGGATCCTCCGAGTCGCCGTACTGCACGGGCAGCCCCTGGGCCGCCGCCAGGCGCAGGGCCTGGGGATCGAAGTCGATGCCCAGGATCGAGAGGTTATGGGGTTGCAGATGGCGGTGAATCGCGCCGCCGAAGCGGCCCAGCCCCAGCAGGATCACATCCACCCGAGCCGGCCCGCTGGTGCTGCCGCCCAGTTCGCTGAAGGGGGTGGCCCGCTCCAGCAGGCGCAGGGGTTCCTTGAGCCAGCGATAGAGCCGCTCCGAGCCCAGGATCATGTAGGTGGAGAGGGCGATGGTGATCACCCCCACCAGGGTGATCAGGCTCACCTCCCCCTCCCCCAGCTGGCCGAGCTGCAGGCCGAGGGCCGCGAGGATCAGCGAGAACTCCGAGATCTGGGCCACGGTGAGGCCCGCCAGCAGGCCGGTGCGGCGGCGGTAGCCCATCGCCCCCATGATCGCCACCACGATCAGGGGGTTGCCCACCAGCACAAAGGCCGAGAGCACCAGCGCGGGACCCAGCTGCAGGCCCGCTGCTGAAAGGTTGAGGCCGGAGCCCAGATCGATGAAAAAGAACAGGAGGAGAAAGTCGCGCAGGCCGGTGAGCCGCGAGGCGATCGCTTCCCGGTAGGCCGTCGAGGCGATCGACACACCGCCCAGAAACGCGCCCACCTCCTTGCTGAAGCCCACCACATCGGCCAGGGCCGCCAGGCCCACGGCCCAGGCCACCGCAAACAGCACCAGCAGCTCCTGGTTCTGGGCCAGCCGGCCCAGCAGCGGCGGCATCACCCAACGCATGGTGGCGGCGGTGCCCAGCACAAAGGCACTGCCCACCAGCAGCAGCCGGATCGCCTGGCCGGCGATGCCGCCGCCCCCTTCCAGGTTGAAGGAGGTGAGCAGGATCATCGCCAGGATCACGGCGATGTCCTGCACCACCAGAAAGCCCACGGCGATGCGCCCGTGCAGGGAATCGATCTCCCGCTGATCGGAGAGCAGCTTCACGATGATGATCGTGCTCGAGAAGGTGAGGCACACGGCGATGTAGAGCGCCGGCACCGCCGCATACCCCAGCCCAAGGGCAATCAGGAAGCCGAAGAGCGAGGTGAACACGATCTGGCCCAGTCCCGTGGCCAGGGCCACCGGCCCCACCGAGCGGATCAGGCCCACGTCGAGCTTGAGCCCCACCACAAACAACAGCACGGAGATGCCCACGCTGGAGAGCAGCTTCAGCTCACTGCCGCCGGACACCCAGTTGAGGGCGGCCGGGCCCACCAGGATGCCGGTGAGGATGTAACCGATGATCAGCGGCTGGCGCAGCTTCAGCGCCACCACACCGATCACGCCCGCCAGCATCAGGATGGCGGCCAGCTCGTGAAACACGCTGCTGAAGCTCACCGCGCCCACTGCCGATTGGATGCCTGCACCCTAGGGATCCCTCTTCCGCCGCTCTCCCCAACTTCCAACGCCCCTGCCTTGCCTGAGGCATGTCGCTCCTGCCTGCGCCCTCTGCTGCTTCGCCGATCACGGCTCCACGGCCGCCGCACTGGTGTGGCGACTTGGCGCTGACAGGCCGCGGCATCCCCCGCAGCCTGCGCTGCCGGGTGCTGCAGTCGCCGCTGGCGGGGGTGAGCGATCGCATCTTCCGGGAGCTGGTGCGGCGCTGGGCGCCCGACGCCCTGCTGTTCACCGAGATGGTGAACGCCACCAGCCTGGAGCTGGGCCACGGCCGCCGGAAGGTGGAGGAGCTGGCCGAGGAGGCCGGCCCGATCGGCGTGCAGCTGTTTGATCACCGCCCCGCCGCCATGGCCGAGGCGGCCCGCCGGGCCGAGGCCGCCGGCGCCTTCCTGGTCGACATCAACATGGGCTGCCCGGTGAAGAAGATCGCCAGGAAGGGCGGCGGCAGCGGCCTGATCCGCGACCCCGAGCTGGCGGCCCGGATTGTGGACACCGTGGCCGCGGCCGTGGCCATCCCCGTGACCGTGAAGACACGGCTGGGCTGGTGCGGCGCCAGCGGCAACGACACCAGCGCAGGCGCCGTGAGCTGGTGCCGTCAGCTGGAGAGCGCCGGCGCCCAGCTGCTCACCCTGCACGGCCGCACCCGCGAGCAGGGCTTCAAGGGCCGCGCCGACTGGGGCGCCATCACCGCCGTGAAGCACGCCCTGGCGATTCCCGTGATCGCCAACGGCGATATCAACAGCCCCGAAGACGCCCTGCGCTGCCTGGCCGAGACCGGCGCCGATGGGGTGATGGTGGGCCGGGGCACCATGGGCGCCCCCTGGCTGGTGGGCCAACTCGATGCCGCCCTGAGCGACCGGCCGATCCCGCCCACCCCCGGCGCCGCCGAGAAGCTGGCCCTGGCCGCCGAGCAGCTGCGGGCCCTGGTGGCGGCCAAGGGGGATCACGGCCTGCTGATCGCCCGCAAGCACCTCAGCTGGACCTGCACCGGCTTCGCCGGCGCCCCCCAGCTGCGCCATGCCCTGATGCGGGCCCCCACGCCGACAGAGGCGCTGGCGCTGCTGGAGCAGGCCTACGGCAACACCTCAGGCCAGCCCTGGCGGATCAGCAGCAGCGAGAAGTAGGGCTGCTCCTCGGGCGGCACTGCAGCAGCCGGGGCGATCAGCTGATCGGGCCAGCCCACCCGCTGGGCGAACAGCGCCACCTCCAGCAGGCTCCGCTCGGCCAGCAGCGGCCGCACCCAGCTCCAGCGGTGGCCGAGCTTGAGCAGGGCCAGCACGGTGCCGCTAGCTGCCGCCTGCTCCAGCAGGGCTTCCAGCGCGGCCGGTGTCTCGGGGGTGGGGCGGATCAGCAGGCCCTCGCTCTGCAGCGCCAGGGGCCAGGCCATCCCCGCAGAGGAGGCCGCAGCCGCGGCGGCACACGCGGCCGGCACCCCGGGAATCAGCCGCAGCGGGCAGCTTGGATGGCGCTGGCGCAGGGCCAGGAGCACATAGGAGCTGCTGGCAAACAGCGACACATCCCCCTCGCACAGCAACACCACCCGCTCTCCGGCGGCCACCGCCGCAGCCAGGGCATCGGCAGCGGCGTGCCAGGCGGCGATGCGGGGCTCAGCATCCGCCACCATCGGAAACAACAACGGCTGCCGCCGCTGGCCGGGGGCAATCCAGGGGGCGGCGATCGCCGCGGCCATCCCCTCCGCACCCTCCCGGGCCACCGGATAGGCCACCCGATCGGCAGCCTCAATCGCCCGCACCGCCGCCACGGTGAGCAACGCGGGATCCCCGGGCCCCACACCCACCAGAGTGAGACCCGCCGCCCCCGCCGCCGGCGCCGTTCTTAAGGTTGGGATCTGCGGCCCGAGCGCCATGAGTCTGCTTGTCCTGTACCGGCACGATGCCAGCACCCCGGCGGCGGCAGTCGCCGGCAGCCGGGTGGCGGAGCTGATCACCAGCGACGCCGAGCGGATCCAACAGGAACTGGCCAGCCGCGGCATCCGCTTCCAGCGCTGGCCGGCCCGGGCCGAGCTGCCCGATGGAGCCAGCCCGGAGCAGATCCTGGACGCGTACAGCAGCGAGATCACGCGGGTGCAGGCCGATGGCGCCTACCCCACGGTGGATGCCATCCGCCTGGCCCCCGGCCATCCCGACCGCGAGACCCTGCGCCAGAAGTTCCTGGCCGAGCACACCCACAGCGAGGACGAAGTGCGCTTCTTCGTGGAGGGGCGTGGCCTGTTCTGCCTGCACATCGGCGATGAGGTGCTGCAGCTGATCTGCGAAGCGGGCGACTGGATCGCCGTGCCCGCCGGCACCCGCCACTGGTTCGACATGGGCCCCGAGCCCAGCTTCTGCGCCCTGCGCTTCTTCAACAATCCCGATGGTTGGGTGGCCGCCTTCAGCGGCGACGCCATCGCGGCGGACTACCCGCTGCTGGATCAGCTCACCGTGGCCGCGGCCTGAGCCATCACGCCCGCCGAGTGCATCCGCACCAGGGCAGCATCAACCCTGGGCCCATCCAGGGCGGCCCGTTCCAGAGCAGCCAGCTGCTCCAGCCGGACCGTCGTGGTGTCTCGCCCAAAACGCCCTTCCGCCAGCAGCCAGTAGAGACCGAAATGGCGAGCCTCACTGGCCAGCAGATCCCCGTAGAGAACCCGCAGCTCGTGATCGGGGCTATGGGCCGCCAGCAGGCCCATGCGCTCGTGGCTGCGGGCCTCGATCAGGCCGGCCACCAGAAAGGCATCGAGCATCCGCTCAGGCTCCTGGCGGCGGATGGCCTTGCTCAGCTCACTGCCATAGGCCGGAGCCGGCAGGGGCCGCAGGGGGATGCCCCGGGCCTGCAAAAGAGCCAGCACCTGCTCGAAGTGCTCCAGCTCCTCGCGGGCCAGGGCACTGAGGGCAGCCCCCAGCTCGCCATCGCCGGGGTAGCGGAACATCAGCTGCAGGGCCACGCCCGCCGCCTTGCGCTCGCAGTGGGCATGGTCGATCAGCACCAGATCGGGGCAGGCGATGGCCTGCTCCAGCCAGTGGGCACTGGTGGCCGCCGCCAACCAGCGGACGCGGCTCTTCAGGGGCGCAACGGCGTCCATCAGATCACTGGTCATGCCGCGGCCGCCAGGTGAGCCACCAGGCCCTCCAGCGCAAGCCCGTAACTGAGCGGGCCGAAACCGCAGATCACCCCCACCGCCCGATCCGCCAGAAACGAGTGGTGACGAAAGGGCTCGCGGGCATGGGTGTTGCTGAGATGCAGCTCCACATAGGGGATGGCGACTGCCAGCAGGGCGTCGCGCAGGGCGATCGAGGTGTGGGTGTAGGCGCCGGCGTTGATCAGGATGCCGTCCACCATGCCCCGGGCCCCGTGAATGCGGTCCACCAGCTCACCTTCGTGATTGCTCTGGAAGCAGTCGATCGTCGCTCCAAGTGCCGCCGCCCGCTCCCGCAGGTTCCCGTTGATCTGCTCCAGGGTGGCGCTGCCGTAGAGCCCCGGCTCGCGCGTGCCGAGCAGGTTGAGGTTGGGGCCGTGGAGGGCAAGCAGCTGCATGGAGAGGCTGGCTGGTAAGTTCTTGGGGTGTGGTTCGGGTCGGTGCCCGAGTGGTTAATGGGGGCGGACTGTAAATCCGCTGGCTCTGCCTACGTTGGTTCAAATCCAACCCGGCCCACCTTCCACATGCCCTTGT
>JBIIXY010000035.1:0-18787 GCA_044347105.1 Prochlorococcaceae cyanobacterium
ATGTTGAGCCAGAACAGCACCGCCCAGAGGCCGTCCTTCTCGCGGATGTGATTGGAGCCGGTGCCGAAGCTCTCCTCGCCGCAGAGGGTGATGCGGCCGGCATCGAGCAGGTTGCCGAAGAACTTCCAGCCCGTGGGTGTTTCAAAGCAGGGAATGCCCAGCTCCCTGGCCACCACATCGGCGGCGGCGCTGGTGGGCATCGAGCGGGCCACGCCGGCCAGCCCATCGGCGTAGCCCGGGGCCAGCGTGGCGTTGGCGGTGAGCACCGCCAGGCTGTCGCTGGGGTTCACGAAGCAGAGCGTGCCCAGGATCATGTTGCGGTCGCCGTCGCCATCGCAGGCGGCGCCGAAGCGGTAGGCGTCGCTGCCCATCAGCAGCTCGGCCAGCTCGTGGGCGTAGGTGAGGTTGGGGTCGGGATGGCCGCCGCCGAAATCCTCCAGGGGGACACCGTTGCGCACGGTGCCGGCCGGTGCCCCGAGCAGCCCCTCGAGGATGCGCTGGGCATAGGGGCCGGTCACGGCGTGCATGGCATCGAAGGCCATGGGGAAATCGCCGCGCAGCAGCTCGCCGATGGCGTCGAAGTCAAACAACTTCTGCATCAGCGCCACGTAGGCATCGACGCCGTCGACCACGTCCACTGCCATGGCGCCCAGCTGCTGGCTGCCGGGCTCGTCCAGGTTGAGCTCGCCGGCATCCTCGAGGATCCGGTAGCTCTCCAGCGTCTGGGTCACGCCGTAGATGGCGTCCGTGATCGACTCGGGCGCGGGGCCGCCGTTGGCGCCATTGATCTTCACGCCGAAGTCGCCGTCGGGCCCGCCGGGGTTGTGGCTGGCCGAGAGGATCACACCGCCGATGGCGTTGTTCTGGCGGATCAGGTTGGAGGCGGCGGGGGTGGAGAGGATGCCGCCGGTGGTGGTGATCAGCCGGGCCACGCCGTGCGCGGCGGCCATGCGGGCGATCACGCCGATGGCGCGGCGGTTGCCGTAGCGGCCGTCACCGCCCACCACCAGGGTGCCGCCGGCGACACCAGGGAGCACGCGCAGGCTGGCCTCGATGAAGCTCTCCAGGTAGTGGGGCGTTTCGAACTGCCGGCTGCTCTTGCGCAGGCCCGAGGTGCCGGGCTTCTGGTCGCTGAACGGGCGCTCGAGGCTGACCTGACGGATGGAGCTGGCTGCAGCCATGGAACGGGCGCGGAGCGCGCCCAAATTAACCCTGCTCCCCTGGATCTCCCGTGAGCCTGGGCACGTTGCCGGGGCCGGAAGCTCAGGGCTGCTGGCTGGGGCCGAACATCGGCCGCCGGTTGCCGCTGCCGGCGCCAGGACTGGTGCTGGGTGCCGATGGCGCGGGCCGCCGTTGCTGGCACAGCCGCACCAGGTCGATGCCGGTGCGATCCAGCTGGTCGCGCCGGTTGAAGCTGTTCGTGCCGGCCACCACGGCCAGTTCCCGGATCTGCCAGAGAACGTCCTTGCAGCTGCCGGGCAGGCGGGGATGGTCGAGCAGGGGGTCGGCCCGGAGGCGGGCCTGGTCACAGGGGGTGCTGCTGTTCTCCCGGCCGCAGGCGAACACCAGCTGCTGCAGCTCGCGCAGCTCCTGCTCGGAGGGGAAGGCCGGCTCCTGAGGCCGCGCCAGGGCCGGCGGGATGGGATGCACTGCGCCGATGGCCAGCGATGCCAGAGCGAGCCCCAGGCCCGCTGCTGCCGCTGACCGAGCTGAGCGTGGTGAACGAACAACCATCGGCCGGGAGCTGGTTCGTGGGCGGCTACCCATCATGACCAGCGCACCGGGCCGCTGGCGGCAGCGGCGTCACCCCCTGGCGCAGCTCGCGCTGATCGTGGCGCCAGCGGCTGGCGATCATGGGGCCCAGCAGGGGCGCTCCAGCGCGGAGCAGGCGACGCAACCAGGGCTGCTCCAGCAGCAGCCGTCCCCGGGCGGTTTCCTCGGCCTGGAGATGCTGCAGCCTGCTCACCTCCGGCCGGCGCAGGGCTTCGATCCTGGTCAGCGCCTGCTCCAGCGCCGGGGTCTCGTCTGGCTGCTGCGCCAGCAACAGCGGCAGGAGCACTTGGGCGGCCACCCAGGCATCGCGCAGGGCCAGGTTGATGCCCTGGGCCCGCACCGGGCTGAGCGGATGGGCTGCATCCCCGAGCAGCAACAGGCCAGGTTGCCACCAGCGCTCCGCCAGGCCCACCCGCACCTGCAGGGGCATGGGCCGCGCCAACGCGCCCTCCTGCCCGGCCCACCAGCCGGCCAGATCCGCCGGGATCTGAACGCCGAGCCGCTCGTGCCAGCCGCTGGAGCTGCCCTGGTCGTTCGGGTTGCGCAACCAGCCCAGCTGCACCGTTCCATCCGCCGCATCGAACAGGCTACATAGCCCTGCCGCTCCCACCACCGTGGTGAACAGCCCCTGCAGAGGTGAGGGGCCCTGCTGGGGCAGGGAAAACCAGAGCAGATCAAAGGGGTTGCCCTCTGCCAACAGCTTCAGTCCGGCCAGCTCGCGCAGGCGGGACTCGCGGCCGTCAGCCGCCACCACCAGGCGGGCGGCCAGCCTGCGGCCATCAGCCAGCCGCACCCCGACCACCCGCTGCCCCTGCCACTCCAGAGCCTGCACCTGCTGGCCCCGCAACACGGTGGCCTTGGGCAGTGCTTCCAGCTGGTTCAGCAGGTGGCTGAGCAGGGCCGGCTGGCTGATCAGCCGGCACCCCTGGCAGTCCCCACCGTCCAGGGGCTCCAGCAGCCGGAACAGTTCCCGGCCGTCGAACAGGAAGCGCCAGCCGGCCAGAGGGCGCTGGGGGATGGCGGCGGGCAGGGGCAGCAGACCCATGGCGTCCAGGGCCGCCAGGCCATGGGGCATCAGCGCTTCGCCGCGAAAGCGGCGGGCCGGCTGGCGGCTGGCCTCAATCAGCACCAACGGCACGCCGCACCGCGCCAGCAGCAGCGCCAGGCTGGCTCCGGCGGGGCCGGCACCCACGATCACCACCGGTTTCAGCGGCATCTCTGGGTTCCCCGCCGGCTTGATCGGCGCGCGCTGGCGGTCAGAGGAAGGCGTGATAGCTGGGGTTGCTCTGGCCGTTGAGCGTGTGCTGCCCCATCAGGGCGGTTTTCTTGGCCAGCAGGTAGTCCACCAGCTCCTGCTGCACCTCCAGCAGCTCCCGGGTGCAGCCACGGAAGGCGGCGCGGTGGCGGATCTCATCGTGCCGGGTGTGCAGATCCCGCAGCATCAGCTGGATGGCATCCAGGGTGGCCAGTTGCTGGGCGTCGGCAGGCATGGTCACGGCGAACACGGAGCTGATCCCCGCATTCTGACCTCAGCCCCGCATCGGGCTGCCACCGCCGCACTGTTGACGCAGGCGCTCCCGCTTGCGCTGCAGCCGTGCGCTGACCCCCAGTTCGGCGCCCTTCCAGAGCCGGTCCACCTCGGCGCGGAAATGGGCGGCCAGCAGGGGTGAATCGATCACGAGCACGGTTTCGTCATTTTTGTGTGCTGCTGACGGACTCCAGTTGAACGAGCCGGTGATCACCCGCCGGTTGTCGAGCACCGCGAACTTGTGGTGCAGCTTGTCCCCCGCCGCCAGCCGTGGCGTGCCCACGCCATCGATGCCGCTCTGGCGGGGTTGGTTCTCGCCCTGCACCAGGCAGCGGTGATCCGGCAGTTCCATCCCCAGCAGGTCGAGCACTTCGCTGAAGTAGCGGTTGGAGAAGCCGGGATCCACCAGCAGGCGGATGGTCACGCCGCGGTCGTGCAGGGCGCTCACCCGGTTGCCGAGCTGCTGGGAGGAGAACACGAACAGCGCCAGATCAGCCCGGTCGCGGGCGCCGGCCAGCAGCTCGTCGAGCAGGTTGACCCCATGGTGCGGCTCGCGGCTGCGCTGGGGCGCGAACAGCACGCCCACGGGCACATCGCCCACCTTCACCCAGCGGATCGGGCCATTGGTTTTGCCCAGCCCGAAGCGGCTGTCCGGGGCACCGCCGGGGCCGTCGCCCCACATGCGCTCGAACTCCTCGCGGAACACGCCCGCCAGTTCCGGGCTGGCCAGCCGCAGCAGGTGGTTCACGTTGCCGCGGGTGCGCGGATCGTCCGGGTCGCCATGCACGCAGGAGGAGGTGAAGTTGGTGGAGCCGGTGATCACCTCGCGGTTGTCGATCACCATGAATTTGTGGTGCATCAGGCCACTGCCGGCACTGCCGTTGGCGGTGTCATCGATCACCGGAATCCCGCCGCGGCGCAGCACCACAAGGGCGTCGGCTCCGCCGAGGGCCTGCAGCTGGGCCTGGCGATGGCGCTCGCGGGCGTTGAGATCCGCCGGGTGCTGCTCACTCCAGGGGGTGCTGTAGGTGTTCTCCAGCACCACCCGCACCCGCACCCCCTGGCGCTGCCGGGCCACGAGGGCCTCGGCGATCCGGGGCAGGGTGAGCTCCTGAACGGCCACCAGAATCTCCTGGCGGGCATCGGCGATGCCCTGCAGCACGAAGGCTTCCAGGTCGTCCCCCTGGCGCCACTGGCCGTTGATCGGGCTGCGGTAGCGGCTGGTGGTGTTGTGGTTGAAGGCCACCCGGATCCCTTCAGGCAGGGGCAGCGGGGCAGGGGGCTGGCCCACCAGCTGGGCCTGGGCACTGCAGCCGCACACCAGCAGGGCGAGCAGGGCCAGCCAGCCGGCCCGGGAACAACGACGGGCCATCGGCCCTCTGCGACTGCCGTCAGGGTTGCCGCGGCAACGCCGAAGCAGGCTGGAGACGCGACCGGAGTCGTGGCACCATTCAGTGCTCAGCCGGCATTTCGGCGCTGCGCAGCATCAGCACGAACCACAGCGTGCCCAGACCCACGGCGGTGAGCAGGGCGGCGGGGAGGCCTGCCGAGCGCAGCACCAGAGGGACGGCCAGCGGGAAAGCGATGGCTCCGGCCAGGGGGGTGAAGGCCACCACAATCCGTTTCAGCCGCAGATTGGCCGCCGGTTGAGAATCGCCCACGTCAGAACCACTCGCTCACGGCCTTGTCCGCCGGATTGCTGTTGTCTTCCGGGGTAGTGCGCTGGAACTCCAGGGTGATGTTGCGCTTCTGCACGCCGTCAGCCGCCACCGCCTCGATCGGGTAAAGCTGCTGGCCATCGCGGAAGGGCACCTGCACCCGGAAGGTGCCATCGGCCGAAAGGGGTACGTCCTCACCGCCGATGCTGAGACGGGCCGAGGGATCGGTGGCGCCGTAAACGATCAACTCGGCATCGGCCACCAGCCAGAAGGAGCGCTGTCGGGGAGCCACCCCACCGATGCCGGAATCGCGGCCACTGGCCCAGATGCCAGCGCCCGAAGCATTGAATTCACTGGTGTCCAGGCCGGCGGCCTCCAGTTCGTGGAAGGCTTCAGAACCGCGGCTGATGCGTCGCCACTGGCTGGTGGCGCTCTGGTACAGGCGCTCGTGCAGACCGGTGTCGGCCGGTTCGATCGGGGCGGGCGCGGGCAGCGGAACCGCGGTCGGTGCCTCCAGAGAGAAGGGCACGAACTGGTCGAGGATCTGCTCGCTGGGATGGAGGGCCGGCACCCGGGCCACCGAGGAGAAGGCCAGGGAGATCCAGCCGCCGCCGTTGGTGCGGTAGCCCAGTTCCACCCGGTAGTCGCGGTCGCTCAGGGGCACGGGCAAATACCACTCGGTGGAGTGACTGTCGACGATCACTTCCTGGAGCGTATGGGGGTGGGCTGATCCTCCCGGCAGCCCGGTGACGTCCGCCACGCGCAGGGCCAGCTGGCTGGCGCCTGAGGCCTGGGCCTGCTCCCGGTCGGTTTCGGAGACTTCCCAGAACACGTAGGCCCACTGGGGATCACGGGGCAGGAACACCACGCTGGTTTCCGCCATCGGCCGGGGGGCCGGGGTCATCTCGGCCTCGATCGCCTTGAGGCTGGGCTCGTGGGTGTCCTGGCGCTCCTCGATCGCAGCCACCAGTTCGTCCTTTGATTTGCGGCTGTACAGCGCCACACCCAGATCGCTGGCGACCTGGCGCAGCTGCCGCAGTGTCATCCTGGCCAACGAGCTGAAGGAAGGGCTCACAGCGAAAGATTTGGTTTGGGATCAGTGTGATTGACTCTCCCACCGGTTGCCGGGCTTGCCGCGGGGGCGT
This sequence comes from Prochlorococcaceae cyanobacterium, assembly GCA_044347105.1. Classification (GTDB taxonomy): domain Bacteria; phylum Cyanobacteriota; class Cyanobacteriia; order PCC-6307; family Cyanobiaceae; genus NIES-981. The sequence goes on from JBIIXY010000035.1 coordinate 6,105, forward strand.
CAGCATCCACTGACCGGTTGTGTCCAGCAAGCGGGGCACAAAAAAGGCGACCCGTGGAGGTCGCCTGAATTGCGTTGTGGAAGGCTGCGCCGGGGGGTGTTGGCGAGCGCTCAGCGGCCGATGCTGCGGTACGGAACCTTGGCCAGGTAGTCGATGTCGGCACTGCCGGAGGCGCTGCTGACGCGCATCGCCGGCATGCTGCGCACAATCGAGAGGTAGTCCTCCGGGAAGCCTCCGCGGCGCTGGCGGGAGCGCTCGGGGAAGGCCTTGGCTGTGCCGGTGTACACCACCTGAGGGAAGCCCAGGATGCCGCGGTAGTAGGCGTCGTAGCGGGGGCTGGTGATGTTGAAGGGGGTTTCACCCAGATCCCGGCTGCCCACCACCCGGTTGCGGTGGTAGGGCACGGTGTCGTAACCAAAAGCCTCCAGGTACTCCTGCGAATCGAGGATGTCGTCAACCATCCCTTTCACGCCGCGGGTCATCAGCACGGCCGACCAGGCGATCTCCTCCGACTTGCCGTGGGTTTTGCGGCCCAGCAGCTTCTCCACGAGGTGGCGGGCCACCTTGTAGTTGTTGTTGAGGTTGTAGAAGCTGCGGGTGAAGGTGTCGGAGAGACACAGGGAGCGGATGAAATCGCGCACGGTGATCTGGCCGTCGCGCAGCTGTGACTCCAGGGTGCGATCGCGGTCGACCTTGAAGGCGTGGAAGAAAATCTGGCGGTAGGCCGCTTCGATCACGAAGTTCTGATCCTCGCGATCCATGGCCTTCTCCATGGATACGGCCTTGGGGTCCTCATCCGAACCCACGCGCAGGGAGTCAACCCGGGAGTTCTGGGTGGTGGGCGCGTACTTCAGGAGGGGCAGGGCCACGCGAATTCAGCATCCGTCGACGTGGATCGTAGAAGTGTCCCCAGGCCTCAACTGGCCCCCCCCCTGCCAGGGCTCACAGTCCGTAACGTTCGTCACAGTGCCGGGCGCCGGCTCACCAGCCCAGGGGCGAAAGGGGCTGGCCGCCTGCTGTGCTGCTGGCAATCCCGGCTCCGGTTGAGGGAAGCGCATCGAGCATGCGAGTCTCGATGCAGAAGGAGGCGGTGTTCGACAGCCCCTCCACCGTGCTGGTGCGCAGGCGCACGTTGGGCCCGGCGAAGCTGAAGCGCTCCAGGCTGTTCATCGTTTCGTAGCTGGTGGTGAGCAGCAGCCCGTCGCGATCGTCCATGGCGAAATGGCCGGCTACCGGGGCCGTTTCCGCATAGCCGCGATCGCGCAGCAGCAGCCCCTGGCGTCCCTGGTCGTCGTTGGGGATCAGGCCGAACACGCTCTCGCCCTCGTGGGCCTCACCGGCTTTGTCCCAGGCCATCGAGGCGTTCCAGGTCACCCGGCAGCCCCCCACCAGGTCGGCCGGGTTCTGGCCGTGCAGTTCGGCGATCGCGATCAGGCGTGGGTCGTCGGCCTGCAGCTCCACCACTTCGATCCAGGAGTCGCCGGCCTCGGCCCGGCGGTGCAGCAGGTGGTGGCTGCTGCGCTGCGAGCGCCAGCGGCCGCAGCTGAGCCGGAAGAAGCTGATGGCGTCGGCGATGGGCTGGGCGGAATCAGGGACTGCGCTGGCGGCACTCACAGCGGCTGGGCGGCTGGGGAGATGATCGCAAGGCGCCGACTGCGCTGGGATGGCCCTGGGGGTGATGGCAGCTCTGGCCGGCGCGCTGAGCTGGACCCTGGCCAGCGGCCTGTGGCGGCGCCTGCCCACCTCCCTGGGGTCTGCCGAACTCAATCTGCTCAAGAACCTGCTGGCCCTGGTGCTGCTGCTGCCGCTGCTGCCGTTGTTGGCCCAGCCCCTGGGCTTCAGGCAGGCGGCTCTGCTGCTGGCCAGTGGCGTGCTCGGCATCGCCGCCGGCGACAGCTTTTATTTCGCCGCGCTGCGCCGTCTCGGCACCCGGCGCACGCTCACCCTGGAGGCGGGTGGACCGGTGCTCACCAGTGCGGCCGGGCTGCTCCTGCTGCTGGAGGTGCCCAGCCCCCGCCAGTGGGCCGGGGTGGCCCTGGTGAGCCTGGCCCTGGTGCTGGTGGCCGGTCAGGCGCCTCCGGGCGATCCCCGCGCACGGCTGCAGCGGCAGCAGGTCCTGGGTCTGCTGCTGGGGCTGCTGGCGCTGGTGTGTGGCAGCGCCGGAGCCCTGCTGGCCAGGTCGGCGCTGCGGGACACGCCTCTGCCCCCCTTGCAGGCGGCCGCCCTGCGCCTGGCTGGCGCGGCGGTGGTGTTGCTGCCGCTGCTGCCGGGCCTGGTGCGGCGGCTCGGCAGTCGCTGGGGTCCCCAGCCTGCCCAGCCCCGCTGGCTGCTGCTGCTGGCTGCCACCCTGCTGGGCACGGTGCTGGGGATTGCCCTGCAGCAGCTGGCCCTCTCCAGGCTGCCGGCTGGATTGGCCGTGGCCCTGCTCTCCACCTCGCCGGTGCTGGCGGTGCTGCTGGCGGCGGCGGAGGGGGACCGGCCCGGCCGACGGGGCTGGGCGGCGGCCCTACTCGTGCTGGCCGGGGTGGGCCTGCTGTTGCTCTAGCCGGTTGTCCGCCTGGCCCCGGGCCCAGTGGATCAGTTGGCTGAGGTTGAGCGCCAGGGGCGTGCCGCCGGCCTCCTCTGCGATCCGCTCGAGCTGTTGGCCCAGGCCAATCAACTGCTGCCGGAAGGCCTCGCGGAAGCCAGGATCGTGGGCCACTTCGGGCTGCTGATCCAGCCAGTGCTCGAGTTGCTGCCGGCTCGGCAGGGGGCCCTGGTCCCGGCCAGCCATCGCCTGGAAGCTGCGCAGGCCATGGGCCAGCAGCCGCAGGTGGTGGCGCTCCAGATGGGGCAGCAGTGTGGCCTCCAGCTCCTCCGCTTCTCTCCGGCTCAGGGGGCTGCTGAGGGGGCTGTCCGGTTCAGGCCGGTTCATCGGCGGGTCGCAGCCGGAAACCGCAGGAGTGGCCCTGCTCCAGCCGCCAGTGAACCCGCTCCACCTGGCAGTCGGGGAAGGTGGAGCGAATCAGTTGCAGTTCCTGGTCGCAGACGCAGGGGAAACGTTCGGCGATGCGCATCACCGAACAGTGGAACTCGCTGAACAGCCAGGCCTGGTCGTCCGGGACCTGTGTGCATTCCGCCACATAGCCTTCCCGGCGACGCAGCTCCACAAGCTGCTCGAGCCGGCTCTGCAGGCTGCCGTCGCCGATCAGCTGGCGATAGGTGAGGGCCTTCTGCTGGGCCTGCTGGGCCATCAGTTGCTTCACCGTGTCCGGGGAGAGGGCATCGGCCATCGACTCGAGCAGGCCGAGGGCAAACTGTTGGCCGCCGTCGGGGAAGTGGGCGCGGCCCTCCGCAGTGAGATGCCAGCGGTTGGTGGGGCGACCGGGGCCTTCAGGGGAGGGGCTGGAGGCCACGAGGCCATCTTCTTCAAGCCCCCGCAGATGGCGTCTCATGATCTGCACTGAAACGCCGAGGCACTCGGCGAGCTGGGCTGCCGTTGTCTCGCCAAGCCGGAGGAGCAGGGCCAGGGCCGATTCCCTGGTGGAGTTGCTGCTGGATAGCTGCGCCTGGTCGGCTGGAGTGGGCGCAACAGTGCCGGCCACTGGGCCAGTGGGCAGTGAAGCCGGCCTCCCGGAAGGGCCTGGGGACGGCCGAGGTGATGACCGAGGTGAGAGTGGTGGGGGAGGGGTCATGGGCCTGGCCAGGCCCTCACACGATGCCACGCATGGCCGGCGATTGGGGGGCGGACTCTCGGCCCAGGCTGCACAATGGCTGCGACCCACAGGCGCCGGCGCCGTGCCCTAGGCTGCAAATAAGGAAACTTTGCTGTTTCCTAATCCGCTGTCTGGGCTCCGGCCCGGCGTGCCCAATCCCCCTTCCCTCGTTCTCTCAGTCCAGTCATCCGGGTCATCCGCTCAGGTCCAGTTGCTGCCCCTCCATTCCGCGAGAGGCGATCAATGCCTGAAATTGGATAGCCAACTTGACTGTCTGAATGATCCTCTGACTGGATCCTCCGAGTGATGGTCTGGGAGATGGCCTGGGTGATGGTCCAGTCCAGCGCAACCAATCCGCCGCCATGTCTGATTCTCCCGCCAGCTCCGCAACCGCTGCCGACAGCCTGGAGGTGATCCGCAAGTTCGCTGAAACCTACGCACAGCGCACCGGCACCTATTTTTGCAGTGATCCCGGCGTTACGGCCGTGGTGCTGGAGGGTCTGGCCCGGCATAAGGATGAGCTGGGTGGCGCCCTGTGTCCCTGCCGCCATTACGAAGACAAGGAGGCGGAAGTGGCGCAGGCTTTCTGGAACTGTCCCTGCGTGCCCATGCGCGAGCGCAAGGAGTGCCACTGCATGTTGTTCCTCACTGAGGACAACCCGTTCCGGGGTGAGCAACAGACCATTTCGATGGATGCGATCAAGGCCGCCACGGCCGGCAACTGAACTCCTCCCTGCCGACAGGCAACCCTTCAGCCATGACCAGCACCGCAACCGTTGGAGATCTGGTTTCGCAGCCCTACAAGTATGGCTTCGTCACCGACATCGAAACCGAGAAGATCGCCAAGGGCCTCAGCGAGGACGTGGTGCGCTTGATTTCTGCCAAGAAGGAAGAGCCGGACTTCCTTCTCAACTTCCGGCTGCGGGCCTTCCAGCAGTGGCAGAAGATGGAAGAACCCGATTGGGCAGCCCTGGGCTATCCGGCGATCGACTACCAGGAGATCATCTACTACGCCGCTCCCAAGCATCAGCAAAAAAAAGCCAGCCTCGATGAGGTGGATCCCAAGTTGCTGGAAACCTTTGACAAGCTCGGCATTCCGCTGAGTGAGCAGAAGCGCCTCTCGAATGTGGCGGTTGATGCGGTGTTTGACAGTGTGTCGATTGCCACCACATTTCGGGAGCAGCTGGCTGAGCACGGCGTGATCTTCTGCTCGATCAGTGAGGCGGTGAAGGACTATCCGGGGCTGATTGAGCGCTACTTGGGCACGGTGGTGCCCAGCAATGATAACTATTTCGCGGCACTGAACTCAGCCGTGTTCAGTGATGGCTCCTTCGTGTTCATTCCCAAGGGGGTGGCCTGCCCGATGGAGCTCTCCACTTATTTCCGGATCAACTCCGGTGATACAGGCCAGTTCGAGCGCACCCTGATCGTGGCCGAGGAAAGGGCTTCGGTGAGCTACTTGGAAGGTTGCACCGCCCCAATGTTCGACACCAATCAGCTGCATGCGGCGGTGGTGGAGCTGGTGGCCCTCGATGATGCCTCGATCAAATATTCCACCGTGCAGAACTGGTATGCCGGTGATGAGAATGGTGTGGGCGGGATCTACAACTTCGTCACCAAGCGCGGCCAGTGCCGTGGCGCCCGCAGCAAGATCAGCTGGACCCAGGTGGAAACCGGCTCTGCGATCACCTGGAAATATCCCAGCTGTGTGCTGCAGGGGGCTGATTCGGTGGGCGAGTTTTACTCCGTGGCGCTCACCAACAACAGGCAACAGGCCGACACCGGCACCAAGATGGTCCACGTGGGGCCGCGCACGCGCTCCACGATCGTGAGCAAGGGGATCAGCGCCGGCCATTCGAGCAACAGCTACAGGGGCCTCGTGCAGATCGGGCCCAAAGCCATAGGAGCCCGCAACTACAGCCAGTGCGATTCGATGTTGATCGGCGATCAGGCTGCCGCCAACACCTATCCCTACATCCGCTGCCAGCAGCCGGATGCGGCGATCGAGCACGAGGCGAGCACCTGTCGCATCTCCGAAGATCAGCTCTTCTATCTGCAGAGCCGTGGCATCGGCTTTGAAGAGGCGGTCTCGATGATGGTGAGCGGCTTCTGCCGCGATGTGTTCAACCAGCTGCCGATGGAGTTCGCTGCTGAGGCCGACAAGCTGCTGGCCCTCAAGCTCGAGGGTTCCGTGGGCTAGCCCCACCCCGCTTGAGGCGCCCGGCTCACCACCCGGGCCGATGGCTGTTGCTGATCCCCTGTCCTGTTCTGGTCCTTTCATTCTTCTTTCCCCACCCACCACCGTGATCCGCCCCGACGCCCCGGTATTGCTTGAGATCCGCGACCTGCAGGCCGCGGTGGACGACCAGCCGATCCTCAAGGGGGTGAACCTCACCATCCGTGCCGGTGAGATTCATGCGGTGATGGGCCGCAACGGCAGCGGCAAGAGCACCCTCTCCAAGGTGCTGGCCGGCCATCCCGCTTACACCGTGACGGGCGGCAGCGTGCTCTACCGGGGAGAGAACCTGCTGGAGCTTGATCCCGAGCAGCGGGCCCGGATCGGTCTGTTTCTCGGGTTTCAGTACCCGGTGGAGATCCCCGGGGTGAGCAACCTGGAATTTCTGCGGGTGGCCACCAATGCCCGCCGGGCTGAGCGGGGCGAAGAGGAGCTCGACACCTTCGCCTTCGAGGATCTGGTGCGCGAGCGGCTGGCGGTGGTGCAGATGGATCCTGCCTTCCTGGAGCGCTCCGTGAACGAGGGCTTCAGCGGTGGCGAGAAGAAGCGCAACGAGATCCTGCAGATGGCGCTGCTGGAGCCGCTGGTGGCCATCCTCGATGAAACGGATTCCGGTCTCGACATCGATGCTCTGCGCATCGTGGCCGGCGGTGTGAACCAGCTGGCCAGCCCCGACAACGCCACCCTGCTGATCACCCATTACCAGCGCCTGCTGGACCTGATCACTCCCGATTACGTGCACGTGATGGCGGCGGGCCGGATCTTGCGCAGCGGCGGCAAGGAGCTGGCCTTGGAGCTGGAGCGCACCGGCTACGACTGGGTGGATCAGGAGCTGGCCCGTCTGGGCGAGGAGCGCCAGCCCGTGGAGGTGGGCTGATGGTGGCCACACCCACTGCCATGGCTGTGTCTCCCGCCCAGGGCGGTGCTGCCAGCAGTCCAGCCGCTGTCTGGCTGGCCGAGCTGGCGGGCGCGCCGCTGCCCAGCCGCCGTGAGGAGGATTGGCGCTTCACTGACCTGGCCGCACTCACAGGGATCGAGCCCCAGGTGATCGCCGCAGCCGATCCGCTGGCGTCCATCGAGCTGCCTGCGGGGGTCCAGCGCCTGGAGCCCACGGCCGCCGCCCCCTGGCTGGGCCAGGCCCTGGCAGCCACCGCCAGCGCCGACCACTGGCCTGTGCGCCTCAACAGCGGGGTTCGCAGCACCCCCGTTCTGGCCCTGCGGGTGAGCGGCGCTGCCGCCTCTCTGGAGCTGCCACTCGATGCCGGCAGCGCCACTGGTCTGGCGGCCTTCCGGCTGCTGGTGGTGCTGGAGGCCGGCGCCAGCCTGGAGTTGCTGCTGCGCCCCAGTTCCAGTGGCCTGAATGCCCTTTCTCTCGTGAGCGAGGTGGTTCTGCCGCCGGGCGCTGAGCTCAGGCTGGGCAGCCTGGCGCTGGGCGCAGCCGGCAGCTGCCTGCTGCAGCACATCGCCGTGCTCCAGGCCGCCGGCAGCCGTCTGGAGCACACGGCCGTGAGTGCTGGCTGGGCCCTGGCCCGCCAGGAGCCCCGCATCCTGCAGCAGGACGGCGCAGCCTTCACCCGCCTGCGCGGCCTGCAGGTGTGCCGCGACACCCAGCTGGCTGATACCCACAGCTGGGTGCGCTTCGACGGGCCGGAGGGCGAACTCGATCAGCTGCACAAGGCCGTGGCCGACGATCAGGCCCGCAGCGTGTTCAACGGCGCCGTGCGGGTCCCCCGCCCCGCCCAGCGCACCAACGCCGCCCAGCTCAGCCGCAGCCTGCTGCTCTCGGATCGCGCCCGCATCGACACCAAGCCGGAGCTGGAGATCGTTGCCGACGATGTGAAGTGTGCCCATGGGGCCACCGTGAGCCGTCTGCAGATCGAGGAGCTCTTCTACCTTCAGAGCCGTGGCATCGGCGCTGACCAGGCGGCCCAGCTGCTGCAGCGGGCATTCTGTGAAGAGGTGCTGCGGGAGCTTCCCGCCGCCGCCATCGCCCACCAGCCGCTGCAGGCCCTGCTCGGGGAACCCTGAACGCCATGACTGCCACCCCCGCGCTCGATTCCACTCCTGCCGCAGCCCTGTCCCAGGCTCCCCTGAGCGCCCAGCAGGCTGAGCCCGCCAATCTGGCCGCGCTCACCCGCCCCGATTTCCCGCTCCTGGCCCAGACGGCCTGCCTGGGTCAGCCGCTGATCTACCTCGATCACGCCGCCACCAGCCAGAAGCCGCGACAGGTGCTGGCGGCCCTGCAGCACTACTACGACCACGACAACGCCAACGTGCACCGCGGTGCCCACCAGCTGAGCGCCCGGGCCACCGAAGGCTTTGAGGGGGCGCGCGCCAAGGCGGCGGCCTTTGTGGGGGCGGCCAGCCCGCGGGAGATCGTGTTCACCCGCAACGCCAGCGAGGCGATCAATCTGGTGGCCCGCAGCTGGGGTGAGGCCAACCTGGGCGAGGGTGACGAGGTGCTGCTCACGGTGATGGAGCACCACTCCAACCTCGTGCCCTGGCAGCTGCTGGCCGCCCGCACCGGTTGCGTGCTGCGCCACGTGGGCCTCCGCGAGACCGGCGAGCTTGATCTGGAGGATCTGCGCAGCCAGCTCAGCGAGCGCACGAAGCTGGTGAGCCTGGTGCAGGTGAGCAACACGCTCGGCTGCCTCAACCCGATCGAGCAGGTGGTGCCCCTGGCCCATGCCGCCGGCGCCCTGGTGCTGGTGGATGCCTGCCAGAGCCTGCCCCATCTGCCGGTGAACGTGGCCCAGCTGGGCTGCGATTTCCTGGTGGGCAGCTCCCACAAGCTCTGCGGCCCCACCGGCATGGGATTCCTCTGGGCCCGGGAGGCACTGCTGGAGGCGATGCCGCCGTTCCTGGGCGGCGGCGAGATGATCCAGGACGTGTATCTCGAGCACAGCAGCTGGGCCGAGTTGCCCCACAAATTCGAGGCGGGCACGCCGGCGATCGGTGAGGCGATCGGCATGGGTGCCGCCCTCGATTATCTGCAGGCCATCGGTCTGGATCGCATCCACGCCTGGGAGCAGGTGCTCACGCGCCAGCTGTTTGCCCGGCTTCAGGCCATCGAAGGGGTGCACATCCTGGGCCCCACGCCTGAGCAGCAGCCCGATCGCGGCGCCCTGGCGGCCTTCACCGTGGATGGCTTGCACGCGAACGACATTGCCGCCTTGCTGGATTCGGCCGGGATCTGCATCCGCAGCGGGCACCACTGCACTCAGCCCCTGCACCGCCTCTACGGCATCCCGGGTTCGGCCCGCGCCAGCCTCAGCTTCACCACCACCCCCGAGGAGATCGATCGCTTTGCAGCCGAGCTGGAGGGCACGATTCAGTTCCTGCGCGAGCACAGCTGATCGCCCGATCAGGCCGGCGTCAGCACCGCCAGGGCTTCGGCCCGGTGCTCACCCTGCCAGACCCACTGCCAGGTCCAGCCGGCAGCTGCGGCCTCCTCTTCGATGCGGCCGCGCTCGGCGGGGATGTCGCACTGGCAAAGGTGGCTGATCACCTGCTGCTGTTGCTCGCCGCTGAGGGGCTTCCAGCCCTGGCGGATGCGGGCGCTGTAGCGCTGCCTGTAGGCAGCAAGGCTCTCGCCGGGCTCGCGGAACACATCCGCCCAGATCAGCAGGCCATCACTGCTGATGCGCCGGCGGGTGGCCGCGAGGAATGTGCTCTTCTGCCGGTCGCTGAGGTGGTGCACGGCGAAGGCCGAATGCAGGATCTGCACCGGTGCGGTGCTGGGATCGCCGGCCGATGGCGCAGCAGCCGTGGCCCAGGCCAGCAGGTCGCCCTCCTGCCAGTGGGTGGGGTATGGCACAGGGCCCAGGGCCGCCTCGGCCATGGGCAGCACCGCTTGGGTGAGGTCGAGGCCTGTGTAGGAGGCCAGGGGCAGCCGGCGCAGCAGTGGTCCCAGCAGGGCCAGGTCGCCGCAGCCCAGGTCCACCAGCTGGGGTGCGCTGGCTCCGGCTGGCCGGGCGCCCAGCCAGGTCTCAAGGGTGGCGGCTGTGGCTGCGGCCACAGCCTGGTGCTCCATCAGGTCGTGCTCCACCACGGCCCGGTAGGAGGCCCAATGGATGTCAAAGAGGTCCATGGTTCCCGCTGATCCCCACGGCCCCATCCTCAGGGCTGGGCTGCCCATGGGTGTGGCCCCCCCGCCTGATCCCCAGCTATTTCTGGCGGTGCTGGGCGGCCGGGCGCCGGGCTGCCGGATTGAGCTGCACGACGTGCGCTTCGTGGCGGGCAGCACGATCGAAGCGGCGATCCCGGAGCTGCGGCGCCAGTGGTTCGGGATGCGCCGGGGCCTGCACCTGGACGCCTGGATGTCCGTGCGGGCGGTGGATGGCTGGGCGGTGCGTCTGGCGCGCGACCCTGGAGTGCAGCGCGCCGAGCGGTTGTGGTTCGTGAATCTGGGGGCCTATCGCCCAGACTGCCTGGCCGAGCTGCACCACTTCGGCCTGGTGGTGGCCCGCTCGCCCCAGGCGGCCAAGGTGGCGGCCAAACGCCAGTGGCTGCGCGGTGCGCTGCAGCAGCACAAGGACGATCTGGCGGCGGTGGACGACTGCCTGGCGATCGAGCAGCTGGATCTGCTGGATGGCGAGCGCTGGCATCTGCAGCTGGAGCCGCACCCCCAAGGTCTCAGCCAGAGCCAGGTGCCCGACTGGTTCGGCTACAGGCGCATCGACCGGGATCCGGTATGAGCGGTGAGCAGTTGTTGGCGGCCTACCTCGGTCTGAATGGCCTCTTTCTGCTAGTGGCGGGATGGTCGTCCCGACGTGGTGCAGGAGCGGGCCTTGCGCTCCCGCAGCTCCTCCGTACGGTCCGGTCCTCCGGGCTGGCCCTGGCGTCCGGCCCCTGTGGTGCGCGATCTGCCTGCTGGCAGCGAAAACCCCAGGTGGGACGAGCCAGCACGCTGTGGGCGGGTGTGCTGCTTGTGTGGGTGGCGGGCTTGGCCCTGGTAGCTACTGCCATCGCGCAGCTCCGCCAGGGATGATCAAGCCAGCCATCACGCCCGCTCATGAACATCGACGGCAAGCCCTGGCGCACGATCTGGCTGGAGCCGGATGGCGGCTCAGTCGGCGTGATCGACCAGACCCTGCTGCCGCACCGCTTCACCACCCGCACGCTGGTGAGCTGCGACGAAGCGGCCGAGGCCATCCGCTCGATGGTGGTGCGCGGGGCGCCGCTGATCGGCGTCACCGGAGCCTATGGGCTGATGCTGGCCCTGCAGGCCGACCCCAGCGATGGGGCGCTGGCGGCGGCCTTTGCGCAGCTCAACGCCACCCGGCCCACGGCGATCAACCTGCGCTGGGCGCTGGAGCGGGTGCGGGCGAGGGTGCAGCCGCTGCCGCCGCAGCAGCGCGCCGAGGCGGCCCGGGCGGAGGCCGGGGCCATCGCCGATGAGGACGTGGCCATGTGCGAGGCGATCGGTGAGCATGGCCTGGGCCTGCTGCAGCAACTGGCGGCGGCCTGGCCGCCCGAGCGCCAAGGCGATCCGCTGAACCTGCTCACCCACTGCAACGCCGGCTGGATCGCCACGGTGGACTGGGGCACGGCCCTGGCGCCGATCTACAAGGCCCACCGCGCGGGCCTCCCGGTGCATGTGTGGGTGGATGAGACCCGGCCGCGCAACCAGGGCGCCAGCCTCACCGCCTGGGAACTGGGCCGCGAGGGGGTTCCCCACACGCTGATCGTGGACAACGCCGGCGGCCACCTGATGCAGCACGGCCAGGTGGATGCGGTGATCGTGGGCACCGACCGCACCACCCGCCGCGGCGATGTGTGCAACAAGATCGGCACCTACCTCAAGGCGCTGGCCGCCCGCGACAACAACGTGCCCTTCTATGTGGCGCTGCCGGCCTCCACGATCGACTGGCAGGTGAGCGACGGCGTGGCCGAGATCCCGATCGAGGCGCGCAGCGCCCTTGAGGTGACCCACATCCAGGGCCGCAGTGCCGATGGGGCGATCACCAGCGTGCAACTCGCGCCCGATGGCAGCACCGGCTTCAATCCGGCCTTCGACGTCACGCCCGCCCGGCTGGTGACGGCCCTGATCACCGAGCGGGGCGTGGCTGCGGCCAGTGAGGAGGGGCTGCGGGGGCTCTACGGAGAGACCGTCTGAAGACCCTTCACCTTGGCTTCGCGCAGGGCGCGGATGCGGTCCTCCAGGGGGGGATGGCTGGCAAGCAGGCCGAGCAGCTGGGGCGGGGCGCTGATCTTGAGGTTGTCGAAGGCGGGGCCGTCGCGGCGATCGCTGAGTTGCATGGCACCGCCCAGGCGCTCGAGCGCTCCCACCATGGCATCGGGGCCCACCAGGCTGGCGGCGCCGGCATCAGCCCGGTACTCGCGGTGGCGGGAGAACCAGGCGGTGATCAGCGATCCGCCCAGGCCCAGCAACACCTCCAGCGGTTGCACCAGCACCAGCGAGGGCGCGCGCACCCGGCCCTGTTCGTCGGTGCTGCGGGGCATGGCCATCCACAGCAGCCGCACGAAGAACAGCACGAAGGCGTTCACCACGCCCTGCAGCAGGCTCATGGTCACCATGTCGCCGTTGCCCACATGGCTGAGCTCATGGCCGAGCACGGCCTCCAGCTCGGCTGGCGGCATGCCGCGCAGGATGCCGGTGGACACGGCCACCAGGGCGCGGTCCGGGGAGGGGCCGGTGGCGAAGGCGTTGAACTCGGGGGCGGCGTAGATGCCCACATCGGGCATGGGCAGGCCGGCCTTTTCGGCCAGGCCGGCCACGGTCTGCACCA
>JBIIXY010000036.1:0-18739 GCA_044347105.1 Prochlorococcaceae cyanobacterium
TGGTGGAGAAGACCTTCCGGGCCGGCGAGATGGTGCCCCAGGCCGTGCTGGAGAAGAGCACCCTGCAGCACACCTACATGGAGGGCGACGACTACGTGTTCATGGACATGGCCACGTATGAAGAAACCCGCCTCACCGCCAAGCAGATCGGCGACAGCCGCAAGTACCTCAAGGAGGGCATGGAGGTGAACGTGGTGGCCTGGAACGGCAAGCCCCTCGAAGTGGAACTGCCCAACTCGGTGGTGCTGGAGATCACCCAGACCGATCCGGGCGTGAAGGGCGACACGGCCACCGGCGGCACCAAGCCCGCCATCGTGGAGACCGGTGCCCAGGTGATGGTGCCCCTGTTCCTCTCGATCGGCGAGAAGATCAAGATCGACACCCGCACTGACAGCTACCTCGGTCGGGAGAACTGATCGCCATGCAGCTCGACCACAGTCAGCTCGAGAAGCTCCTGGCCCTGATCGGGGACAGCGACATCCAGGAGTTCAAGCTTGAGGGCGATGACTTCCGCTTGGAAGTGCGGCGCAATCTGCCGGTTCCCGCCCCCACTCCATTGGTGACGGCACCGCTGCAGGCAGCGATGCCCCCAGTCGCAGCTTCAGCCCCAGCTCCGGCTCCTCTGGTGGAGGAGCCTTCGGCGCCCCCACCGGTGGCCGCGGCGAGCCGCGGCGATCTGGTGGAGATCACTGCGCCGATGGTGGCCACCTTCTACCGCTCTCCAGCCCCGGGCGAGCCGGCCTTCGTGGAGCCCGGGGCCCGCATCAGCGTGGGCCAGACCGTGTGCATCCTGGAGGCGATGAAGCTCATGAACGAGCTGGAGTCTGAGGTGAGCGGCGAGGTGGTGGAGATCCTGGTGGAGAACGGCACCCCTGTGGAATTCGGCCAGGTGCTGATGCGCGTGCGGCCTGTCTGAAGTCTCTGGCTTGTCGGAGTCTGAATCGGTGGGCTCAGCCCAGCTCCCAGGCTGTTTCGATGGCCGCCACCATGCTCTCGGCCCGGGCTACCCCCTGGCCGGCGATGCCGAAGCCGGTGCCGTGGTCCGGGGAGGTGCGCAGGAAGGGCAAGCCCAGGGTGGTGTTCACGGCCGCGTCGAAAGCCAGCAGCTTCACCGGGATCAGCCCCTGGTCGTGATAAAGGGCCAGGTAGCCGTCTGCCCCTCCCGGACCGCCATGCCAGGCGGCCCCGGCGTCGAGCCAGCAGGTGTCGGCCGGCCTGGGGCCCTCCAGCAGCACATCCGGATGGGCGACCCTCCAGGCTTCAAGGGCCGGCTCCAGCCACTCCAGCTCGTCGCGGCCCAGGCAGCCGGCTTCGCCGGCATGGGGGTTGAGCGCCGCCACCACCAGCTTCGGTGAGCTCCGGAAGCGTCTGCAGAAGGCCAGAAGCAGGTCCAGTTTGCGGGCCACCAGGTCTGGGCTGAGCCGGCGCGGCACCTCCGCCAATGGGATGTGGGTGGTGGCCAGCAGGGTGTTCAGCCGCCAGTGCCCCGCGGGCGAGCGGGCTGTGAACAGCATCGTGGCCTCCGCTGCCCCCACCAGTTCCGCCAGCCGCTCCGTCTGGCCCGGGTAGCCATGGCCGGCGCGATGCCAGCTGGCCTTGGCGATCGGCGCCGTCACCAGGGCCCGGCAGTCGCCCCGTTGCGCGAGCTCGGCGGCAGCGCTGAGCCAGCGGAAGCCGGCCGCGCCAGCCAGGGCATCGATCTCACCGGTCGGCACCGGTTCCTCCAGCGGCAGGTCCACCATCTCCAGCTCAGCCGGATCGCGCAGGGGGGCGGTGCTGCGGGCACGCAGCCGGGCATAGCAGTCCTCCAGCCAGCGGCGACAACCCACCAGCACGGGCTGCAGCTCGGCGGGCCAGGGCCGGGCCAGGGCCTTCAGCACCACCTCCGCACCGATCCCCGCCGGATCCCCCAGGCTGATGGCCAGCCGTGGGTTGATCGTGTTGGATGGTCCCTGGCTACCGGTGGTCACTCCCATGCTGCGCTGGTTGGTGCTGGTGGCGATGGTGCTGGGTCTGGCGACGGGCCTGCGCCGCGGCTGGATCGAGGTGCGCTGGGGACACTTGCTCCAGGATCTCGGCGTTCCCTTCGTGGCTGATCCTGGCCCGCCAGGGTGCCCCCCCGCTCAGCCTGGCTCCACGGCCCCCTCCTCTTCAGCCAGGGAGGCCCGGAACCCCTCCCGGTAGCTGGGATAGAGCAAGCGGTAGCCCAGTTGCTGACAGAGCAGGCGATTGCTGGCCCGGCGGTTTTCCATCCAGAAGCTGCGGGCCATCGGGCTGAGCGTGGCCTCGATGTCCGCGTAGCGCTGCACCTCCGGCAGGCGGATGCCGAGCAGATGGGCCGCGAACCCCAGAGACTCCGTTGAGGGGCAGGGGCAGTCATCGCAGACGTTGAGCACCGCCGGACGCTGTGCCTCGGGCAGGGCGATGCAGTGGAGCAGGGCGCCCACGATGTCGTCCACGTGCACGCGGGAGAACACCTGGCCGGGTTTGTGCACCAGCCGGCTGCTGCCCTGGCGGAGGCTCTCGAACGGGCAGCGGCTGGGGCCGTAGATCGCCGGCAGGCGGAACACCTGCACCGGCAGCCCCGTGGCCTGCCAGGCCCGCTCGGCGGCCAGGCGGTGCTGGCTGCGGCCGGGGCGGGGGTTGGGGGGGGTGCTTTCGTCCACCCAGGCGCCGCCGCTGTCGCCATACACCCCAGTGGTGGAGAGGTAGCCGAGCCACTGCAGGGGCTGGCGGCGCAGCATGGGCTCCAGCAAGGGCAGCAGCGGATCCCCGCTCGGCCCATCGGGGCCTGCCGTGACAAGAACGTGGCTGATCCCCTCCAGCCCATCGGCTTCGCCGGCACTGCCGGTGGCGCTGTTCAGCTGCAGCCAGCTCAGCCCTGGTTCGGGCTGGCGTGGCTGGCGGCTGGTGAGCAGCACCTCGAACCCCTGCCTGGCCATCGCCCGGCCGAAGCGCAGCCCGGTGAACCCGCCGCCCAGCACCAGCAGCCGACCGACGGGCTTGACACCCAGCGGGTTTATGAGTACACCTGTATTATTCACGAATGCTTCCCATGCCTGGTCTGATGCTCGCAGCTGGCTCGTTTCCCCTGTGCTCCCCGATCCCGTCGCCCTCCCCGGACCTGTCCAACCGCCGATTGCGCAGGCGGATCGCCCCCGCCCCTGTGCTGATCCTGGGCGGGTTGCTGGCGGCGGCACTGTGGCTGGCCCCGGAAGCGCCCCAGGATCAGGCCGCCATCTGCCAGCGCCACAACGGTGTGGCGGCCTGCCGCGTGTGGTGAGCGGCGGTCTCGTCCGCCAGGGGGCTGGCCGGCTGAGCGGCAGGATTCACCAGCTCCAGCAGCTTGAGGGCCAGGCGCAGATCCCCCTCCGTCCAAGCCCGGATGGCCATGGCGCGGCGGGGGTCGTAGAAGCTCTGCTGCCGATACCAGAAAAAGGCGTCGCAGTCGCTCTTGTGGCCGTTGCAGGCCAGGCAGGCAGGTACGCAGTTTTCGGTCACGCTCGGCCCCCCCTGGCATTTGGGCTGCACGTGATCGATTGATTCGGAGCGCTGGCCGCAGTAGATGCAGCAGTGATTGGTGAGCTGGTGCAGGGATTGGCGCCAGCGGCGCAATCGGAACTTGGGGCAGAGATCTTCGAGGAACACCCCTTCGGAGGTGCGTCCATCCCTGGCCTGCATGCGCCTTGCTCGGCTGCCGCCAGTGTGGCGGCAACTCCGCTGGTGACAATGTGTCGGCGGCTGCTGTTTCGCCGATGCGCTGCCTGTTGCGGCTGGGTGCCACCGGCCGTATCGAGGTGATCAGCCCTTACGACGCCGTGACCCAGGCCCAGCTGCGTCAGGTGCGGCCGCGGGGCCAGTGGAATGGTCAGTCGCGCCGCTGGGAGTTTCCGCTGGAGGCGGCACCGGCCTTGTTGCGGCAGCTGGCCGGCCGCTTCCCGCTCGACCCTGAGCTCGCGCAATGGTTGGCCTGGATGGGCCAGCCGCTGCCGCCGCTGCCTCCCCACCGGCAGCTGGTGGCTGCCGCCCAGCTGCAGGAGCCCCTCGCCGACGGTCGCAATCTGTTTGCCCACCAGCGGGCTGCGGTGCGCTGGCTGCTGGCTCGCCGTGGTGCGGTGCTGGCGGATGCCATGGGTCTGGGCAAAACCCTCACCGCTCTCGTGGCCGCCAGGGCGATGGTTCGCCTGGCGGACTGCCGCATCGTGGTGCTGGCGCCCGTTGGCCTCCATAGCCATTGGCGCAGCGAGGCCCTGGCCCTGGGGCTGCGGCTGGAGTTGCACAGCTGGGCCCGGCTCCCGGAGCAACTCCCTCACGCCGGCACGGTGTTGATCGCCGATGAGGCCCATTACGCCCAGAACCTGCGCACCCGTCGCTGCCAGGGCTTGCTGCGACTGGCCCGCCACCCGCGGCTGCGGGCGATCTGGCTGCTCACCGGCACGCCGATGAAGAACGGGCGGCCGGTGCAGCTGTTTCCCCTGCTGGCGGCCATCGGCCATCCCCTCGCCCAGGACCAGCGCCGCTACGAAGAACTCTTCTGCCAGGGGCATTGGCGTGAGCGTGGCGGCAGCCGGCTGTGGCAGGCCACTGGCGCCAGCCAGCTCGCTGAGTTGCAGCGCCTGATCCGTCCGCTGGTGCTGCATCGGCGCAAGCAGGACTGTCTCGACCTGCCGCCCAAGCGGCGCCTGCTGCACCCCGTGGTGCTCGATCCCGACCAGGCCCAGGGGTTCGACCACCGCGTCGCGTGCAAGGTGCTCGACTACCGCCGCAGGGCGGCCCTTGGAGAGGTGCGCCGGGACGCCGAGGTGCTGGCGGTGTTCACGGCCCTGCGCCAGATCAGCTCCAGTTTCAAGCTGCCGGCTGCGGAGGCCCTGCTGCGGCCGCTGTTGTCCGCAGGTGAGCCGGTGGTGGTGTTCACGGCTTTCCTGGCCAGTGCCCGGTTGCTGGTGGAGCGGCTGGGCAGCGGCTTGCTGCTCCATGGGGCCGTGCCGGTGCCGCAGCGCCAGCGGTTGGTGGATCGCTTCCAGACGGGCGGCAGTGATCTGCTGGTGGCCACCTACGGCACCGGCGGGTTGGGGTTCACGCTGCACCGGGCGCGGCATGTGCTGCTGTTGGAGCGCCCCTGGACCCCCGGCGATGCCGAGCAGGCCGAGGACCGCTGCCACCGCATCGGCATGGCCAGCGGACTCACCTGCCATTGGCTGCAGTTGGGTGTGGCCGATCAACTGGTGGATTCCCTGATTGCCAGCAAGGCCGAGCGGATCGCCCTGGCCCTGCACCGGGGGGAGCAGGAGTTGCGCCGGCGGTCGCTGGCGGCCATGGTGCGCGAGCTGCTGCAGCGCTGGTGAACTCAGGGCCTGGCGGGAACAGGTCGCTCGCCGCCTTCTCCGCACAGCTGGGCGCGCACCTTCAGGTCGTTGCGCAGCTGGGCGTCGAGGGCGGCGGCAGGCATGGAGGCGGCCAGCTTGATGGCCTTGCGCAGATCGGCGCAGGCTGACCGGTCATCGCCGGCCAGGCTGTGCAGCAGGTAGCGGTCGTTGAGGGGGGCAGGATCCCTCGGGAAGGCCGCCACCACCGCATGGCAGCCCTTCAGGCGTTCGCTGAGGTTGGCCAGGCTGAGCTCCCGCAGACAGTCATCCCGGCGAATGCCCTGCTTGGGCAGCGGGGCCTCCGCGCAACTGACACACAGGAGTGCCACAGCCGGAGCCACAAGCTGCAGCAGCCAACGGCACGTCCTTAGCTGCCGTTGGCTGTGGTCAGGAGCCGTAGCGCTCACTGCGGGTGAGGCCTCCGCTGGATCTCGGTGCTTGATCACCGCCCTCAGGCTGCTTGAACAGATCTCCCAGGTAGCGGCCGCAATCCGGGTATCCGCCGGGATTGCCCACCACGGTTTCAGTGATCAGCACCGCCGCGTGCTGGGGAGAGGTCTTGAACGGCCCGTCACCCTGCCGCTTGATCACCGCATAGGCGGCATCCCAGCTCACCGGGTGGTTGTTGCCGTTGTTGCGCATGAAGCAGTAGATCTGGGCACCTTTGCTGCCGATTTCCGTCTGTCGGGTCTGGGCCTGGACCCCCGTCGGCACCAGGGGGGCTGCCATCAGGGCCAGGGCCAGGGCCTCGACCACCGGACGGCACCAGGGGCGGCAAGCTCCGGCGTGCTGGGGACGGTTGATCGACGCGGTGAGGCGCTGGGCCATGGCTTCAGGAACTGGAAGCAGGGCCCAAGCTATCGATCGGGCCGGCCGTCGTCGAGGGTGGCAGGGCCCGGCCTGCCGTCGCGATGGTCGCTCAGCCAGAAGGACCGCCCTGGGGCACCACCAGCCGCACCACCAGGGGCAGCACGATCAGCACGGTGATCAGGCGGATGGCGTGCAGTGCAGCCACGGAGGCGCCCACGCCGAATTCCGCCCCCACCAGGCTCATGCCACTGATTCCGCCCGGGGCGGCACCGAGCAGGGCCACCACCGGGTCGATGCCCAGCAGGCGACTGCAGAACAGGGCGATCCCCAGTCCAGCGATCACCAACGTCAGGGTGATCAGCAGGGCCGGCTTCCAGAGCTCACGGAGTTCTCCGAGGGCGGTTGCGGTGAGACTGGTGCCAATCACCGTGCCGATGGCGATTTCGAGCACGGTGCGGGTGCCTGGTGGCCAGATCACAGGCTCCAGACGGCCACTGAGGCTCACGGCCCCAGCTGCCAGCAAGGCACCCGCCAGCGGTGCGGCGGGAATGCCGGTGCGCATGGCGAGCAAGCCGCCGCCGATGCCTGCCAGGAGGACGACCGGCAAGGTCCAGAGTGTGGTCATGCGCCCATTCTCACCGCGTTTCAGCCGTCAACCACCTGCGATCAATCAGCGATCTGGATCAGCGATCTGGGAGGTCTCTGCAGCCGGCCATCTTGGCCGGGGAGGAAATGTGTGTTGTGATCGGCATCATGTCTGATTGGCAATGACAGCGGAATCCGTTTCCTTCCGGATCACTCGCAATACTGAGGATCTGGCCCAGACCACCCATGCCCTCTCCCAAAGGGTGGTGAAGCTGGAACAGCGCCTGCAGGCGTTGGAGTTGCAACTGGCCCAGTGGTCGGATCAGGGCAATCATCAGGAGTCCGAACAGCTCCACAGCCTGGAGAATGTGGAACGCCTGCTCCACGATTGCCGTTGTCTGCTGGGCTTTGAGGAGCAGTCGGCCGATTCCAGAGCCGAGGTCGACGGGGATGGTCTTGAGGGCGGTGATCAACCCCTGGCAGCCTGACCCGTGCCACCACTGCCCCTGGTCAGCGGTGGCAGAATGGAAAGAAAGTCGGCCATGGCATTCCCCACCTTCTCCACCCCTGGCTCCTCCTCCACCGCCACATTCGCCCACGGGCCAACCTCCAGCGGCAGCCCCGGCCTTCGCCGCCCAGCCAATAACCCCTGCAGCCCCCCGCTTTCAGGGTGTTCCACGCCACGCAGCAGCGAAAACGACCATCAGTTGGAAAAGCTGGAATTTGCCCTTGCTGTGGCCATCACCCGCGGGGATGCCGCCAGGGTTCAGACACTGCGGGCCCAGATCGCAGACCTGGGTGGCAATTGCGAAGAACCCGGCACCTGAGGGCAGGCCAACAATTCCCCGCCCGTCACGCCACCACCGCGGTGATTGCTGTCGCGGATGTGGGGCATCGATGCCTCTGAGACGATGGGACGATGAATCAAGCCGAAACCCTGATCACAATTGATCGCGATTGCAGGCGCTCTCGATTTTTTACGCCTACACCATGACCGTCACATTCAGCAGCCACTCCAATAACCATGCCTCGAAGCTGATCACGGCTGTGACTCCAGCTGGCAGCGACCTCCGACCGCGGCTTCAGGCCGAACTGGCCCTCTGGAACACCCGAACGGCCAGTGCTGTGGCTGCCGGCGATCTGGATCAAGCGGCCAAGGCCATCCTTGCAGGCCTGGACTGTGAACGCCGACTGGCTGGGTTTGGTCCCCAGGTGTTGCAACTGATCAAGCCCCGCTCATAACCTGAGGCTGTCCATCTGTTCAGCGTGGCGTCTGGCGAAAGAATTGGATCCGCGTGCCACCGGATTGCTCTGACCAGGGCCAATGATCGGCCTGGAGGTCCCAGAGTCTCGAGCGCAGTGTCTCCACGGAGAACTGAAAACCAGTTTCTCATGCGATGGCAACGATCTCCTCGGGGTTGCCAGACGACCTCACGCGATCGGCTACCTGCGGGTGGGTGGTCAGATGGCGGCTGAATGCGGTGAGTTGAAGAAGCTCCTCGGGAGTGGTTTCGGGGCTTGCTTGTTGAGAAAGCGGATCTGGCACGATTGCCTTGCGGGCCCTAGGGAGGCCTTTCAATTTAATTTTTTGGCCCTGACTCTTTGCGGGAAAAACTGCCGGCTTGCGTACGCGGCTGTTTAGCAGCAGGAGCCGTTGCCTCTGGAGGGATCTGCTGCTGCCTCAAACGGGATGGCTGTGCCGCAGCCTTCGAACAGCCCGAAGTGTCGGCTGAAATCACCGATGAACTCGAAATGCGCCGCCAGACGGCTTTCGGCGAGCATGCGAAAGGTGTTGCCGCACACCGGAAACACCTTCCCGGCTTCGATCCAGTGGTGTTTGTCGAAGGGCAGCGCTTGGCGGTGTCCGCTGATCGTGCCGCGGTAGATCACTGCCTGGCCGTGGTCTTCGCAGGCATCCTCCAGCTCGGGGATGTGAAACAGCCGGTAGGTGGCGGAGTGGAAGCGGATGGCGCCGGTGCGCGTGGCCAGCTCGGGATCGGAGATCGCCAGGGGGCGGTCGCTCACCAGGCGGGGATCGGCGTAGCCGGCCCGGCGGGCCAGGCGCAGGAAGTCGTTCCAGTAGAGAGCCCCGCTTAGGCATTCGCCGTAGAGCACCGGATCGTGGCAGAGGTGCTCGGGAATGCGCCGGTCGGCGTACACATCCGCGAAGTAGAACTCGCCGCCGCGTCTGAGCAGGCGCCGCACCCCATTGAGCACGGCCAGCTTGTCGGCCGAGAGGTTCACCACGCAGTTGGAGATCACCAGATCGAAGCTGCCAGGCTCCAGGGGCAGCTGCTCGAGCTGCTCGATGCGGCCCTCCAGGAACGTCACGTTGGCGAAGCCGAACTGCTCGGCATGGTGCGCCTGGTGCCGGCGGGCCACCGCCAGCTGCTCCGGTGTCATGTCCACCCCCACCACCGTGCCGCTTTCGCCCACCAGCTGAGCCAGCAGAAACACGTCGCGGCCGCTGCCGCAGCCGAGGTCCAACACCCGCAGCCCTTCCAGCAGTGGCGGCACCACCAGCCCGCAGCCGTAGTAGCGCGACAGCACCTCCGGATGGATGCGGGCCAGTAGGGGGCGCAGGGTCTCGGGCACGCTGCTGGCGTCACAGCAGGCGTTCGTGCGCAGATCGGCGCTGCTGGCCAGGGTGGTGCCGTAGTACTCCTGCACCTTGTCGATCGTGCTGGCGGTGTCGGTGCTGCTGGCCATGGGCTGCTGCGAGGTGGACGCGGGACGGGATGGCTTGGAGCCCCCATCCAGCATGGCGGGCCCCTCTGCCCTCAGCGACCGGCCCGACTCAGCTCAGCGAGCCACCGCAGCTCGATCCCGCCCCTGCCGTACAGCCGAAGCAGTGCTGTGCCACGGCGATCGGTTCGCCAGTGGGGTCGTGCTTCAGGAGATCGCCCAAGCGGCGGTGCGGGCCCAGGCCCCCGGCCGCCAGAGCAAGCATCTGGTTGAAATCGCAGTCATAGAGGAGGCCCTGCCAGTCCACGCTGATGGTGGAGCGGCACATCACCTGGGCCAGATTGGCGGGGTTGTGGCTGGCCCGGAGCAGCGCCTGGTAGGTCTCCAGCTGGTTGCTCTGGCGCAGCACGGCGGCGAAGCGCTGGATCGGCATGTTGGCGATCGTGAGCAACCGGTTGAAGCGGATGCCGAAGTGGCTCGCCAGCTCCCGCTTGTAGTCGGCCTGCAGGGCTGCCTGGGGCGGCGGCAGGCTGGGACCCTGAGGGTTGTACACCAGATCCAGCTCCAGGCCTGACCCCTCCTCGCCATAGCCGAGCGTGTTCAGCTGGCGCAGGGCGGCAATGCTGCGTGCGAACACCCCGTCGCCCCGCTGCCGGTCCACGTTGGCGGCGCTATAGCAGGGCAAGGAGGCCACAACCCTCACCTCCTGCTCAGCCAGGAACTCCCCCAGATCCTCCTGGCCAGGTTCGCTGAGGATCGTGAGGTTGCAGCGGTCGATCACCGTGGCCCCCAGCTGCCGTGCCTGGCGCACCAGCTCCCGGAAGCCCGGGTGCAGTTCCGGGGCGCCACCGGTGATATCGAGGCTGGTGAACCCCCGGGCCCGCAGCACCGCGGGGATCAGTGCGATCGTTGCCCCATCCATCATTTCCGTGCGGCTGGGGCCGGCGTTCACATGGCAGTGGCTGCAGCTCAGGTTGCAGCGGTAGCCCAGGTTCACCTGGAGCGTTTCAGGCCTGCCGCGGTGCAGGGGAGGGAATGGCTTCGGCTCGGATGGGCCTGACGGTGACTGCGACGGTGACGGGCTCAGGGGTTGGGGTGACGTTGCTGTCATGGGATCCGTGACGCGACGGCCTGACAGCACGCCGTGATGATGGAACAGGCTCGAAGTTGAATCGGGCGGCTGAAAACAGGTCGAAGCGGCTGTTGAAATCCATCATTGCTCACCGCTTTTGTTGATGTTTGATGGATGCGTGCAGGACAGACATCTGCGCCACCGGCAAGGCCGTCAGCCGAAGCCAATGCCCAGCACCCCCAACAGCGACCGCTCCAGCTCCGCCAGTTCTTCGGGGCTGAGGGCGGCGAGGGGTCTCCTCGCCCAGTCGGCGCTCCAGGTCGCTGGGCAACCGCAAGCTGAACGCTGGCATGCGGAATGCACAGATGATCTGTCATCCATCTTGTGGTGCCCGGCGTTCATGGAGCCGTTCGGCAGCCTTGTTCTTGCGGACCGCGCTTTCGTTTTGCTAGCACCAATGGCGGCCCCCGCCATGCCAGCACTGAGCCTTCGTGCCATTCCCCAGGACGTCTATGACGACCTGAAGGCCATGGCGGCCCAGAACCGGCGCAGCATGCAGGAGCAGGCCAGGCTGTGGAGGGAGAGGATGCGCCAGCGGCCGATGCCGCACTAGCTCGAGGATCTGCGCAGCGACCGTGACCGCTGAATCGCCGCGTCAGAACGCGATGGCCGTTCTCGATGCCTCAGCCCTGCTGCGGCTGTATCTCGCTGATGGCCCGCTGCCGCAGGGGCTTGAGCCGGTGATGGAGCGCGGCTGCCGTGGTGATCTCATCCTGCTGGTGCCCGATCTGTGCTGGCTACAGATCAACTCGGTGCTGTGCCGCCAGATCAAGCGCGAGCTTCTCAGCAGCGACGAAGTCAGTGAACTCTTCGCGGACATCGAGCGCCTGCCGCTGCGCGCGCCAGCGGTGCTCTTGGCTGATGCCAGCCGCCAGTCGGGCATCGGCGTGTCGACCGAGTTCCGGTGCGACCCAACAGATGGAGAGCTGTGTATCGACTGCGCTGTGACGCCGCGCTGATGGCCGGAGGCGGTTGGCGGGTCATTGACGCCTGGTCAGCACGACGAATCAGAATCAGCTCTTGGGCAGGTGTCCCACACGCCGTGCCCGCTTGCGGCGGCAGCTCTCGCCGTTGATCTGGATCCGGGTGATGGGGTCCATCAGCCGGTCCACCGCCGCCACCGTCGTGGCACTGGTCGAGAAGACGCGGCCTGCCCTACCCCAGGGGCAGCAGCTGGAGTCCGGCCAGCCTCGCCGCGTCAGCAAGACGCAGGTCTGTCGCGGCAAACGCCACGTCCTGGGAGCCGGCCAAAGCGTCTTGCACCGCCAGGGCAGCGGCGAGCTGAACACTGTCGCAGCCCCGTAACCCGTAGGTCATGGCCAGTCCAGCGGCGCGGCGCACCATGGGGTCAGTGAGATCCACCACATCCAGCGAAGCCCAGCGGGTTTCGAAGTCGCGCAGCCGATGGTCGAGGGAAGAGGCCTGGATCCGGCCCATGCGAGCGGCCCGCGCCAGGGTGGCGTGGATCTCCACGTAGGTGATCCGATGGGTCGCCACGGCCAGGGCGGAGCTCATGGCAGCGGCCACGGCGCCTGAGCCGGGCTCGCTGATGAAGAGTTTCGCCAGGGCGGAGGTGTCGAGGTAAACAATCACTCGCGATCGGCCAGCATCAGATCGCTCAGCAGTGGTTCACCGGCGGGCCCCGTTGGGATGGGATCCACCACGGGGCGGATCGGTTGGCCGTCGGCGGGCCGCAGCCAGGGTTGGCTGCGCAGACGCCGCAGGGCTTCCTCAGGATCCGTAGGCGCGCAGGAATGGGCCGGCCCCAGTCGCGCGACGGGTCTTCCGCGGGAGGTCACAACGATCTCCTCGCCTGCCTGGGCACGCCGTAGAAGCTCGGAGAGCCGGTCCTTGAACTCGCGAACGGCAACCTGCATGGCGCAATGGCAATGTGGCCACGTTAGGGCTCTTTGCGGCCACTTGTCTGGGATGGGAGGTTCTCAGGCAGTGCCAATGGCGCAGCCGTGAGAGAAGCTCTGTGAGAAGGTTTTGCCCTCGGGCCATGGCCCTCCTTGCGCAGCCGCGAGCAGCCCGCCAGCCGTAGGGTCATGTCTCTACCGCCCTTTGGTTCCGTGACTCCTTCCTGGCCTCAGGGCGCATCCCTGGATCCAGGCAGGCACTTCCAGCAGACGATCCGCCGCTGGGGCAACAGCCTGGCCGTGCGGCTCCCCACTGATTGCCTGAGTCAGGCCGGCCTGCGGGAAGGCGATCAGATCGAGATTGTGGTTGGCCCTGACGGCCGACTGCGTCTCGAACCCCTGCGCCAGCTGGATCGATCAGCTCTGGCCGCTGATCTGCGTGAGCTTCAGGCCACCATGCCCCTCACCCCCTCGGTGATGGAGGAATGCCGCTCCAGCGAACGCTGGTGACGCTGAGCCATCGATGTTCTATCCACCCGAAGATCGCAGCCCGCAGGCTCTCGACTGGCTGGAGCAGTGCCGCGAACCCCTGATCAGCAGCGACTGGCTGATCTCCGAAACCCATAGCGCTCCGGGCATCAAGCAGCGCCATCACGGCCTCAGTTCTGAAGCACGTCAGGCCGCTGGGGAGCAGTTCGAGCGCTTACTGCAGGGCGGAGTGGAACGTCGCTCCCTCGATCGCGGCCGTTTTCGCCAAGCGGCTGAGCTGCTCCAGGATTCGGCCATTGGCCTGCGGGCGGGTGACGCCTTGCATCTGGCGGTGGCGCTGCATGGCCGCTGCACCCAGCTGGCCGCCCTCGGGATGGGGCCGGCACTGAACTGAGACAACACTCCGGGGCATCTGCGACGGCAACAGCTGGAGTCAGGCCATCCGTGAGCTGTGCATCAGTTTGGAGATCATGGGTCACCAGCCGCTCACCCCCCAGGGCGGATCCAGCCATGGCGATCACTCCATCGGCAAAGTCGTCGCCCGCATCCTGCAGGTTGCTCTAGGGGAGAATTTCGGTGAGATGGTGTTTGGGACTGCGGCTACCTTCGCGCGTGTCTTTTCTGAGTGCGCCGCTGATGTACTTGTGCAGCACACTGCTGATCAGTGTTTGATAAGGAATTCCTTCCTGCAGGGCGCGCGCCCGCAGGGCTTGAAGGTCGGGACTGGATAGACGGATATTGATGCGCTGGTCTTTCTGCCCTGTGGAGCAAGCGGCGGATCTCAACTGAGTGAGCAACTGCGGTGAGGCTACGGATCGCAGTGAACCGGCTTCAAAGTCATTGAGGAGTTGTTGCTCTTCGGGTTCAAGACGGGGTGTGGCTTGCATGATCACGTTTCCGAGATGGAACGACGGGTTGCCTTGCGGCTGGGAATGATCGCCTTCAGAAGCAGACCGTCGGCCGTCTCGACAAAGGGCGCAAGGTGCGCATCGTCATCGAGACGCACCACCAAGATGCGCTGACCCGGGTAGCGCTCGGGGTTGGGATGAGCGAGCACGTCGAGCAGTTCGTCAGCCTCAATGGCCGCCACAACTGTTTCAAAGTTGGCGCCCCGTTCGGCGATGAGCAACGCATTCTTGTCGTGGATCCAGACGAAAGGACCCATGGGTTCAGCCTAGTCAGTCTGTCTGCCTGATGTCATCAGGACTGCCCCCGGCACGAGTCGATCGCGCTCCCGGCTACAGGCTCAGGCTCGAACCTTTGCGCCAGCTGCAGGCCTCCATGCCCCTCCCGCCTTGCCCTTGCCGGACCCCACAATCAAAGGGTCACGACCTTCTGTCCGCATCGTTCCAGAAGGGCAGCAGCTTGGCGATCAGAGGTCACCAGCCGCTCACCCCCCAGGGCGGATCCAGCCATGGCGATCACGCCATCGGCAAAGTCCCCGCCCGCATCCAGGAGACTCAGGCCGAGCTCCACGGCAGGGCGATCCACCACCACCGACCTGGCGCTGATCAGCGCCCTGATTGCGTTGCTGCACTCGGCGCTGCTGAATTGATACACCCGCCGCAGCACCCAGACCAGCTCGCATAACACCGGCACAGGCACGGCCAACAGCTCGGCCTGCTCCAGCACCTTCGCCGCTGCCCGCGCCTGCTCTGGATCGTCCTGCACCAGCGCCCGCACCAGGACGTTGGTGTCTGCCGTGATCTTCACTGGGCGGCCCAGCCAGCAGCTGCGGCTTCCGTCAGCTCCTCCAGGCTGGCTGTCTTGCTGGTGCGGCCTGCCAGCAGACCAATGAAGCCGCTCATCTCAGCGGTGGCCCGCTCGGCGTGGAGCTCCAGGCGTCCGCCGGGCAGCACCTCCACATCCACCCGTTGACCGGGCTGGATGCCAAGGTGCTGGAGCAGCTCCTTGCGCAGGGTGAGCTGGCCCTTCCTTGTCACCATTAGCGATGCGGCTGCCATGGGATGCCAATGGGTCTGAGCACAATGTAATGAGAAATCCCCTTGCGGAGGGCTGGGCGGTAACCGCAGGCTGAAGGCTGGCCCGAGGCACGATCGGCCACCTCGCTGCTCTCAGCGGTCGTGGTAGCGGCAGGCGAGGATCACAAGTGTGGTGCCCTCCAGCCGGACAATGAGCCGATGCTCGTCGTCGATCCGGCGCGACCAGCAGCCCGAGAGGTTCTCCCGCAGCGGTTCCGGCTTGCCGATCCCCACAAACGCATCGCGCAGACAGGCCTGGATCAGCTGGTTGATTCGCTTCAGCTGTCTGCGGTCCTGCCTCAGCGAAGACAAAGCGACTCTGATGACCGACCTGGGAGATTGTTTCCCTGTACTTGCAGTGTCAGCCGATTGACCGCTGATGCTGAAACGGCTTGCCCTGATCTGCTCCGGGCATGAAGTTGGGCCGAATTCAGTTGGCAACCTCTGCCAGACAACCTCTGCCAGACAGCCTCTGCCAGACAGTGATTCCGCACGATCCACTGCGGGACGGCCCATGAGTTCACCCCGCGTAGGTAAAATCTTACTCATCAATGGCGCAGTCGTGAGAGAAGGTCGCTGCCACTCCCTGGCATTGCCTGTCATCGCCCGGTTCCTACTGGCCTTCTGCCAGCCGATGCAAGAGCAGCCGTACGCTTGAGCTTCAGCGATTCTCAGTCCTGGACTAGAAGCGGGTGGCCGGATTCGAACTGGCGCCGTTCAGCTTTGGAAGCTTCTCGATTGATTAGCCAAACTGCCTGCGGTGCCGTGAGTCTCACAAGCCCTCAGACTTGGATGTGAGAAGGTCTGTGAGAAGGTTTTGATCAGGCGCTTGCCATCGATAGCTGATCTGCAAGCAGCGCATAGCCCATCGCCCGATAGCCCCGCAGCCGTCGCTCCCACATCCGTTGCGTGATGGGATGGCCGAGATCAAGCCAATCGATGATGCGCACGCTTGTCTTGCCGCTCTGTTGTCTATGCAGGCGGCCGGCGTACTGCTGCAGGGTGCCCTTCCACGACACGGGCATGGTCAGCAGCAGCGTGTCGAGCGGTGGATGGTCGAAGCCTTCGCCCACCAAACGCCCGGTGGCCAGCACGATGCGGGGCGCATCAGGAGGCAACGCTTGCAGCGCGGTCAGGGTGGCGCTGCGCTGGTGCGCACTGAGCCGGCCATGCAGCAACAACAGCTTTCGGCCCTCTCCCCAGCAGGCGAGGGCCTCGGCCACGATCCGCTCAGTGCGGTGCTGATCTTCCGCCAGTCGGCGCATCAGCTCCTGGATCTGTAGACCGGCGGGCAGCTCCTGGAGCTGATGGGTGCGGCTCACCAGTTCCAGGGTCTCAGGCGCCCCGAGAGGTCGCTCGGCGGTGTGGCGAATCGGGCCGCACTGCATGAACAGGATCGGCTGCAGACCGTCGCGGCGCACCAGGGTGGCAGAAAGCCCTAGCACGTAGCGGGCCTTCACCTGGCGCAGGATCGCCTCAAATGAAGTCGCGGCGATGTGGTGGCATTCATCCACGATCACCTGCCCGTAGTTCTGAACCACGGGGTTCACCTCCCCCTTGCGCACCAACGACTGCATCACGGCGATGTCGAGCAGGCCGGTGGGTTTCGCCTTGCCACCACCAACCGAAGCGATCGCCTCGGGAGGCACATCCAGGAAGGTTTGCAGCCGCTCTTGCCACTGGCGCAGCAGTTCGGCCCGATGAACCAGCACCAGGGTGTTGACCCCGCGGCGCGCCATGATCGCCGCCGCCACAACGGTTTTGCCGAAGGCCGTCGGTGCTTGCAGCACGCCGATGTCTTGGCGCAGCATCGCTTCGACCGCAGCCTCCTGGTCAGTACGCAGCTCGTCCGTGAATCTCAGTTCCAGGGGTGAGCCGTTCTGGCGTTCATCCACCAGTTCCCAGTTGATCCCCTGCTCCTGCAGCAGGGTGTGCACGGGCTCCAGGCAGCCCCGCGGCAGGGCGATGTGCCGGGGAAAATTCTCAGCGCAGCCGATCACCCGTGGTTTGCCCCACACCGATAGCCGCATGGCCTGAGTATTGTAGAAGGCGGGATTGGCAAAGGCCGCCAGGCGGATCAGTCGATTGAGCAGCGGTTGCGGCAGCCCCGAGCGCTCCACATAGAGACGGTCGGCCAGGTTGAGGGTGATCGAGGCGGGTAGCGGCCCGCTGAGCTTCGCCATCGCAGGAGGTGCCTTCCACGGGGTCGCCAGGTCCTCCTCGTCGATGAATGCCAGATCGAGCGGATGGGCGCCGCTGGTAGCGGTCTGAATCACGGTCTGCAGCCCTGCCACTGTCAACCTCTGCAGGGTTGCCAGATAGGCCCACTGATCGGGATAGGGCTGCAGGTCGTCATCCACGAACACGCTGCAACCCCGCTGCCGGGGTACCTTCTGGAGCGGCAGGGCGATCAGGTTGCCGAACCCGCCTTTCGGCATGGTGTCCTGGTTGGGGAACAGCCGGTCGTAGGAGCTGAGGCGCAGCTGGTGTGACGCGGCGCAGGTGTGACTGATCAGGGCCGCCCCGAGCTGGCGGGCCTCCCGCGCCGGTACGGCCTCCTCAAAGAACACCCACACGTGGGCGCCCTCACCAGAGCGGGAGATCTCCAGCGCTGCCGGCACCGCCAGCTCGCGGCAGGTGCGCAGAAAGGCAGGGGCGTCGTCGCGCCAGTCCTGCTCGTCAAAGTCGACGGCCAGCAGCTGGCAGCTGTCGTCCTCCAGCAGGGGGTAGAGGCCAATGGTGTGTTCGCCGACCAGGTGGCCGTAGATCGCCGCATCGCTGAGGGGCAGCAGCTCGCGCTGGTTGCAGTCGCGGCAGGAGATCCGTGGCTTCTCGCAGATGCCTGGGCGCCACTCATTGACGCAGGCCGGTGCATAGCCCGAGCGCCCGCTGCTGTTGCTCTGCCAGCGCAGCGCGTAGACGTCGTCACGACCGCGGAACAGGCGCCGGAACAGCGCCACCTTCCCCTGCGTGGAACTGGGGCCGTTGGCCGGTGCTGCCTTCGCAAACGGCGCGGGTTCCGTTGGGGCAGGTCCGCCGGATCGCCAGGCGATGCCGTGGGCCTCCAGAAGCCCAATCAAGCGGGCGTTCTCCCGGCGCAGCTGATTCAGCTCGGAGGGAGTGGACTCAGCCACGGCATGGGCTCACTCAGGCGAAACCAATGCCCAGCACCCCCAGCAGCGCCCGCTCCAGCTCCGCCAGTTCGTCCCCGCTGAGGGTGGTGAGGGGGCCGTCACCAAGGCGGGAGCGGTCCAGGGAGCGGGGCTGATCCGCCATCGCGAAGGAGTCGCAGAGCAGGCGGTCGCGGGCACGGATCGAAACCCGCAGCGCCCGGGTGCCTGGCCGGTCCTGGGTGGTGAGCGGCACCACGATCACCGTGGCCAGGCCGGCCTGGGTGATCGGATCGGCCTGAAGGATCACGACGGGACGCAGCTTTCCCACCTCCGCGCCCTGGTTGGGATTCAGACGCGCCACCCAGATCTCACCCCGACGCATCAGCGCCACCACGGTTGGGGGCTCGGTTGGCCGCTCAGCTCCCGGGAGGTCGTCTCCTCCGCCAACACCAGAGCCTCGCAGTCGGCCGGGAGAAATTCTGCCGCCACATCCAGGCTTTCAGCGTGGGCTGAAGGATCCCTCGCCAGTGCTTCGGCGGCGGCGACGAGCCCGGCCATGAAGCGCTGCCGCTCCCGGCGGCGCAGCAGCTCCTCCAGGGCTTCGCGGATCAGCTCCGAACGGGGCTGGCCGCAGTGGCGGGCTTCCTCGCCCAGTCGGCGCTCCAGGTCGTGGGGGAGCCGAAGACTGAAGGCCGGCATGCGGCATGCACAGATGATC
>JBIIXY010000128.1:0-6036 GCA_044347105.1 Prochlorococcaceae cyanobacterium
GTCCTGCAGGAAGTAGCGCCAGCCACTCGCGATGCACACAGAGGCGCGGTTCCAGCCGCCAGCCGGCCGCCTCCAGGCGCTTCCCAAGCGCGGCGGCACTGGGTTGGACATAGGCGGGATTGATCACCTCACGGGACGTGAAGTGTTCTCCGGCCGTTTCGTTGGAGAGTTCCGCGAACTTGCGGATCAGCTGCTCAAACACCAGCCCCATCTCGGCATTGCTCACCGTTTGCGGGTGCAGGTCGATCTGGCCGAAGCGTTCGGCCGTCTGGTAGGGCAGGCCGGCTTTTTCCAGCCGATCCAGTTGCAGCTGGAATTCGAGGCTCTCGAAGATGTCACGCACCTCAGGCGAGAAGCCCTGCACGTTGGCCCGCAGGGTTTCAGCGATGTTTTCCTGGACCCCCATCTACGCTTTGTGGCAGAGGGTAGAGACATTGCAGAAGTTCAGCCCCGCCACCCGCAGCAGGAACGGCATCTGGTCCAGCCCCTGGCTTTCGCGCAGAGTCTTCTCTGCCAGCACGGCTTGCCGGCTGAGCTGCAGCACCCAGACGAGCCGGCGCAGCGCCGCGAACGGCAGCAGGATCACCTTGCCGCAGTCGCTCTGCACTTCATCCCCCCGCAGCAGGTCGGCCACGCTCCAGATGAAGGCCGAGAGGTTCTGCTTGCCGCTGGGCTGGGGGCCTGGTAAAGGTGCAGCCGCCGCTGTGGTTCTGGTGTTGGTGGGTGCGGCTGCAGCGAGGCACTGCCCAGCAGGCTCACCGAACCGCCGCGTCCCCGCCCCGCCAGCAGCAGACCGGCACTGAGCAGGTGGGCCTTGATGGCGGCATAGGTGAGCTCATCACAGCCCTGCAGCTCGCGCAGCTTGCCGTTGCCGGCGCTTCCGCCGAGGGCTTCCAGGGCGCCGAGCAGCTCCTGCTGCTGGTCGTTGGTTTCCATCCCCCTGCTCTGGCCCGCGCTTCATGGGGGCAAGTCTGGCCCGCTGGACCCTGGTCCGATGTCCCCGCCCCCCAGCCACGGCACCCACTGCGGAAGCACCTCGGCGCTGCCATACCAGCGCTCGGCAAACCAGCCGCCATGGCCCACCCCCTCCAGAACGAGCGGCTCCGCGCCAGCCAGCAGGGCGGAGCTGAGGGGCACCAGGCCGTCGCCCCGGCTGGTGGGATCGTTGGTGATGGCGCTGTAGGAGCGGGCCGTGAGCCGGCGGGCGCGGGGGCGCAGCTGCTCGCGCTCAATGGTGCCGGCCATCGCCAGGTAGGCCAGCTCCTGCTTGAACAAGGCGCCGGGGTAGCGCTGGTCCACCAGCTGGCGCAAGGCGGTGGCGCGGATGGCCTGGTGGGGGCTGCCCAGAGTCACCAGGCTCTGAACGATGGCCCTGTGGCCGTACACCCGGCCGGCAAACGGCTCATCGCCAAGCAGCAGGCGCAGCATCACGCCACCGGAGCTGTGGCCCACCAGGTTCACCCGGCCTGTGGGCGAAGCCGCCGCCAGCTCCAGCAGAAGGGTCTCGGCCCGATCGAGCAGGCGGGTCCAGCCCAGGCTCCAGCTGGTGAGCAGCCAGTCGCCGCGGCTGGCCGGCACCACCACGGCCGCTTGTGCCGTAGCCGCCGCGATCGCCTCCGCCATCGGGGCGTAGGCCTCGGGCGTGATCAGAAAGCCTCCCAGGATCAGGGTGGGCGCGGGCTGGAGGGCACTCATTCCCGGAACACGGCCAGCGCAGCCAGCACGCCGCCGGCGAAACCGCTGAGGTGGCCGATCCAGCTCACCCCCGCCGGCGAGAACAGGGGGATCAGGCTGGGCAGCACGCCGCCGTAGCCCACCAACGCGATCAACGACAGCACGATCGACAGGGGGCGTTTCTCCAGCCAGCCGATCACCAGCAGGTAGCCGAGCAGGCCGTACACCACTCCGGACAGGCCGTGGCTGCCCACCGGCCACCACAACCACACCGGAATGGCCGCCAGTAAAACCCCGATCCACACGGCCAGGTAGTCGCGCCGGCCGCGCAGCAGCACAAGCCACGAGAGGGGCAGGAACACCAGGCTGTTGCCAATCAGGTGGTTGAAGCCGCTGTGGCTGAAGGGAGCCGTGAGCACCCCCACGAACGATCCACCCGGGAGCATCGGCAGGTTCCAGCGCCCCCCGAACAGCAGCTGATCCACCAGCTCCTGGCCCCAGGCCACGGCCAGCAGAGCCAGCGGGATCACCAGGTTGGCGCCCAGGCGGGCCAGCCCCTGGTCGAGGCGGCGGGCCAGGGAGAGCGACTCGTCAGCCATGCAGCAGGTTGATGCGATACAGCACATCTTCGAGGGCATCGGCAGCCAGCAAGGCGGCGTAGCGCTGCGGATTCTCCCCATCGACGCAGCTGGCCAGGGGGTTGAGCACCGTGCTCGGCGTGGGATGGCAGAACTGCACCACACTCAACCGCCCGTCGCTGCTGCCCTCAGGCGCCACCACCCGGTGCCAGCCGGTGGGGATGCGGCCGTTGCTTAGCCGCTCCAGCATCAGGCCGCTGTTGATGATCACCTGCCCTGCCGGTGCGACCGCATCCACCCACACCCCTTCAATCAACACCTGCAGGCCGGGCGCACTGGCCCGGGGCAGGGCCGTGATCAGGTTGATATCGCCATGGGCGGCCGCCCAGACGTGGCCGCCAGCGGGGGCCGCTGCCATCGGCGGGTAGTGGATCGCCCGGGTGAGGGTCGGGGCATCGCGCACCACGGTGTCGAAGAAGTCCCCATGCACCCCGAGGCCTGTGGCGATCACCCGTAGGAAGCGGCGCTGCAGCTCAGCCAGGTTGGCGTGGAAGCGTTCCAACACCGCTGAGATCCCTGGCACGGCAGCCTCCGGCAGCAGCTGCTCCGGATACAGCAGCGGAAAGCGGCGGCGCAGGGGGTGGTGGAGCGGCAGCGGTACCGACCAGTTGAGCATTTCCTTCCAGTCGGCCCGGCTTTCACCCGCCGCCGTTTCCACCAGGGTGCCGGTATAGCCGGTCTGGCCGCAGGCCTCAGCCCTGCTGAACACTTGCTTGCGTGGGCCGTCGAGGGCGAAGAACGCAGCCAACAGCCCGTAGGCCTCATCGAGAAGGGCGGCCGGCAGGTCGCAGCGGCAGAGCACGAAGCCCGTGCCCAGGCTGCGCATCACCCCGTCAACCACGGCCTGCTGCTGACCTGTGGTGCCCTGCTCAAAGGCCAACAGATCCACATCCAGGATGGCTTGTGCCATCCGCCCCCCTCGACTGCTGCAGGGTCTACCGCAGGTCGGGGCTCACTGCACAGGGGCGTGCAGCACCTCCATCAGGTCTACCAGGGGGGCAGTGTCCGATTCCGGAAGTTCCAGCGTCACGGCCAGGGTGCTGAGGATGTTTTGCTCATCCGCCTGCAGGGGGCCGTCGGAGCGCATGATCTCAGCGGCCGTGGCGAAGGCCGTGCGCCGCAGCTGGGGGGTGAGGCCGGCGGCGGCCCGCAGCATCAGCTGCTGGGCGCCCTGGCTGCGCAGCCGCCCCAGCAGACCATCGATCATCAGGACCACGTCCTGGTCGGCCAGATCCACGTAGGGGTGGCGGTAGTCGATGGCGTGGCGCAGGGCGCGGGTGCCGGCGGGACTGAGCACCCCATCCCACGACACGGCGGCCAGGGCAATGGCCAGGAAGGCCTCGGGGGCGGTCATGGTGGCATCAGCACTGCTGCTGGGCGAGCCGCTGTCGGCCATGACTTGCATCTCCAGGGTGCCGGTGAGCATCGGGACGAACACGATTGCTCTCAGTTGACACAGCCGATGGGGGCTGATTCAGTGCCTTTGGCAACCGAAACGACCGATTGAGTGCATGTGCTCAGTCGGTCTGTCAGTTGGGCATGGTCACGAATTCCTCGGCCACCGAGGGGTGCAGGGCCATGGTGCGATCGAAGTCGGCTTTGGTGGCGCCCATGCCGATGGCGATGGCCGCCATCTGAATGATCTCGGCGGCATGCTCACCCACCATGTGACAGCCCAGCACTCTGCCGCTGCTGCGCTCCACGATCAGCTTGAGCAGTACCCGCGGGCCGTGGCCTGCCAGGGCCTGGCTCATCGGCCGGAAGCGGGCCCGGTGCATCTGGATCCCTTCCGGGCCATGGCGCTCGATCGCCTGCTCCTCGGTGAGACCCACACCGGAGAGTTCCGGCTGGCTGAACACCGCACTGGCGATCAGGTTGTGGTCGACCTGGCGCGGCCGGCTGCCATACACCGTGTCGGCAAAAGCGCGCCCTTCGTCCACCGCCACAGGGGTGAGATTGACGCGGTCGGTGACGTCGCCGACGGCGTAGATGCCCGGCACGTTGGTGCGCTGGCCGGCATCCACCGGGATGCGGTGGCCTTCCACCGCCACGCCGGCGGCCTCCAGGTTGAGCCCCTCGAGGAAAGGACGACGGCCGGTGGCCAGCAACACGCCTCCGCAGGCCAGCTGCTCACCGCTCTGGGTGGTGAGGGTGAGGTTGCCGGGCTCGCCGCTGATGGAGGCCGGGGAATGGGCGAAGCGAACCTCGATGCCGTCGGCCTGCATCGCTTCGGCCACTGCGTCGCTGGCCTCGCGATCGAAACCCCTGAGCAGGTGATCGCCGCGCACCATCTGGGTCACCCGCACGCCCAGGCCGTTGAGGATGCAGGCGAATTCACAGGCGATGAAGCCCGCCCCCACCACCACCACGGCCTCCGGCAGGGCCTGCAGCAGGAACATGTCGTCGCTCACCCAGCCCAGCTCAGCGCCGGGGATGGCCGGCCGATGGGGACGCCCTCCCACGGCGATCAACGTGCGCTCGCCCTTGAGCATGCGCTCACTGCCATCGGCGCTGCGCACCACCACCTCCCCGGGGGCCTGGAAGCGGCCCCAGCCGCTCACCAGCTCCACGCCAGCCTTCTTCAGCAGGCCGATATGCAGGGTGTTGAGGCGATCCACCTCGGCGCGCACGTTGGCCAGCAGCCGCGCCGGATCGCGTCGCACCTCGCCCAGGTCCCAGCCGTGGCTGGGGGCGGCCTCAAGCAGGTGGCGGTAAACCGAGCCGTAGACCAGCAGCTTCTTGGGCACACAGCCGCGGATCACACAGGTGCCGCCCACCCGATCGCCCTCAACGATCGCCACGCGAGCTCCGTAGGAAGCGGCGCGCTTGGCGGCGGCCAGGCCGCCGGAGCCAGCGCCGAGCACGATCAGATCGAAGCTGTCAGCCATGGAGAAGCGGCGGAGAAAGGAGCGCAGAGGCGATTGGAGAACAGCGGGCAGGGCCGCAAGGGGCCTGCCAGGAACAGGGGACGGAGGCTCGATCAGCCCTCAAACTCCCTGCGGGGAGCGCTCACACCGCCTGGTTCGGAGCCCTTGAGATAGGCCAGCATGGTGTCCGCATCGGACACTTCGAAGGGGTCGATCGGGCAGTTGTCGTCGAACTCCGGTTCCCGGAAGATCTTTTCGATCCGCCCGTCGTCGACCAGCATCGAGTAGCGCCAGGAGCGCATGCCGAAACCCAGGTTCGACTTGTCAACCAGCATGCCCATCTTGCGGGTGAATTCGCCGTTGCCATCGGGCAGCAGGAACACATTCCTGGCGC
Source organism: Prochlorococcaceae cyanobacterium (assembly GCA_044347105.1). GTDB lineage: Bacteria > Cyanobacteriota > Cyanobacteriia > PCC-6307 > Cyanobiaceae > NIES-981. The sequence continues at coordinate 5,574 of JBIIXY010000128.1, forward strand.
CGATCGCCTTGCCCCACTGGAACATCACGAAGGCATCATTCACCGACAGGCAGATGATCTGGTCCACGCCTTGGGCGCGGAACTCCTCGTAGAGCTCCTCATAGCGGGGCAGGTGGTTGGACGAGCAGGTGGGGGTGAAGGCGCCGGGCAGGGCGAACAGCACCACCTTGCGGCCCTTGAAGATCTCATCGCTGGTGAGGTCCTGCCAGCGGTAGGGGTTGGGGCCGGGCACGGACTCGTCCCGCACGCGGGTGCGGAAGGTGACGCTGGGAACGCGATCGAGCATGGATTGGAAGGGGGGACTGGACCGTTTGAAGGCGGCACGCCGCCGGACTGACCCGATTGTAACGCGTAGTCAGTCCGCATAGGCTCCTTTGCGCATAGCGTAGTCTGCGATTAGCGGAAATCCTGCGGCCGCGTGTGGTGCCCTGCGGTGTAGGGTTCCCATCACGAAGCCTTTCCG
>JBIIXY010000037.1:0-18722 GCA_044347105.1 Prochlorococcaceae cyanobacterium
GGCCCTGCTGCTCAACGTGATCGATCCGCGCATCGGCGGCGTGATGATCATGGGCGACCGGGGCACGGGCAAATCCACCACGATCCGGGCCCTGGCCGACCTGCTGCCCGAGATCGACGTGGTGGCAGGCGACCCCTACAACAGCTCACCCTCCGATCCCGACCTGCAGAGCGCCGAGGTGCGCCAGCGGGCCGAGCAGGGCGAGCAGCTGCCGGTGGAACCCCGCCAGGTGCCGATGGTCGACCTGCCCCTGGGCGCCACCGAAGACCGCCTCTGCGGCACGATCGACATCGAGAAGGCCCTGAACGAGGGCGTGCGGGCGTTTGAGCCGGGCCTGCTGGCCAAGGCCAACCGCGGCCTGCTCTACGTGGATGAGGTGAACCTGCTCGACGACCACCTGGTGGACGTGCTGCTCGACTCGGCCGCCTCGGGTTGGAACACGGTGGAGCGCGAGGGCGTGAGCGTGCGCCACCCGGCCCGCTTCGTGCTGATCGGCTCCGGCAACCCCGAGGAGGGTGAACTGCGGCCCCAGCTGCTCGATCGCTTCGGCATGAGCGTGGAGGTGCGCACCGTGCGCGACCCCGAGCTTCGCGTGCAGGTGGTGGACCAGCGCACGGCATTCGACAACGACCCCGATGGCTTCAACAGCGCCATCCAGCCCAGCCAGGACGCCCTGCAGGAGCGCGTCGTGGCAGCACAGAACCTGTTGCCCCAGGTGCAGATCGACGACGACCTGCGCATCCGCATCAGCGCCATCTGCGGCGAGCTGGATGTGGACGGCCTGCGCGGCGACATCGTGACCAACCGGGCCGCCCGCGCTCTTGCGGCGTTTGAGGGCCGCACCGAAGTGACGGAAGACGACGTGGCCCGCGTGGCCGCCTGCTGCCTGCGCCACCGCCTGCGCAAGGATCCGCTTGAGCAGATCGACTCCGGCGACCGGGTGGTGAAGGTGTTCTGCAAGGTGTTCGAGCGCGGCGAACCCGCCGACCGCTCGGCCTTCGAGCTGGCACTGGCCGCCTAGTGCGCATCCTCGGCATCGACCCTGGCCTGGCCCGCGTGGGCTATGGCGTGATCGAGATCGAGCCGGCAAGCCGCGCCCAGCGCCTGCTGGATTGCGGCATCATCCGCACCGATCCCGGCCGCAGCGAGGGGGAGCGGATGGTGGAGATCGCCCGCGATCTGCGCGTGCTGGTGCGCACCTGGCGCCCCCAGCTGGCGGTGGTGGAGAAGTTCTTCTTCTACCGCTCCAGCACCACCATCGCCGTGGTGCAGGCCCGCGGCGTTCTGATGATGACCCTGGCCCGCTTCGGGGTGGAGATCGCCGAGTTCCCGCCGATGCAGATCAAGCAGGCCCTCACCGGCAACGGCCACGCCGACAAGGACGAAGTGCTGGCGGCGGTGATGCGCGAGCTGGATCTCGCCCATCCGCCCCGCCCCGACGATGCCGCCGACGCCCTGGCCGCAGCCCTCACCGGCTGGTTCCAGCGCTGAACCCCACCCTTCGCCGCCCCGGACCGGTGACCCACAGCCCCGGCAAACCCGAACTGCGCCGCCACTTCCGCCAGCTGCGAAACCAGCACGCGGGGGCCCTGCAGCATTGGCTCGATCGGGGCGCCCCCGGCCTCAACCACCCCCTGCTGCAGGCCCGCTCCAGCTGGGAGGACGCTTCGGGCGGAGGCCATGTGGGGCTGGCCTGGCCCCTGGCCGGCGAACCGGATCTGCGCGGCTGGCTGCAGGGCAGCGGCCTGCCCCTGGCCCTGCCGGCGGTGGCCGGCGAGCGCCTGCACTACCGCCCCTGGACGCCGGGCCAGCCCCTGGAGGCCGATGCCTGCGGCATTCCGGCGCCGCCGGCCAGCGCAGGCAACCTGGCGCCGAGCCAGCTGCTGCTGCTGCTGATCCCCGCCCTGGCCATCGATCAACGCGGCGTGCGCCTCGGCTACGGCGGCGGCTGGTACGACCGGCTGCGCAGCGATCCCTGCTGGCGACGGCCTGCGGCCCTGGCGGTGCTGCCCCAGGCCTGCGTGGTTTCCGAACTGCCCAGCGACCCCTGGGATGTGCCCCTGGATGGCTGGATCAGCGAACAGGGCTGGCAGCCGCTGACGCCCTCCCCCCTCCAACCCCCCCAGACATGACCAGGACCATCAACATCCGTTGCTGCTGCCACGTGGGCCTGCTGGATTTGCGAAGATCCCAGTGAGAAGCACCGCGCCAGCCTTGACCCTGCCCGCTCCCGAGCACGCCCAGGCCCCCACCGCCGCCGAACGGGTGCTGGCCGCCGAACTGCAGGACCGCGGCGACGCCCACGACGCCCTCTCCCTGATGGTGAGCAGCGTGGTGCACATGGTGCAAGCCGGCAGATCCCGCGAGAGCCGCTGGCAGGATCGCTAGGGTCCAGCCACAGCATTCCCCCTCCCGCCATGCGCCTGCTCCGCCTGCCGGATGCCCCCGGCGTTCCAGCCGCCCTGGCTGCCGCTGCGGCCCTTGGCACCATGGCCGCCGGGTTGCCGGTGCTGGCCCACGGCATCGAGAGCAGCCTGGAGCGTCTTGCGCCCCTGAGCAGTGGCGGCTTCACCGCCCCAGCCGGCAACCCGAAAGGCCAGACCCCATCACGGCAACGCGACACCCTCCAGCTGCAGAGCCGCTTCAGCAGCGGTGAGCCGGCCCAGAGCGCCACGGTGCGTCTGGTGCCGCCCGATGGTGAGGCGATCGAGGTGGGCCAGACCGATGCCGAAGGCCAACTGCGCTTCCTGCTGCCCCGCCAGGCCGGCGCCGACTGGGAGCTGCAGGTGGATGCCGGCCCCGGACACCGCGACTATCTCGAGCTCAGCGACGGCCTGATCGATGGGGCCGCAACCGGGCCGGTGCCCGCTGTGCGCCGCAGCCCCCTGACACGCAAACTCGATCAGCGCGTCCAGCTGCTGGTGGGGCTCACCGGCGCTGGCCTGGGGGCGGCCGGACTGCTGCGCGTCTCCCGCCGCCGCCGCTGAATGGCCGACTCCGCTTCGCTGGCCACAGGCAGCGCCGCCCTCGATCAGATCGTGCAGCGTCTGGCCAGCACCGCCGACCCCAGGCGCCGCTACGAATACGTGCTCTGGCTGGCCAAGAAGCTGGAGCCGCTGCCCGAGGAGTTCCGCAACGACGCCTTCAAGGTGAAGGGCTGCGTGTCGCAGGTGTATGTGGTGGGCCAGCTGCGCGATGGCACGCTGCACTGGCAGGGCGACTCCGACGCGGCCATCACCAAGGGCCTGCTGGCCCTGCTGATCGAGGGGCTGGAGGGGCTCACCCCCGAGCAGGCCTGCGCGATTGATCCGGGCTTCATCGCCGCCACCGGCCTGCAGGCCAGCCTCACCCCCTCGCGGGCCAACGGTTTTCTCAACATCCTGCGGATGATGCAGAGCCAGGCACAGGCGCTGGCGGCCTGAGCGGCCTGGCCTCTGACCGAGCAGCGGGCCGATTTCTAGGATCGGCCTTGATCGCAATCCCCAGCGCATGACCATCGGCATCGGCTTGCTCGGCCTCGGCACGGTGGGAGCGGGCGTGGCCGAGATCCTGGCCACGCCCCAGGGGCGCCACCCGCTGGTGGGCAAGCTGGCCCTGCGTCGGGTGGCCGTGCGCGACCTGCAGCGTCCCCGCCCCGTGCAGCTCGACGCTGCCCTGCTCTGCACCGACCCCGAGGCGGTGGTGGACGATCCGGCGGTGGACATCGTGGTGGAGGTGATGGGCGGTCTGGAGCCGGCCCGTTCCCTGATCCTGCGCGCCATCGCCGCCGGCAAGCCGGTGGTCACCGCCAACAAGGCGGTGATCGCCCGCTACGGCGAGGAGATCGCTGCCGCCGCCGCCGAGCGCGGGGTGTACGTGCTGCTGGAGGCGGCCGTGGGCGGCGGCATCCCGATCATCGAGCCGCTCAAACAATCGCTCGGAGCCAACCGCATCCAACGGGTGAGCGGCATCATCAACGGCACCACCAACTACATCCTCAGCCGCATGGCGGCCGAGGGAGCCGACTACGGCGCCGTGCTGGCCGATGCCCAGCGCCTTGGCTACGCCGAGGCCGACCCCGCCGCCGACGTGCAGGGCGGCGATGCCGCCGACAAGATCGCCATCCTCACGGGGCTGGCCTACGGGGGCTCGGTGCCCCGCGAGGCGATCCCCACCGAGGGCATCGACCGGCTCGACGCCCGCGATGTGGCCTACGCCGACAAACTCGGCTACGTGGTGAAGCTGCTGGCGGTGTCCCAGCGCATCGATCGGCCCGGCAACGGCGATCACAGCCAGTGGCTGGATGTGCGCGTGCACCCCACCCTGGTGCCCCGCAGCCATCCCCTGGCGGGGGTAAACGGCGTGAACAACGCCATCCTCGTGGAGGGCGAGCCGGTGGGGCAGGTGATGTTCTTCGGGCCAGGGGCGGGGGCCGGGCCCACGGCCTCCGCCGTGGTGGCCGACATCCTCAACATCGCTGGCATCCGCGAGGCCTGCCACCAGCTGGAGGGGGCAAGCCTCGACCCCCTGCTGGCGGCGGGCAGCTGGCGCCAGTGCCAGCTGGTGGATGGAGCCGAGACCACGCACCGCAACTACGTGCGCCTGCGCACCAGCGACCAGGCCGGCGTGATCGGCCAGATCGGCACCTGTTTCGGCGAGGCGGGTGTGTCGATCCAGTCGATCGTGCAGTTCGAGGCCGACAGCGAGGCGGCCGAAATCGTGGTGATCACCCACGAGGTGCTCGAAGCCAACTTCCGCCGCGCCCTGGCGGCGATCGAAGCACTGCCGGCGGTGAACGGTGTGGCCGCCTGCCTGCGCACCCTCTGATGCTGATCGCCTGCTGATGCCGGCGATCAGATGGCCAAATCAGCACCCACTGGCGCCAGGGCCCTGGAACGATGCACACTGAAACAACGTGGAAGAAAGTCTTAAGGCGCTTCCACCCCATTCCCCCATCCAACCCTTCATCCGGGCCGCACCATCCAGGCCGCACCATCCAGGCCGCACCATCCAGGCCGCACCATCCAGATAGCTGGTCCAGATAGCTGGTCCAGGCAGCCGCAAGCCTGTCGGCATCCCCGCACCCAGCCATTCTTCTGTATCTCACCGAACACTTTCCAGCCGGTCAGGGCCCGCACCATTCCCCCAGCTCGTTTTCAACCCCAACCCCTCCGCTTAGGCCCCTGATCCGGTCCATCCCCAGCGCACTGCATGACAGCTTTTCCCTGCCTCAGCCCCAGCCAGCACCTGCCCAGCCAGGGCGAGTGCGTGCGGCTGGACGCCGCCGATGAGCAGCTCTACCAGGTGATCGGCGTGGACGACCGCCACAACCGTTGCTGGGTGCGCCGCTGGCCCCTGGCCCGTCAGGGCTCCGAGGTGTTTGAAATTTCCCTGCAGCAGGTGCGGCCGGAACGGCCCCACCGCCCTTGAATGACGACCGGATAAAGTCCCCGACGGTTTCCCTTGCTCAGGTCAGTGCGGCTGTTTCCCAGGCTGGCCGCGGGCCTGATCACACTCACCGCTCTCTTCCTGCCGCTGCTCCAGGCCTGCCAGGTGCAGCGTCGCAGCGAGCGGCTGGTGGTGGCCACCAGCGCCCGGGTGGGCTCGGTGGACCCCGTACGCGCCTCCACCTTCGGCGCCACCCAGCTGCTCAGCGCCATCGGCGATCCCCTCTACCGGCTCGGGCCTGACGGCCAGCTGGAGCCCGCCCTGGCCACCGCCCTGCCGCGGGTGGAGGGCGATGGCCTCACCGTGCGCATTCCTCTGCGCCAGGGGGTGCGCTTCCACGACGGCACCCCCTTCGATGCCGCGGCGATGGTGTTCAGCCTGGAGCGCTTCCTGGCGATCGGCTCGCTCAGCTACCTGCTCGACGACCGCATTGCCAGCGTGCGGGCCAGCGGCAGCCACGAGTTGGAACTGCGGCTGAAGCGGCCCACCACCGTGCTGCCCGAACTGCTCAGCACGATCAACCTCACGCCGGTCTCGCCCGCCGCCTACCGCCAGCACGCCGACAAGGCCCTGCCCGACCGCTTCGTGGGCACGGGACCCTACCGGCTTACCACCTTCAGCGACCAGCAGCAGCGGCTGGAGCCCTTCGCCGACTACTGGGGCACCCGGCCCCGCAACAGCGGCATCGACCTGATCAGCCTGGGCAACTCCACGGCCCTGTTCGGCGCCATGGGCAGCGGCGAAGTGGATGTGCTGCTCTCCACCGGCCTGCACGAGGACCACCAGCAGGCCCTGCAGCAGCGGGCCGAGCGGGGGACCCTGCGCCAGGGGGAGGGTCCCGCCCTGGAGATCGGCTACATCACCCTGCACACCGACCAGCCGCCGTTCAACAACCCCACCCTGCGTCGGGCCCTGGCCCACAGCCTCGACCGCGACCGCATCAGCGAACGGGTGAGCCAGGGCCTGCGGCCGGCCCTGCGCAACCTGGTGCCGCCAGTGGTGAGCGCCACCGGCCAGAACCTCTGGCCGGCCTACGCGCCGGCCAGAGCACGCCAGCTGTTCCGCGAGGCCGGCTACTGCGATGGCCGGCGGCTGGAACTGCCGCTCACCTTCCGCTCCAACATCCCCTCCGACCGCCTGATGGTGCTCACCTGGCAGGCCCAGCTGGCCCGCGACCTCGACGACTGCATCGTGCTGCAGCCCAACGGCATGGAATCCACCACCGTGTACCGCCAGCTGGGTGAAGGGGCCTTCGCCGCCGTGATGCTCGACTGGCGGGGCGCCGTGCCCGACCCGGAGGCCTACCTGTTCCCCCTGATCAGCTGCAGCGAGGCCCAGGGCGGGCGTTGTCTCAAGGGGGAGAGCGCCCTGAGCGGCAGTTTCTGGACCGAACCCGGCCTGCAGCAGACCCTGGTGCGCAGCGAGGGGCTGGCCGGCGACGAGCGGCGCCGGCTGCTGCTGGAGATCGAACGGCGCACGGCCCGGGCAGCCCCCTACCTGCCGCTCTGGCTGGTCGCCCCCCGGGCCTGGGCCCAGGCGGGCCTGGCCACCCCCCGCTTTGACGGCAACGGCCGCCTGCTGCTCCAGGAGCTGGAGCGCCAGCCATGAGCCGCCGCCGCGCCCTGTTCAGCTATCTGGCCGCTCGCCTGGTCCTGGCGCCGGTGATGCTGTGGCTGATCGCCAGCCTGGTGTTCCTGCTGCTGCGGGTGGCCCCGGGCGACCCGGTGGATGCCGTGCTCGGCACCCGCGCCCCGGAGGCGGCCCGGGCCGCCCTGCGCAGCCAGCTGGGCCTCGACCGCAGCCTGCTGGAGCAATACGGCCAGTTCCTGGCCAACCTGCTGCGCGGCAACCTGGGTGAGTCGCTCAACAGCCAGGAGCCGGTGGCCGGCATCATCGGCCAGAGCCTGCCAGCCAGCCTGGAGCTGGGCATCACCGCCCTGCTGCTGGCGGCCCTGGTGGGGCTGGCCGTGGGCTTCTCCGGCATCGCTCGCCCCGAGGGCAAGGTCGACCTCGCCGGCCGCCTCTACGGCGTGGGCACCTACGCCCTGCCGCCCTTCTGGGCGGCGATGCTGGTGCAGCTGGTGTTCGCCGTGTGGCTGGGCTGGCTGCCGGTGGGCGGCCGCTTTCCCCCCACCCTGGTGCCGCCGAGCGGTAGCGGCTTCTATCTGCTCGACAGCCTCCGCCAGGGCCTGGCCGGCGGCGACTGGCAGGCCCTGGCGGGCAGCCTGCGCCATCTCACCCTGCCGGCCTGCACCCTGGCCCTGCTGCTCAGCGGCATTTTCACCAACGCCCTGCGCCTCAACCTGCGCCGGGCCCTGGCCTCCGACTACGTGGAAGCCGCCCGCAGCCGCGGCATCGGTGAGCGCCAGGTGGTGCTGCGCCATGCCCTGCCCAACGCCCTGCTGCCGGTGCTCACGATCACCGGCATCACCGTGGCATCGCTGATCGGCGGCGCCCTGCTGATCGAGGTCACCTTCTCCTGGCCCGGCATCGCCTTCCGCCTGCAGGAGGCGATCGCCCAGCGCGACTACCCGCTGGTGCAGGGCATCGTGGTGGTGGTGGCGGCCCTGGTGGTGGTGGTCACGGTCACGGTGGACCTGCTGGTGGCGCTGCTCGACCCACGGGTTCGCTTCTGAACAGCTTCTGCAAAGCGGCGGCGTCGAGCACATAGGCCCGCACGCCGGCGTGGTCGCGCTGCTGGGCACTGAGCAGGGCTGGCTGGCGGCCGGATTCCAGAAATTCCAGCGTGAGCTGCAGCAACAGGGCCTGCACGCGCTCGGGGTCCTCCCCCACCAGCTCCCGCCCCAGCTGGAACAGCGGCCGTCCCTCTGCCGCCAGCCGTACAGGCGAGAAGTGGCTGGCCCCGTCCACCAGCACGAGCCGGCTGCCGGGATGGCGGCTGGTCACGAGCAGGCTGAACTGCTCGGCCACGGGCGGCGTGATCAGATCGAGGCTTCCCCCCACCATCAGCACCGGCACCGGCAGGCCGGCCAGGCCGTGCCGGGGCCAGAGCAGGCTGCCGAAGCCATTGAAGGTCACCACGCCGCGCAGGGGAGAGTCCTCCAGTTGCGGCAGGGCGTGGCCAGTGGCGGACACGGCCGCCCAGCCCTCCGGTCCGCCATCGCCGGTGATCGTGGGCAGCTGGCACTGCAGCAGCCGGGACACATTGGTGAGCGGCAGGGCCACCAGGGCTTCGGCGCAGCGCCGGCCCAGGCCGGCCTCCGGCGCCAGACCGGCGGCCATCAGGGCGGTCAGCCCCCCCAGGGAATGGCCGATCAGCACCACGCCGTCCTCCGGCCGGGAGTCGCCCAGCAGCCCCAGCCGCCCCTCGCGCCGGGCCACCAGCACCGCCTGCAGATCGGCCAGCCGGGCCGGCAGGGACTCCGCCCCGGGCGGCGGCGCCGCCCCCTCCAGAGCGGCTTTCACCGCCGCCTCATCGCTGCCGGGATGCTCCACCACCACCGCGGGCCAGCCCCGCTGAGCCAGGGCCCCGGCCAGCCAGCTGAGCTGACTGGAGCTGCCCCCCAGCCCCGGCATCAGCACCAGCAGTGGGCGTTGCCCGGCGCCCCCACGGGCCGGCCACAGCTCCAGCGGCAGGGGGGAGGCCCGGTGCCCCACCGGCAGCAACTGCAGCTGGGGCCGGCCCGGCAACTGCAGCTGGGGCAACAGGGTGCTGGAGCGGCGCAGCGGCAGCGGCTGGCGGCGCACGGCCTCCACCGCCAGCGCCTGGAAGCGCAACTGGTCGCGCAGCCTGGCCGCCAGCTCAAGCAGACCATCCACCCGCAGCACCAGGCGCTCCACGGGGAGGCCGCGCAGCAGATCCAGGCTGGAGACCTCGCTCTGGCGTTCGAACAGCTGCTCCAGAGTGGCCTGCAGCTGGGGCGCCAGGTTCTCGCCATCTTCCCCCTGCAGCAGCTGGCCCGCCTCCCGCAGCAGGGGCTGGCCGGTCCAGCTCTGCAGCAGTTCCCGGCCGAAGCTGCGATCGAGCAGCAGGGGGGCCCGCAACAACCGGCTCAGGCCGGCACGGGCCTGGGGATCGAGCAGGTTGAGCCACACCACCTGGCTGCTGCCCCGCTCCTCACCGGGCTGGCGGCTCCAGGCCTCCAGCTCCCGGAGGTCGATCGGGATCTCCAGCCCCTCGATCTGTACCAGCAGTTCGTCGGCAGCCCGTGCCGGGCGCCACCAGCCCCAGGGCAGCAGCACCAGCAGACTGGCGCCCAATGCAGACAGGCGACGGCGGTTTGACAACGGGACGGGATGGAAGGGCAGGCCTCCGGATACGGGCACTGGCCTGGTGGCTCCAGTTTCCCGCGCCCCTGCGCGAGGTGGCCAGCCTGCGTCTGATCGGCTCCATCGGCGCCGGTGCCGTGCTCTACCTCACACCCCTGGTGTTCCACCAGGAGGACTTCAGCGCCTCCAGCGTGACCCTGGGGGTGGCGATCGCTGCCCTGGCCGGCACGCTGGGCCGCTTCCTCAGCGGCCTGCTGCTCGACCGGGGGGTGAACTGCGGCATTCCGGTGCTGCTGGCCTGCTTCGCGGCCCTCGCCGCCGACAGCCATTTATTCGCCGCCCGCAGCTTCCCGGCCTATGCCCAGGGCCAGGTGCTGATGGGCATCGCCATGGGGCTCTACTGGCCCGCCATCGAACTGGCCGTGCCCCTGGGCAGCAGCAGCGGCAGCCGGCCGATCCCCTCGGCCCGGGGCTTCGCCCTGGCCCGCAGCGCCGATGCCGCCGGCGTGGCGCTGGGGGCCCTGATCGGTGCCCTGCTGGCCAGCCGCGGCCAGCTGCGCGGCATTTACCTGCTGGACATGCTCTGCCTGAGCACGATGGTGCTGCTCCTGCTCCTGCGCCGGCTACCCGACCCACCGGCCAGCCCGCGCGATCGGCCCAACGACCCAGCCTGGCGGCAGTGGCTGCCGCCGCTGCTCCCAGTGCTGCTGATCACCCTGCTGGCCACGGCCCTGCCGGCGTTGATGCAGAGCGCCCTGCCCCTCGATCTGGTGCGCGGCGGTCTGCGCAGGGCCGCCATGCCCAGCGGGCTGGGGGCCCTGCTGATCGGTCTGCAGCTGGGGCTGCTGCTGCTGCTGCAATGGCCGGTGGGCCAATGGCTGGCCCGGCGGCCCGTGGCCACGGGCCTGGCGCTGAGCCTGGCCAGTTTTGCCCTGGGCACCGCCACGCTGGCCCTTTCAGCCCTCTCCAGCCAGGGCCTGTGGCTGGTGGCCCTGGCCCAGGTGCCGCTCGCCCTCGGCCTGGCCGCCTTTCTGCCCACCGCCACCGAAGCGGTGATCGAACTCACGCCGGCGGAGCACCAGGGGGTGGCCATGGCCCTGTTTTCCCAGTGCTTTGCCATCAGCGGCCTGGTGGCTCCCCCCCTGGCGGGGCTGGCCCTCGACCAGCAGGGGCATGGGAGCGGCCTCTGGCTGCTGTTCGCCCTGCTCTGTCTGCCGGCTTTCCAGCTGGCCAGGCGGCTCAGGCCGGCGGCTTCTGCTGGCTGAGCCAGGCCTCGTGGGGCAGGGGTTCGGTGCCGTATTCCCAGTCGTCGTAGTCGGGATCGTTGCGGATCTGCTGGTGCAGTTCCTTCTGCACGTCGAAATCGTGGGCGTGCTCGCCAGGGGCAGGGTCAGCGGCAGTGGTGGTCGCAGGGGTGGCTGTGGCGTCCGGGGCGGATTCGTGGCTGCTGGTCATCACGGCTCGGAATCGGACACGCCCTGATTCTGAAGCACCTGCTCAGACGTTGAACAGGAACTCCATCACGTCGCCCTCCGCCACCACGTAGTCCTTGCCCTCGGCGCGCAGCCAGCCTTTGTTGCGGGCCTCAATCAGGGAGCCCGCCTCCAGAAGCTGCTGATAGCCGATCGTCTGGGCGCGGATGAAGCCACGCTCGAAGTCGGTGTGGATCACCCCGGCGGCCTGGGGAGCGGTCATGCCGGCCTGGATGGTCCAGGCGCGGGTTTCCTTCTCGCCGGTAGTGAAGTAGGTGCGCAGCCCCAGCAGCGCGTAGGTGGCGCGGATCAGGCTCTGGAGGCCGCCCTCCTCCACGCCCAGGCCCGCCAGAAACTCAGCGCGGTCTTCCTCCGGCAGCTCGATCAGCTCGGCTTCCACCTGGGCACTGATGCGCACGGTGCCGGCGCCCTCATTCTTGGCCAGGGCCGCCACCTCCTCGCAGTAGGCATTGCCGGAGGCCAGATCGTCTTCGCTCACGTTGGTGGCGTAGATGATCGGCTTGGCGGTGAGCAGCCCCAGGGGCTTGACCAGTGCCGCCTCTTCATCGCTGAGGGCCACGTTGCGGGCGGCGCCGCCGGCTTCCAGCACCGCCTGGATGCGCTCGAGGGCGGCATCCTCCACCTGGGCCTCCTTGCTGGTGCGCACCTGCTTCTTCAGCCGCTCACGGCGCTTCTCCACCTGGGCCAGATCGGCCAGCCCCAGCTCCAGGTTGATCACCTCGGCGTCGCGGGCCGGCCCCACCGAGCCGCTCACGTGGATCACGTCGTCGTTCTCGAAGCAGCGCACCACGTGCACGATGGCGTCGACTTCGCGGATGTTGGCGAGAAATTTGTTGCCCAGGCCCTCGCCCTGGCTGGCGCCCTTCACCAGGCCGGCGATGTCCACAAACTCCACCCGGGTGGGCACGATCTCCTTGCTGGAGCTGAGCGCTGCCAGCTGATCCAGCCGCGGGTCGGGCACGGCCACCACGCCCGCGTTGGGCTCGATCGTGCAGAAGGGATAGTTGGCGGCTTCCGCCTGGGCGTTGGCCACCAGGGCGTTGAACAGGGTCGACTTGCCTACGTTGGGCAGTCCGACGATTCCGGCTTTGAGCATGGCTGAAATCTATGGGGCGACCGGGCCGCCGCAGGCAGCCCAGTCCAGCGGGCGGGGCGCGAGACTGGGGGCAGTGATCGCCAGGCCGATTCCCAGCCGCACCCCCGCCAGCCCCACGCCGCACCGTCCCCCCATGCCGCTGCCGAATGGAGCAGGCCGCCCCGGCCCCTCCCGGCCCGATGGGGATCAGGATCAGGCTACAGCCGCCGGCAGCCGCCGACGCCCCTGGTGGCGCCGGCGCCGGCTGTGGGCAGGGGCCCTGGCCACCGGGCTGCTGCTCGGCGGCGGCGGCCTGTGGTTGCGGCAACGACAGGCCAGCCAGACCGACATCGAACCGTTCACCGTGCTGGCCCGCTCAGGGGACCTGCCGGGCGTGGTGAACGCCGCCGCCGAACTGGAGGCGGAACAGCGGGTGAACGTGAGCCCGAAGCGCCAGGGAATCCTTGAGGAGCTGTTCGTGGAGGAGGGCGACCGGGTGGAAGCCGGCCAGCCCCTGGCGCGGATGGATGCCGGCGATCTGCAGGAACGGCTGCGGGAGCTCAAGGCCCAGCTGGTCTCCGCCCAGGCCCAGCTGGAGCGCAGCCGCAGCGAGCTGGAGCGCAACGAGCGGCTCTACCGCCAGAGCGCCATCAGCCTGAGCGATTACAACACCGTGCGCAGCACCTTCCTGGTGGAGCAGGCTGCCGTACATGCCGCCAGCCAGCGGCTAGAGGCCCGACGGGTGGAGCAGGCCGACCTGATCGTGCGCGCCCCGTTCAGCGGCGTGATCACCCAGCGCTTCGCCGATCCCGGCGCCTTCGTCACCCCCACCACCACCGCCGCGGCCGTGGCCGGTGCCACCAGTTCCTCGATCGTGGAGCTCTCCAGGGGGCTGGAGGTAGTGGCCAAGGTGCCCGAGAGCGACATCGGCCGCGTGCGCCAGGGCCAGCAGGCCAGCGTGCGGGTGGACGCGTTCCCCGACCGCCGCTTTGCCGCCCGGGTGAAGCGGATCACTCCCCGGGCTGTGAAGGTGAACAACGTCACCTCTTTCGACGTGTATCTGCTTTTCGTGGAACCCACCCCCGAGCTGCGCATCGGCATGACCGCCGACGTGGGCTTCCAGACCGGCCTGCTGCAGGCGCGCACCCTGGTGCCCACCGTGGCGATCGTTACGGAGAACGGTCGGCCCGGCGTGCTGCTGGTGGGCAAGGACCGCAAACCCAGCTTCCAGGCGGTGGAGCTGGGCACCAGTGGCGGCAAAGACACTGAAATCCTCTCCGGGCTGGAGCCGGGCACGCGCATCTTCATCGACCTTCCCCCGGGCTCGGAACGCCGCAGCTGATCAGGCCCCCAGGAACGCTCGGGCGGCCGCCACGATCCGGCCGCTCGCCTGGCCATCGCCGAAGGGATTGACCGCCCAGGCCATCGCCTCATAGGCGCTGGCATCGCTGAGCAGAGTGCTGGCCTCGGCCACGATGTCGGCGGAGGCCGTACCGATCAGTCTGGCGGTGCCGGCGTCCACCGCCTCCGGACGCTCGGTGGTGCGGCGCAGCACCAGCACCGGCTTGCCCAGGGCCGGGGCCTCCTCCTGCAGGCCGCCGGAATCGGTGAGCACCAGCGTGCAGCCGCGCATGGCCGCCACCAGCTGGTCATAGTCGAGCGGTTCGCAGAGATAGGCGCGCGGATGGCTGCCGAGCAGGGCCTGCAGGGGCTCGCGCACGGTGGGGTTGCGGTGCAGCGGCAGCAGCAGGGCGGTGTCGGGGAAGCGCTCCAGCAGGGCCAGGAAACCGGCGCCGATCTCGCCGAGCCGCTCACCCCAGTTCTCGCGCCGGTGCACGGTGGCCAGGATCACCCGCTGGGCCTGCCAGTCGAGGCCGGGCAGATCGAGCCGGGGCGCCTGCTCGGCCATCTGCAGCAGGGCATCGATCACCGTGTTGCCCGTGACCAGCACCTCGCCCACCACCCCGGAGGCGCGGCAGTTGGCCGCCGAGCGTTCGGTGGGGGCGAAGTGCAGCTGCGCCAGCTGGGAGATCAGGCGGCGATTGGCCTCCTCAGGAAAGGGGTCGAGCAGGTTGTCGGTGCGCAGGCCCGCCTCCACATGGCCCACCGGGATCTGTTCGTAGAAGGAGGCCAGGGCCGAGGCGAAAGCCGTGGTGGTGTCGCCCTGCACCAGCACCAGGTCGGGGCGGTGATCGGCGAACTCCTGCTTGAGGCCCTGCAAGGCGGCGCAGGTGATGTGGGTGAGGGTCTGCTTGGGCGCCATCAGCGCCAGGTCGTGGTCGGCCTGGATGGCGAACAGCTCCATCACCTGGCTCACCATCTCGCGGTGCTGGCCAGTGAGCACCACCCGGGTGCGGAACTGCGGCGCCTGCTGAAACGCCCGGATCACCGGTGCCAGCTTGATCGCCTCGGGCCGGGTGCCGAGCACGATCGTGACCAGGGGCAAGGACACCGATGACCAGAAACGGATGCTGGGATCCTACGGAGCACCGCTGAGCTCACCGCCCAGCTGACAGGAGCAATCCAAGCAGCGAAGCTGGGGCGGATCCGGTGGACGCCGATGTCGAGTTCCCCCTTTCCAAGGCCCTGGCGCTGGTCACCGGCCCCAACGGTTCCGGCAAGAGCACCACGCTGGCGGCGATGATCGACTGGATCAACAAGAACATGGCTCGCCACGTCCTCACGATCGAGGACCGGGATTCATTCGTGCATGGGAGCCGTCAGTCGCTGATCCTGCACCGGGGCGTGGGCGAGCACACCGAGCTGTTCCACAACCCCCTGAGGGCAGCACTGCGCAAGGATCCGGACGTGATCCTGATCGGCAAGATCCGCGATCGGGAAACCCTCACCACGGCCCTGGAGGCCTCCCAGACCGGCCACCTGGCGTTGGGCACCTTGCACACCAACTCAGCCGTGAAAACGGTGGAGCGGCTGCTGGGCATGTTCCCTCCCAATGAGCAGGACAGCGTGCGCCGGTCCGTGTCCGGATCCCTGCTCGGGGTGATGTCCTAGGGCCTGCTCAAAACCACAGTCGGCAAGCGCTGCGCCTTTCACGACATCCTGGTGCACACCGACGCCTACAAGGACTACATCCGCAAAGCCGAGCTCGATGAGATCGAGGACACGATGGGCCGCAGCGCCTTCGATGGCATGCAGACGGCCAACCAGGCTCTGGGGAAGCTGGTGGAGGAGGGACGGGTAGAGGCCGAAGACGACCTGACTCAGAGCCCAAAGCCCAACGATCTAGGGCAGGCACTGCGGGGGCGCACCTGATTGAGGCAGCGGCACTGGACAGCGGCCCGATCCATGGATTGAGCTGGCCGTTGAGTTGATCAGTGCAAGCTCAAATCAGTGCAAGCTCAGGCGGGCGATCAACAGCACGGCCAGGCCGAGCGACAGGCCCAGCATCGCCAGCCTGCCGTTCCAGATCTCAGCCTGGGGGGTGAAGCCGCGGCGCCAGGCGTTGAGTTCGCTGGAGGTCACCGGCTCTGGCTGAGCGTTCGCCGGCTCTGCCTGGGAGGTGTTGGCAGAGGCCGTCGCAGAAGCCTTTGCAGAAGCCATGGCGGCAGGGCGAGCGAACAATCTGTATTTCAGATTAAGCGGATTAAAAGGCGGCCTGCGTTTCGTAAAGACGGTCAGCCCACTCCAGGGGCAGGCGCGCCGCCACCCCCAGCTCCGCGCTGCTCCGCTGCCCCGCTGCCAGGCGCTGGCAGGCGGCCATCCCGATCATGGCGGCGTTGTCGGTGCAGTAAGCCAGGGGTGCCAGGCGCCACTGCAACCCATCGCGCTGGCAGCGCTGTTCCAGGAGCTCGCGCAGCCGCCGATTGGCGGCCACCCCGCCCACCAGCACCAGCGTGTCCAGGCCATGGTCGCGGGCACAGCGGCAGCTGCGCTCCACCAGCACCTCGGCCACCACCTGCTCAAAGCTGGCCGCCAGATCGGCCACCGGCAGGGCCTCGCCGCCCGCCGCCGCGGCCTGTTCCAGGGCACGCACCTGGCGGAGCATGGCGGTCTTGAGGCCGCTGAAGCTGAAGTCGTAGGGATGGAAGCCGCCCTCCGGCAGCGAGATCCGCCCCTTGGGCAGCTGGAAGCGGCAGGGATCGCCCGCCGCCGCCGCCGCCTGGATGGCCGGACCGCCGGGATAGCCCAGCCCCAGCAGCCGGGCCACCTTGTCGAAGGCCTCCCCGGCCGCGTCGTCGTGGCTGCGCCCCAGGCGCTTGTACACCCCCGGGCCGTCCACCCGCACCAGCTCGGTGTGGCCCCCGCTCACCAGGAGCACCAGGTAGGGGCCGGCTGGCAGGGGATCGCCCAGCTGCACGGAGGCCAGATGGCCCTCCAGGTGGTGAATGCCGAGGAAGGGCTTGCCGTGCAGCCGGGCCAGGGTGCGCCCGGTGACCGATGCCACCAGCAGAGCCCCCACCAGCCCGGGCGCCACGGTGGCCGCCACAGCGTCCACCGCCGCCACGGGCACCCCCCCCTCGCCACACACCCGCTCGATCAGCTGGGGCAGGGCCTCCACATGGCGGCGTGAGGCGATCTCCGGCACCACCCCACCCCAGCGGGCGTGCTCCTCCACCTGGGAGGCCACCGCGCTGGCCCGCACGCAGCCATCACGCACGATCGCCGCAGCCGACTCGTCACAACTTGTTTCGAGGGCCAGAACCGTTGCCATGTGCCAGCAGGAGCGCTCTTACTGTCCGCTGGTGACATCCTGCACCGCGATGCGCCGTCTTTTCCCCCGCCTGTGTGCGGTTCTGCTCTCCGCCTTCCTGCTGTTCGGCTTTGCCCCCGTCGCCAAGGCAGACGCATCCGTTGCCGGCCTCACCCCCTGCTCCGAAAGCCCCCGCTTCCAGCAGCGCGCCGCCGCGGCCAAAACCGACCAGGCCAAGGCCCGCTTCGAGATGTACAGCCAGGCCCTCTGCGGCACCGATGGCCTGCCCCACCTGATCGTGGACGGCCGCTGGAGCCACGCCGGTGACTTCCTCATCCCCGGCATCGCCTTCCTCTACATCGCCGGCTGCATCGGCTGGGCCGGTCGCACCTACCTGATCGCCATCCGCGGCAGCAAGGACGCCACCATGAAGGAGATCCAGATCGACCTGCCCCTGGCCTTCAAGAGCACCCTGGCCGCCGCCAGCTGGCCCCTGGCCGCCTTCGGTGAGTTCACCGGCAAGAAGCTCACCGAAGCCGACGACAAGATCACCGTGTCGCCCCGCTGAGCGCCGGTTCCCACCGGCTCCCCAGCCCATTGCGCCCCGTCCTCCGCAACTTTCAGCAGCTCCCTTCAGCCATGAAAAAATTCCTCACCACCGCTCCGGTGTTCTCGGCGATCTGGTTCACCATCACCGCCGGCATCCTGATCGAGTTCAACCGCTTCTTCCCCGACCTGCTGTTCCACCCCCTCTGAGCGGAGGTGGCACACCAGCCAGCAGCGGCCCACCAGGGGCCGCTTTTTTGTTGGGCGCGCAACAGGGGTTGCGGCAACTGGAAGCAGGCCCGTTCAGGCCTTGCGGGGCTGGATGTGCGGATCATCCTGGAGCTGAAGCAGCTCCTCCAGCTCTGCCAGGGCCTGCGGGAGGTCGCCGTTCAGCAGGGTGGCGTCGAACTCCGCCTCGGCCGCCAGCTCCACCCGGGCCCGCTCCAGCCGGCGCTGGATCGCCTCCTCGGCATCCGTGCCGCGCCCGCGGATGCGTCGCTCCAGCTCCTCGAGACTGGGCGGCTTGATCATCACCTGAAAGCCGGCCGGGAAGCTGCGGCGCACCTGGCGGGCACCCTCCAGCTCGATCTCCAGCAGCACCGGACGGCCCGCCTGCAGCTGGCGCTCCACCGGCTCCCGTGGCGTGCCGTAGAGGTTGCCGGCGAACTCGGCCCACTCCAGGAAGCCACCGGCGGCCACTTGCCGCTCGAAGTGTTCGCGGCTGAGGAAGAAGTAGTTCTCCCCCTCCACCTCCCCAGGGCGGGGGGGCCGGGTGGTGGCGGACACCGACAGCCAGATGCGCGGATGACGGGCCAGCAGCTGACTCACCAAGGTGCCCTTGCCCACCCCACTCGGACCGGTGATCACGCTCAGACGGGCCATTGCTGCAGCAGGGGTGGACTGCAGAGTAGGGGCACCCCCGGCGCCCCATCCGAGCGCACTTCCCGTGGCGATCGCGCGGCTGCAACCGATGGACCTCACCAGCCTGCGGGCGGTGCTGAGCGAGTGGCGCGGCCTGGTGCTGCCCAGTCGCTTCGAGAAGGCCCAGCAGGGGGGCAGCCACAGCCTGCAGCTGGGCCTGCGCCATCTGCGGGGCGTGCAGTGGCTGGAACTCTGCTGGCAGGCGGAGGCGGCAAGGGTGCACGCGATCGCAGCGCCCCCCCGCCAGGGGGAGGGCAGCACCCTGGCCCAGCAGCTCCAGCACGGCCTGCGCGGGCTGGCCCTCACCAGCCTCAGCCAGCCCGGCTGGGAGCGGATCGTGGAGCTGGGCTTCGCCCGACGGCCAAACGAACCGCTGGAG
>JBIIXY010000129.1:0-6025 GCA_044347105.1 Prochlorococcaceae cyanobacterium
GCCGGCTCCCTCGCCCTAGTTGGGCTGTGCCTGGTGCGTTATGGCTGCTACCTGCGATCTCTCGATCTACCGAGCCGCCAGTCGCTGGAAGTCAGCTTGCGTGATGCTGATCGCAATACTGGCGAGTCTGATATTTCATCAACACCTGAAACCTCGATCTCTCTGGTTAACTTGATACCCAGGGTTCTCGCGAAAATATTTAAAGCGTCTGCACGACCACAGCCTCCCACAGATTCTCTTTCACTAGATAAACAGGTGAAGGATAAGCTTGGCATGGAGAGCAACAAACTTTGGGTCCGCCGATTAGCGATAGCTGGGGCCGTCGGCATGTTTATGCTGGCACCTCTTCAAGTGGTGATTTTTCTGCGAGGAACTTCATCCATTGACCTCGGGGCAGCTCAGGCAACCCAGCAACAGCGGCTGCAGTTCGAGCGCCTGGAGACAGCCCTGCGCGATGCGCCTGCAGACCGGCTGCTCCAAGGGTGGGTACAGTTGAAACGGCAGGATTCAGCCAGTGCTCCCGCTATAGCTCCTCCGCCCTCGGCCCAGCTCGATGATTTGATCGCTGAAGCGGCACGTGTGCGTGACAATAATTTAAATAACCTGGGCCGGCAGGTCAACGCCTCTCGCTTCGCTCTCGGCCGCGACTGCCTGAGAGTGCTGTTGGGCGCCATGGTTTACAGCTGGGCCTTCGGGGCTTTCCTCCGCAGAGCCTGATGACCTCCCCGCTTCTGCGGATTCGTCCTCGGCACTGGCTCCCTGCCCAAGGCCGGCAGATGCCCCGCCATTCCGGCAACCGCCGCTCCCTGTGGTTGCTGCTGACCGCTCTGCTTTTCAGCTGGAGTGTCCTCCAGTTCTATTGGGCCGATGTGGATCCGCAATATCAACTGCTCAACCTGCTCATCTGGTTCGGCTGCACCATCGCCCTGGAGGACCAGCTCCCCCTGCTCTGGCCACGGCCATCCCGGGCCTCCCAACTTCTTGGGGGTGTTCTGATCGGCTACACCCTCTGGCGGGGCAGCTGGCTCCTGAATCAGCAAGATCGCTTTCTTTATGTGATGGTGCCTCTCCTGTTGGCAGGGGTGGCCCTTCTTAACCGTCCGTTGTCCCGGCTGCGCATTTTTTTGGTGCCAGGGGTGATCAGCCTGTTGTTTCCCCTGGGTTACCGCCTCTCAGCCCTGCATCCCTACCTCGAGCGCCCCACTGCCCAGCTCAGCTGGCTGCTTCTCACCGCCCTTGGTTTTGAGCCCGCCCTCAGCGGCCGTGAGGTGATGCTCAGCACCGGCGGCGTGTCGATCACGGGCACCTGCACCGGTATCGACCAGATCGTGGTGAGTCTGGTGGTCGTCCTCATCTTCCTGATGGTGTTTCCCCTCAGAAGCTGGCCACACCGCCTCATTGCCGTGACGATCGCACTGGCGGGAGCGGTAGTCGTCAATGCGGTGCGCATTGCCATGCTTGCCCTGCTGGTGGCCATGCCCGAGGACTGGGGCAAGCAGGGCTTCAACTTCTTCCATGATTCCTACGGCAGTCTGGTGTTCTCTTTGGTTGCGGTATGTATCCTGGGCTGGGCTTATACCAAGCTGATCGACCTCGAGCTCAGCAGTACGGTCCTGGTGGCTGGCTCCGAGGGATCTCCCTCAAGCCCCGACGAGCTGGTTTAACCGTTGCGCCGCCACACCAGCCGCCCCCCTTCACGCCCGCAGACCCGTCTCGTGCTGGGGGTTCTCTCCAGCTTGGCTCTGCTGGCCACGCTCCAGCCCGTCCTGCTGCCGCACCAGCCCCCTTTGCCCCATGTGCACGCCGATCTGACCTTGCCGGGCGGCTGGCAGATTCTCTCCGGCTCTAGCCCCCCCCTCGCCCTTCCGAAACCGCCTCAGCCTCGGGGATACCGGCCCTTGTTCAGCCCCCTGGCCATCGGGACCGGCCCAGTCCTCCAGGGTCCTGGTGGTGCCCTGGTGCAACTCACACCCATGGCCAGTTGGACCGCCTCCGCGCTGGACCCGGCGATCCTTTCCCAAACTCTGGGTGGTTCCGGCTCCTCCAGTCCCGCCACCTGCCTCACCGCCAGGGGCGCTTTGCAACCAGACCAGGATGCGCTCGCCGAGCTTCCCCTGAAGCCCGAGCCCCTGTCCCGTGTGCAGAAGGCTCTCGCCACCCTGCTGCCCAGCCCGGATCGCAGTTTCAACTGCCTGCTGGTGAGCACCAACCGTCCCCAGCTGTTGAAGCAGTCGGCCAGCAGCCAGCCCCTCTGGCCTGCCCTCAGCCGTGCGGTGCGCTGGCCGTCCCCCCCAGGCCACTGATTCTGAGGCTGATTGTTTCTCAGGCTGATTGTTCAGGGCCCAGGTGCCTCACGCCACGTTGCCCCGCCCGGTGGTGGTGATCCCCCTCTATAAGCTGGATTTGTCAGCTCTGGAGTGGGCGAGCTTCTTCGATCACCTCGGTGCTGGCTTCCCACCCGATCGCCATCCTTGCTCCGCGGCGCTTCGCACCCCTGCTTGGCGACTGGTTGGCGGCCCGGCTCGATCTCGCCGCCCTGCAGCTTCACCTCCATCTGGTGGACGATCACTGGCTGGCCGATGTGCCCGCCTACAACCACCTGATGCTGCAGCCCTGGTTCTACGAGCACTACCAGGGGTTCAGCCATCTGTTGATCGCCCAGCTGGACAGCTATGTGTTTGGGGACCACCTTCTGCACTGGTGCGGCCAGCCCTACGCCTATCTGGGCGCGCCGATCTACCCCGAGGGTGCGGCCTACGGCGAAGCGGGCTGCCAGGCCGTGGGCTGTGGTGAGTTTTCCCTGCGTACGCTGGCGGCCTTCCGCCAGGCCTTTGCCTGCAATCCCCGGCTGGTGGGGCTGGCCGACCTGCTCAGGGTGATCCGTGGCTACAACCTGCGCGGCGCTGCGGTTCGCCTGCTGCGCCTGCTGCGGCTGCTGCTCAGTGGCGACTGCCGGTTGCGCCAGCGCCACAACCTGGTGCAGCGGCGGCTTGGCCAGAATGAAGACGTGATCTTTGCGGAGGTGCTGCCCAGGGTGCTGCCTTGTTCACGATTCCCGACTACCCCACGGCCTGCCGCTTCTGCCTTGATCGCTACGTGGAGCGCGATCTGGCCGCCCAAGCGGGCTTGCCCTTTGGAGCCCACGGCTGGTTCATGGACCCCGCCGCGATGGCTGCCTGGCGCGCCCACATCCACGCGCTGCAAGCCTGAACCTCCACCAGAATTCAGCCCATCACCCGCCCAGCCATCCTGTCGTTCAGTGCGCGCTGCTTTCGGGGCATTCGCCACATCGCCACGCTGGTGGGCCGTCGCAATGCCCTGCGGCTGCTGAGAGCCAGGCTGGCCGGCGCCCGTACCGCCCCTCTGGACACCCCGGCCGGGGAGCTGCTGGTGCGCAGCTGGGGCACCGATGTGCTGATGGTGGCTGACGTTCTCTTCCGCGGCGACTACGCCTTGCCCTTCCCCCTGCTGGGCGACCACCGCTCAGGGGAGCGCCCCCCGCTGATCGTGGATGCCGGTGCCAACGTGGGCAGCGCCAGCCGCTATTTCCTGCAGCGCTTCCCTAGCGCCACGGTGGTGGCCATCGAACCCGACCCCGGCAACTTCGCGCTGCTGCAGGCCAAGTGCGCAGCCCATCCCCGGGCAGTGCTGATCAACCGGGCCCTCTGGCCCGAGTCCAACCGCCTGGCCCTCGACCATTCCCTGGCTGCTGAGTGCGCCGTGCGCACCCACCTGCCCGCCATCCCCAGCTCCCCATCCATCTCACCCTCGAGTTCCCAAGCCACCTGTGACACCCTCACCATGCAGGAGCTGATCGCCAGCCATGGCCCGGTGGACCTGCTCAAGCTGGACATCGAGGGAGCTGAAGCCCAGCTTTTCGAGCCAGGGCGGGACCTGAGCTGGCTGGATCAGGTGGCCTCAATCGTGATCGAGCTGCATGACCGCTACGAGCCAGGCTGCTCCCGGCACTTCTGGGCGGCGGTGGGCGATTTCCCTGTTGAGGCCTGCCGCGGCGAGAATCTCGATGTCTCACGCCGCGGGGCCTGAGGGCCGGCCCGTGACGCGCCTGCGTCACGACCTGCTGCGGCTCTGGCGGCACCTCAACCGCCGGCGTCGCTGGCAGCTGGCGGGGGTGCTGGCGCTGCTGCTGCTGAGTTCCCTCGCGGAGATGTTCAGCCTGGGAGCGGCGCTGCCGTTTCTGGCCGTGCTGGCTCAACCCCAGCGTCTCTGGGGCACGGCCAGTGTGCAGCTGCTGGCGCGTTGGCTGGGCTGGCATCAGCCGGGGGATCTGGTGCTGCCGTTCTGCCTGCTGTTCGCCGTGGCGGCCCTGCTGGCCGGGCTGTTGCGACTGCTGGCGCTCTGGGCTTCCAGCGGGCTGGTGCAGGCCATCGGTTCCGACCTGAGCGCGGAGCTCTACCGGCGCACCCTCTACCAGCCCTACGCCCTGCTGCTGCAGCGCCGCAGCAGCGACCTGATTAGCGCCGTGGCCAATGAGGTCGACCAGGTTGTGAATGGCCTGGGCGGCCTGTTTCAACTGTGCAGCGGCGGCCTGGTGGGGTTGGGCCTGGCCGTGGTGCTGCTGGTGCTCAATCCCTTGGTCACGTTGGTGATGGCGGCCGTGCTGGCCGGCGGCTACGGCCTGCTGCTGCTGCTCAGCCGCCGCCGCCTGCAGCGGCTTGGCGCGGAAATGCGGGCCGATGAGGCGGAGCGCATCCGCTGCTTGCAGGAGGGGCTGGGCTCGATCCGGGACGTGATCCTCGACGGCAGCCAGGCCACCTACAGCCTCGTCTACGGCCAGGCCGACCGGCGGCTGCGCCGCCACCGGGGCCAGGGAGAGGTGATCGCCTTAGCACCCCGCTACGTGATGGAGGGGGTGGGCCTGGCGCTGATTGCCCTTGCCTCCCTGCAGCTCACCGCTAGTCGCACAGGCGTGCTGGGGGCCCTGCCCCTGCTCGGTGCCCTGGCTCTCGGCGCCCAGCGCCTGCTGCCCACCCTGCAGCTGATCTACGCCAACTGGACGGGCCTGCGCCTGCATCAGCCCGCCCTCAACTCCGTGCTGGCCTACCTCGACCAGCCGATCCCTGACCCGGTCCCCCAGCCAACCCAACCCACACCGGCCCCGCCCCAGAACACGCCCCTGCCCCTGAACGCAGCTCTGCAGTTGCGCGATGCCAGCTTCCGCTACAGCCCCGACCACCCGTGGGTGTTGCGTCACGCGGAGCTCACCATCCGTGCCGGTGAGCGGGTGGGCATCGTCGGTCGCACTGGCAGCGGAAAAAGCACCCTCGTCGATCTGCTGATGGGCCTGCTCGAGCCCACAGCCGGAGAGCTGCTGGTGGATGGGGAGCCCCTGCGCGGCGAGCGACTGCGGCGCTGGCGCAGCGGCATCGCCCACGTACCCCAGAGCGTGTTCCTGCTCGACGGCACCATTGCCGAGAACATCGCCTTCGGGTTGCCGGCCCGCCAGGTTGACTGGTCACGCCTGGAAGCGGCGGCTGAACGGGCCCTGCTGGCGGATGTGCTGCGCACCCTGCCCCAGGGCCTGCACACGCCGGTTGGGGAGCGGGGCGTGCGCCTGAGCGGTGGGCAACGCCAGCGCATCGGCCTGGCCCGGGCCCTCTACCGGCAGGCAGCGGTGCTTGTGCTCGACGAAGCGACCAGCGCCCTCGACGCCGCCACCGAAGCCCAGGTGCTGGCGTCAATCTCTGCACTTGATCTCCAGACCACGGTGGTGGTGATCGCCCACCGCGCCAGCAGCCTGGTGGGCTGCCAGCGTCTCATTCGCATCGTCAACGGCCAGTTACACCCCGAGCTGCCCAAGTGAGATCGGCACTGAGTGCCATCCATACGCCGTTGCGAACTCGCACGCTCAAGTATCACCGCACCACATCTGGTCTCGCCCCTGTCTCAAATGCGAGTTCTGGACTCAGGCTCCAGGAATGACTTCCCCTTGAGCAGCCAACCCATCCAGCCCCGTCGACTGACGCTGGCGTCACCACCAACTGCAGCTCGATTTCCTCGTGTT
>JBIIXY010000130.1:0-6007 GCA_044347105.1 Prochlorococcaceae cyanobacterium
CCGGCAGGGCGAAGGCGGCCGTCTTGCCGGTGCCGGTCTGGGCCTGGCCCACCAGGTCGCGGCCGAGCAGCAGCTCGGGGATGGCGGCCTGCTGGATCGGCGAGGGCTCGCTGTAGCCGATGGCATCAAGGGCAGCCAGCACCTCAGGGGCGAAACCGAAACGGGCGAAGCCGCTGGTGGGGGTGTTGGTGCTGGGCTCGGGGTTGTTGAGCTCGCCGCTGGTGAGCTCGTCGTTGGTCAGGTTGGTCAAGGAAGTCAAAAAAGCATCTCTCGGGTGTCCGCAGGCCGAACTGGGGCTGGGCCCTGTGAACAGGTCAGTCCTTCTTGCGGGCCCGGCAGGATCCCAGTGGTACAAGACCATCGACGCTGCCCCAGATGGACCGCGACTCCTCTCCAACGCGGAACTCACGCATGCGTCGGTGGGGTTGCGGATCGGGTCCGGCCCCTGGGTGATGCCGTTGCGCTTTTTCCTTGTGTGCCTAGCCCTTGAAATTCCCTCGTAGAGGTTGATTTCAAGAAGGTATGCGTCAACCCTAACAGCCTGGCCAACAACAGCCTCTCCCCCGTGCTTCAGGGCGGCCCCGTGCGTCCGAAGTCGTCGGCCAGCCGTTCGATGTCGTCCTCGCGCAGCTGCTCGCCCCGCTGCACCTCAACGATCAGCAGGTCCGCATCCCCTGCCGTGGCCCGGTGCACGGCCCCCAGGGGAATGAACAGGCTGGTGCCAGCCACCGCCGGTACCAGGGCGTCGGCGCATTCGAGCAGCCCGTTGCCGGCCACCACCACCCAGTGTTCGCAGCGGTGCCGGTGGCGCTGGCGGCTGAGGCGCAGGCCCGCACGCACGCAGAGGCGCTTCACCCGGTAGCCCGGACCTTCGCTCAGCGTCTCGAACCAGCCCCAGGGGCGATGCTCCATGGTGTGGGGGCTGGGATTGCGTGTTGGACCCTAGACAGGTCGGAGGGCCGTGTACAGCCGGGCGCTCCTGCGGGCCCGGGTGAGGCCCGTGTAGAGGAGGCGGGCATCGAGATGGCGTCCGGAGGGGAGCAGCAGCAGCACCTCGCCGTACTGGCTTCCCTGGGCCTTGTGCACCGTGAGCGCCAGGGCGGGTTCGGCACCCGCCAGCCGGGCCGGATGCAGCAGCCGGCCTCCAGGGAAGAGCACCAGCCGCCCTCCGCCTGAGCCCGCCACCAGCACGCCGATGTCGCCATTGGCCAGCTCCTGCTCCGGCAGGTTGCGGCGGTTGAGCACGGGCGTCCCGAGCGGCCAGGCCTGCACCGGGCCAGCCAGCGCCTGCCCCAGCAGGGCCCGCTGCACCCCCTCCACTCCCCAGGGTCCCTGGCGGATCGGGCTGAGCAGGATCAGGCGCTCCAGTTCGCCCAGCAGGGCCCTGGCGCCTGGGTTGGCGGCGGGGCCGGCCTGCGGGTCGAGCACACCCAGGGCGTCCGCCAGCTCCGCCAGGCGCTGCTGGTGCTCGCTCAGGCGGGCCAGGGCATCGGCCGGCGGCCGGCCGGCCGGGGCTTCCAGCCACCGAACGTTGTCGCCACTGCCCAGCTGCTCCAGCTGCGGGCGCAGGGCCTGCACCAGCTCGCTGCCAGGCAGGCCCTCGCTGCGCAGGAGGGCGGCCAGGGTGGCGATGGCCCCATCGTTGCGGTAAGTGGTGCGCAGTTCCACCGCCGCCGGGCCCAGGGCTGCCAGCGCGTCCGGCCGGCATAGCTCCAGCAGCACCGCGCCGGGGCCCACCGGGGCAAGCTGGTTGGGATCGCCCACCAGCAGCAGCCGAGCGGCCTGGGGCAGGGCCGCCAGCAGGGCCTGCATCAGGGGCAGGTCCACCATCGACACCTCATCCACCACCAGCAGATCGAGCTCCAGTGGCCGAGCGGCACTGCGGCGGAAGCCGGCACCGTCGCCCCGCGCCTCCAGCAGCCGGTGCAGGGTGCCGCAGGGGAGCGTGGCCAGGCGTTCGGCCAGCTCGGGTTCCAGCGCAGCGGTGCCGGCGGCCACGGCGGCCCCGAGGCGGGCGGCGGCCTTGCCGGTGGGGGCTGCCAGCTGCAGGCGCAGCTGGGGTTGCAGGCGTAGCGCTGCCGCCAGCATCTGCACCACGGTGGACGTCTTGCCGGTGCCCGGCCCGCCGTTGAGCAACACCAGCTGCTGCTCCAGAACGGCCTGCACCGCAGCGCTCTGCTGCTGGTCGAGGCCGGCCGCCGTCGCCCGGTTGCGCACGGCTTGCAGCTGGCTGCTGCTGGCGGGTGGTTCAACACCGGCCTGGCCCCGTTGGATCAAAGCGGCAATGCAGTGGCTGAGCTGCTGGTGCCAGCGGCGCCAGCGCAGCCAGCGGCCGGCGCGCACCACGGGCGCCTCGGGCCGATCCGCCAGGGCGCCGGCATCCACCAGCCAGCCGCAGTCCTGCAGGGCCGCCAGCTGGGCTGCGGGCCACTCGGGGGCCTGCTCTGCCGCTTCCAGCTCCGGCGGTGGCGGACCCTCCAGATCGAGGCCCAGCTCGCCCCGCTCCAGGGCGCCGGCCAGGGCGGTGATCACCTGCCTCAGGGCCAGCTGGCCTGCTGGATCGAGCTGGGTTGCGCTGGAGGCTGGTAGCAGGCGCCGCAGGCTGTCGAGCAGGGCCGGGGCCAGGCTGCTCATGGCTGGCCCTCCCGCAGCAGGGCATCGAGCGCCAGCAACCGCTCCAGCGGCGGCTGCTCCACCAGCACGCCAGGGACGCCGCTGCAGGGGGCATCAGCCACGGGTCCGGGCACCCCGCGCAGGAACACGTAGGCGTAGCCGCCCAGGTGATGTTCCGGCGCATAGCCGGGCAGGCGCCAGCGCAGGTAGCGGTGCAGGGCCACCAGGTAGAGGTGCGCCTGCAGGGGGTAGTGGTTGGCCGCCATCAGCTGCTCCATCGCCGCCGCGTTGTAATCGTTGGGGCCGCAGCGGAGCACGCCGCCGCTGCCATCGCGCTGACCGAGGAAGTTGCTCTTCCAGTCGGCCACCCACCAGCGCTCGCCGCAGCGGAACACCAGATCGATCGAGCCGGTGAGAAAGCCGCGGCTGGCCACGCCCAGCCCCTGCAGCTGGCGGCCGTAGCTGCTGCCGAAGCGGCCGCCATCGTGGCGGCGGAACACCTCCGCCAGGCCGCTGCTGCGCACCAGCCGCTCGCGGGCGATGGCCAGCGGCAGGTCGAAGGCCATCTCGTTCAGCCAGCCCGCCGGCTCCAGGTCGGCCAGGCGCAGGCTGCCCAGCTCGCCGCCGAGGGGGGTGCGCACCAGCTGCTGCAACGCCGTGAGCACGCCCTCGACCAGATCGGCCGCCAGGCCGGCACGGTCGAGCTCCCGGATGACCACTCCCTGGGTTGCCTCCACCTCACCCGCCGCCAGCGCGGGATAGTCGATCTGCTCCAGCATGCGGTGCAGCGCATCCCCCGGTGCGGCACCGCGGGGGAACTGGGCCAGGGGGCCCAAGGCCGGCCAGGGGACCTGCGGCGGCTCGGCGGTGCTGCTGAGGGTGTCGGCGGCGTCGCCGTCGCGGCTGAGGGCGTCGCTGTCGCGGCCCTCGTCGCGCGCCTCCGGCGGCAGGGCGGCGGCGCCGTGGGTCCAGGCGGAGTAGCTGGCCCGGCCCCAGCGGCTGTCGAGGCTGCGGGTGGGGGTGGGCCCCGGCTCCAGTTCGCCGCGGGCTGGCCCCGGGCGCCAGCGCCCCCCTGCGGGTGGATGGCTGGTGGGATCCACCGGGGCCAGCGGCAGGTCGCGCAGCGTGCCGGTGGCACTATCGATCAGCCAGGGACTGAGCGGGTTGCCCTCCTTGGCCTGATCGGCTCCGGGCCAGCCCAGCACTAGCAGGTGGCGGGCCCGGGTGCAGGCCACGTAGGCCTTGCGTTCAGCCTCCTGCCGCTCGGCCTCGGCGTGCTGCAGGGCGGCATCGCGGCCCACGCCCCAGTGGGGGTTGAGGTGCAGATCGAAGCGGGGCCGCCGGTTGCCGGGTGGCCTCCAGCGGCGCCCCACCGAGGCGCTGCCGCCGCGGGTGGCCCGCTCGCCGCTCCAGAGGCTGGGGCAGATCACCACCGGATACTCCAGCCCCTTGCTGCGGTGGATGGTCACCACGGCGATCGCCGACTCGGCGGCATCGCTGCGGCAGCGATGCGGATCGGGCACGTCGCGCTCCTCCTGCAGGCGCAGGTTGCGCAGCCAGTCGGCCGCGGCTGCCGCGTTCAGCCCCTGGCGGTGCATCTGCTCCTGCACCAGTTCCGCCGCCTGCTGCAGATCGGCCAGGGCCCGCCCGCGCAGCGCCAGCCGGGCCAGGGCCTCGCTGCCGAGCAGCTGCCCAACCACCGCCGTGAGCCCCTGCTGGGGCAGGCGCTCCGCCAGGCCACCGAGGCTCTCCGCCAGGCCATCCCAGGTTTCGGGAGTGGCGCTGCCGATCCGCTCGGCGCTCCAGCCCAGCAGGCTGGAGGCGGCCAGCAGCTGCAGCCGGCCCGGATCGCCGGGGGTGGCGAGGACATCGAGCAGCCGCTGCAGGGCCAGGGCCCCCTCAGTGGCGAACACATCCCCCTGGCTCACCAGCCGGCTCGGCAGGCCGCGGCGCTCCAGGGCCACCCGCAGGGCCTCGGCCTCGCGGTGGGTGTTCACCAGCAGGCAGAGATCGCCGGGCTCCAGGGGCCGCCGGCTCTCGCCCTTCACCAGCTCCAGCCGGCGCTCCAGCAGGCCCTGGCAGAAGGCGGCCACCTGGCTTTCCAGCTGGGCCGGCTCCAGCTCCAGCAGCTGCAGCGGCGCTTCGCCGGCCGCCAGCGTGAGCTGCTCACCACGGGCGCGGCAGAGCACCTCGGGCACCTCCAGATCCGAGCGCACCAACCTCGGCCGCATCAGGGCGTTCAGCCCGTCGATCAGGCCGGCGCTGGAGCGGCGGTTCTCCACCAGGCCGTAGCGGGCCTCGGCCTGCCCGGCGGCCTCGCGGTAGGTGGCCAGCTCGCCGCCGCGGAAGCGGTAGATCGCCTGCTTGGGGTCGCCCACCATCACCAGCAGGTGGCGGGGCGGCTCGCCGCCGAAGGCGCCCTGCAGGATCCGCCACTGGATCGGGTCGGTGTCCTGGAATTCATCGATCAGGGCGGCGCGGTAGCGCCCGGCCACGGCCTGCAGCAGCGGCGTGTCGCCTTCCTCGCCAGGGTCGAGCTGCTCCAGCAGCTGGCCGTAGCCCATCTCCCCGCTGCGCTCGCGCCGGCGTGCCAGTTCGGCCCGGCCCCAATGGGCGAAGTGAAGCAGCACCAGCTCCGCCGGGCCATCCACCAGCGCAGCGATCGCTTCCAGCAGCTCGGCCTGGGGCAGGCGGGCGCCATCGGGGTGGGCGGCGCTCTCCAGCTTCTGCACGGGGCCGGGGTGGAAGTAGTCGCGCAGCTCCTTGCGCTCCAGCAGCTCGGCGTAGCTGGGCGCACCCTCCAGTCCCGCCAGCCAGCCGTTCACAGCGTCGAGCTTGTCGGGCTTGGGCTTGAGCCGGTAGGGCTTGTAGCTATGGCCGTTGGCCTTGGCGGCGCCGGCGCTGGCGGCCAGGTTGCGCTCCAGCTCCTCGGCATCGCGGTGCCAGAGCTGCACAAACCGCTGCCAGCTCGCCAGCCAGCGGGCTTGCAGGTGCTCGGCCAGGGGCCGCTCCCCGTTCACCCCCTCCGGCAGGGGATCGAGCTCCAGGGCCGGGTCGCCATCGAGGCTCAGCAGCACGCTGGCCAGCCGCTCGGGGTCGATCTGGCGGCTGAGCAGCCCGGCCAGGTGCTGTGTGGGCAGCGGCAGCACCTGCTGCTGCCAGTAGTCGTGCACGATCTGGCCGCGGCGCTCGGCGGCGCCGGTCTCCAGGGCCACCGCGGGACCCAGTCCCGCCTCGAGCGCCTGGCGCTGCAGGGTGCGGCGGCAAAAGCCGTGGATGGTGGTGATGTCGGCGCGATCGAGCTGCTCCAGGGCCAGCAGCAGCCGGCCGCGCAGCAGCGGCGAGGGATCCGGCCCCTGGGCCACCAGCCAGTCGGCCAGGGGCTGATCCAGAT
>JBIIXY010000038.1:0-18648 GCA_044347105.1 Prochlorococcaceae cyanobacterium
CCAGAGTTCCGCGGAAGCTGGCTGAACGCCACCCTTGGCGCTCATGCCCCTTGCCAGTCCACGGATCAGACAAGGCCTGCGGGCTGGTTCAGGCCAACAGGGGCCGGTAATTTGGCAGAACGCCCCCTCTGTGTTTGCATCCCTTGACCCAAGGAGGCGCCAGGCTCGCCATCCGGCTTCTCCAGGACGCCGCCGAACGGGGTGATCTCGATCCCTGGGATGTGGATGTGATCGCCGTGGTGGATGGTTTTCTCGACCAGCTCCACCAGCGGATCACGGTGCCCCGGCTGGCGGCGGCGGTGGGCGGCAGCTACGAGCAGGATCTGGCGGAGACCAGTGAAGCCTTTCTGGCCGCATCGGTGCTGGTGAGCCTGAAAGCGGAATTGCTGGAGGCCAGCACGCTGCCCCCGGAGCCGCTGCTGGAGGATCCCTTCGATACTGATCCTGATGGAGCCGGGAACGGTTGGGCAGGCGACGCGGCCCAGGCACTGCCCCGCCGGCCGGAACGCCACCTCTGGCGCAGGCCGGTAGCACCCCCACCCCTGCAACGGCCCGTGACCCTGGGGGAACTGATCCAGCAACTCGAGGACATCGCCGAGCGGCTGGAACAGGAGGGACACCAGGGACAGAAGCGCCAGCGGTCCCGCCGCTTCAGTGAGCGGGCAGCCATGGAACAGGTTGCCAACCTGGCCCACCGCGAAAAGCTGCCCGAAACCACCGCCGCCCTCAGCGGCTTTCTGCGCCAGTGGCCGGCGGCTGAACGCTGGGTGTCCTTTGAACGCCTGGTGGAGGCCTGGAGCGAGGCGGTGAGCGGCCGTGAGGCCGGCGAGGATCTGGACAGCGACCGGGTGGGAGTGTTCTGGGCGCTGCTGTTTCTCTGTCACCAGGGCAGGCTGGAACTGGAGCAGGAGGGCGGCCTGTTCGGCCCCCTGCAGCTGCGCGCCCTGGCGGCAGCCCCGAGCGATGGCGACGTCCCGGCGAACGGCAACGACCCAGCGCCCCTGGAGATGGCCCTGAGGGCAGCTGAAGGGCTGGCTGCCGAACAGCTTGCAGCCTGAAAAGGCGCTTAAGCTGCCAACTCCGACCGATGTGAGAAAACGCCAATGAAGGCGATGATCCTGGCGGCCGGCAAGGGCACCCGGGTGCGACCGATCACGCACACCATCCCCAAGCCGATGATCCCCATCCTGCAGAAGCCGGTGATGGAGTTCCTGCTTGAACTCCTGCGAGAACACGGCTTCACCGAAGTGATGGTGAATGTGTCCCACCTGGCCGAGGAGATCGAGAACTACTTTCGCGATGGCCAACGCTTCGGTGTGGAGATCGCCTACAGCTTTGAAGGCCGAATTGAAGACGGCGAACTGATCGGCGACGCCCTGGGATCGGCGGGCGGACTGAAGAAGATTCAGAACTTCCAGCGCTTCTTCGACGACACCTTCGTGGTGCTGTGCGGCGATGCCCTGATCGATCTGGACCTCAGCGAGGCCGTGCGCCGCCACCGGGAGAAAGGCGCCCTCGCCAGCCTGATCACCAAGCGGGTGCCGATGGAGCAGGTGAGCAGCTACGGCGTGGTGGTGACCGATGGCGACGGCCGGGTGCGCTCCTTCCAGGAAAAGCCCGAGGTGGCCGAGGCCGCCAGTGACATGATCAACACCGGTATCTACATCTTCGAGCCGGAAGTGCTCGACTATGTGCCTAGCGGTGTTCCCTTTGATATCGGCTCTGATCTTTTTCCCAAGCTGGTTGAATCAGGGGCGCCCTTTTATGCCCTTCCCATGGAATTCGAGTGGGTCGACATCGGCAAAGTTCCCGACTACTGGCAGGCGATTCGGAGTGTGCTCCAGGGGCAGGTTCGCCAGGTGCAGATTCCGGGCAAACAGGTACGTCCAGGCATCTACACCGGTCTGAACGTAGCGGCCAACTGGGATCGAATCAAGGTTCAGGGCCCGGTGTATGTGGGGGGCATGACCCGGATCGAGGATGGCGCCACAATCATCGGGCCCGCCATGATCGGTCCGAGTTGTCACATCTGTGAGAATGCCACGATCGATAACTCGATCATCTTCGATTACTCCCGCATCGGGCCTGGAGTGCGCCTGGTGGAAAAACTGGTGTTCGGCCGCTACTGCGTCGACCGCAACGGCGACCACTTCGACCTGCAGGAAGCGGCACTCGACTGGCTGATCACCGATGCCCGCCGCCTGGATGTGGCGGAGCCCTCGCCCCAGCAGAAGGCCCTCGCCGAACTGCTGGGCAGCGATCTGGTGCTCAGCCAGTCGGCCTGAGGAGCGGCTCCAGTCCAGCCAAATCCAGGATCTGGGGAATGCGTTCTTCGGCCTTAATCGCCATGAGATGCACTCCCTGGGCTATGCCCACGTACTCAGCCACCTGTTCAGCGGCAATCCGCACACCCTCAGCTGCCGGATCAGCTGCTGACGCCAGCCGATCAATCAGGGCTTGGGGAATGTTGGCCCCGGGCACCACCCGGTTGATAAACGCGGCGTTTCGGGCTGATTTCAGCAGAAACACCCCCGCCAACACCGGCATCCCCAGCGGAGCGGCGATCTCGTCGAGGAACCGACGCAGGGCATCGCCATCGGTGACCATCTGGGTCTGGATGAAACGGGCGCCGGCAGCCTGCTTGCGCAACAGCCTCGATCGCAGGCCACTCCAGCTGGGGGACTGGGGATCAGCCGCCGCACCGGCGAAAAAGGCCGTTCCCCCATCGGGGAGCTGGCCCTTCACCGGATCGCGGCCCTGGTTGAGGGCTTCCACCAGCTGCAGCAGTCGCACCGACTCCAGCTCGTTCACGGCGCGGGCTGCGGGCTGATCCCCAGCCCGCACCGGATCCCCGGTGAGGCAGAGCAGATTGCGCAACCCAAGCGCATGGGCCCCCAGCAGTTCAGCCTGCAAGGCGATGCGGTTGCGATCCCGGCAGGTGAGCTGCAACACGGGCTCAAAGCCCTGATCCAGCAGCAGCCTGCACATCGCCAGGCTGCTCATGCGCATCACCGCCCGGCTGCCATCGGTGACATTGATGGCATGGACCCGACCCTTCAGGCACGCAGCTGCCTCCAGGGTGCGGGTTGGATCCCCACCCCTCGGTGGGGTGACTTCCGCCGTAATGGCAGTGAGGCCACTGGTGAGCGCCTGATGCAGCAGCAAGCCATCTCCGCTGAGCTGACCCATCATGCCCGTCCATCCGCTGCCTAGACTGATGGCCGGAGGCAGCATTACCGCGTGCCCCGCCAATTCAAGCTCTGCTGCTCCATCGCCGTGCCGTGGTGATCCGCAGAGGGAACTCCATCGAGGGGATCAGGTGATGGGTGCCGGCACGAATCCTGAACGGGATCTCTCCGAACGGGAACTGGAGATCATCGAACTGGTGGCCCAGGGTCTCACCAATCAGGAAATCGCTGGATCGCTCACGATCAGCAAGCGCACGGTGGACAACCACGTGAGCAATATCTTCACCAAGACCGGCGCCAAAAACAGGGTCGCACTGCTGAACTGGGCCATGGATCACGGCAAGATCTGCCGGGATGGATTCAACTGTTGTTCCCTGGACGACGCCAGCGCGGCGAGCTCAGGCCACGGCGAGGAGAGCCAGCGGTTCCGCTGAGCCGCCGGCCTCGGCGGTGAGGGAACCCAGGGAGGTGATGGAACAACGGAGCAGATCAAGTCCAAACAGCTCGGCATAGGCCACACAGTCGGCATGGTCGCGGCCTGCGAAGCGCAGCACGCCCTCACAGTCGTAGATGGCTGTTGTGCTGGGGTTCGTCCCTGAAGAAGGTGCTGATGAAGCAGCTGGAGCAGCGAGGCCGGCCAAAGGCAGAGCAGAGAATCTGCTGAAAGATTTCCGATTTCAGCCTAGAACCTGAAGGGCCCTTTGACCAGCGTGGCCTCGGGGGGCTTCAGCCCAGGTGGCCAAGGGCATGCAGCAGCGGCTGGCGCTGGTCGGCCGCCCAGTGGCTGAAGGGCAACCGGGCCAGGGCGGCGTTGCTGAGCTCATGGCGACCGGTGAGTTCAAGCCCGCACCAGCTGGGCAGCACCAGGGATTGCTCCGCGTGCTCCAGCTCCACTTCCGCCACCACAAGCGGCTGGTTGGCCCCATCAAACACATCCACCACCCAGTGGCCGCCGTCCAGGCCCAGGCCAAAGCGCTGCTTGCTCACCCGCTGGCCGGTGAGGGCGAGCATGGCCTGGGCATCGGGGAGGGGAATGGGGTACTCAAACTCCTGGCGCACCAGCCCATCCGGACCGCTGTGGGGCTGGAGGGGTGGCGCCTTGAGGGTGAGCCAGGCGGCAGCGGGCTGGGACGGGGCGCTGCTGATGCGCACCCGCAGGGTGAGTCCATCGCCACCCTGGCTGAGGTAACCCTGCTGCAACTGCTGCTGCCAGGCCACATGGTGGCGCCAGGCCGGGCTGACCACCAGAAAGCGGCGTTCAATCTCCAGAGCCATCGGGCG
Source organism: Prochlorococcaceae cyanobacterium (assembly GCA_044347105.1). Classification (GTDB taxonomy): domain Bacteria; phylum Cyanobacteriota; class Cyanobacteriia; order PCC-6307; family Cyanobiaceae; genus NIES-981. The sequence goes on from JBIIXY010000038.1 coordinate 4,470, forward strand.
TGTCGAAGCAGCGGGGATAGGGAGGGCTGTCAAGCCACCGCCCTGGCTCAATTGTGCGATGGCTCCGCCGCCACCAGGCTGCCGGCCCAGTGCAGCTTGTGGGTGAGGGTGCGGTAGTAGGAGGGGGAATGCTCCAGGGTGACCAGCAGGGCGGCATGGCGGCTGCGCTGCACCAGGGCCCGGTCACCGGGCTCGAGCGTGGTGGCCTGCACGCCGTCCTGCCAGAGCTTCACCCGGCGGCTGGATTCGCCCAAGGGCCAGAGGCAGAGCTGGGCGCGGGGAGGCACCACCACAGCACGGCTGGAGAGGCTCATTGGGCAGATCGGGTTCACCACAATCCCCTCCAGCCCCGGATGCAGAATCGGCCCCCCGGCGGCCATCGCGTAACCGGTGGAGCCGGTGGGTGTGGCCACGATCAGGCCATCACCGCGGTACTGGTCCACCACCTCGCCGTCGATCTCCAGCTCCAGCACGCAGGTGGAGGAGATCTCATCCAGGCCGGGCCGGAAGTAGAAGTCGTTCAGGGCCAGGTAGGCCGGGGCCCCTTCCTCCACCCCGTCGCCCCGGTGGATGCGCGCCTCCAGCATCATCCGCCGCTCCAGGGCGTAACGGTCGTGCTGGAGGCGCTGCCAGAGGCTCTCACCGCCCTCGCCAGCCAGTTTCAACAGGCTGCGCTCATGGGTGAGGAAGCCGAGATGGCCCCCCACGTTGAAGCTGAGGATCGGCACCTGCAGGGGGGCGAGGTGGCGGGCGGCCCCCAGCACGGTGCCGTCACCACCCAGCACCAGGGCCAGATCGGGCAGGCGCTGCTCGCTGGCGAGCAGCCCTGGGTAGGGGTCGCGGGCCAGACCGCTGCTGGCGGTGACCACGGCAACGCCATGGTCGCGCAGATCGGCGGCACAGCGCCGCGCCTGGCGCTGGGCCGCCTGGCTGCCGGAGCGAGCGATCAGCCAGACCCGCTCCAGCAGCATCGCCGATTACCAGCGCAGCAGGTTGAAGCGCTCCATGTCCACGGTTTCGCGGTTGCGATAGAGCGAAAGGAGAATGGCCAGGCCCACGGCCGCTTCGGCGGCGGCCACGGTGATCACGAAGATGGCGAACACCTGGCCGCGGATCAGCTGACCATCCAGATAGCTGGAGAAGGCCATCAGGTTGATGTTCACGGCATTGAGCATCAGCTCGATGCTCATCAGCACCCGCACAGCGTTGCGGCTGTTGATCAGTCCCCAAACCCCCGTGCAGAACAGGGAAGCGGCAAGCACCAGGTAGGCCTGCAGGGGAATGCCGCCGGCAAGGGAGAGGGTGAGGGAGTCCATGGCAGGAAGCGCTGGGGGCGGTTAACGCCGTGAGGCGGGTGAATCGAGCAGGAGTGGGGTGCGGGCCTTCTCGATCAGCCCCTGATCCACCGCCTCGCCGGTGCCGATGTCGGTGCTGAGCACGTCACGGCGGGCCAGCACGATGGCGCCGATCATGGCCATCAGCAACAGCACAGACGCCAGTTCGAATGGCAGCAGGTAGTCGGAGAACAGGTGTTCGCCGATGCGGATGGTGGCTTCGTCTCCAACCGAGGAGGGGCCCGGCAGAGCCCAGGGTGTGGTGAAGGCCACCCGCAGCAGCAGGGCGAACAGGCCGCCGCACACCAGCCCCGAGAGCACACGCCGCAGCGCCAGGCCGGGGATCGCCGAGAGGTCTTCCCGCTTGTTCACGAGCATGATCGCGAACAGGATCAGCACGTTCACCGCGCCCACATACACCAGCACCTGGGCGGCGGCCACGAAGCTGGCGTTCAGCAGCAGATAAAGACCAGCCACCGAGAGGAAGACCCCGCCGAGCAGAAAGGCGGAATACACGATGTTGGGGAGCAGCACCACCCCGAGGGCTCCCAGCACCACGGTGGCGGACAGCACCGCGAAGCAGATCAGCTGGGTGGTGGAGGCGATCGTCATCAGGCCTTCTCCTCGGCGGGGGCGGCTGCGGGCTTGGCTGGCTCGGTTTTGGGCAGGGTCTCAAGCACCTGCTCGGGCAGTCTGCCCGCCCGGGGGGCGGTGTCCGGCACACCGTGGGGGTCCATCTCACCCTTGGGCAGGTAGGCCAGCTCCCGCAGGGCGAACACCGCCGGGTCGCTGGTCACGCTGGTGGGCAGGCGGCCAAGGGCGATGTTGTCGTAGTTGAGACTGTGACGATCGAAGGCGGAGAGCTCGTACTCCTCGGTCATCGACAGGCAGTTGGTGGGGCAGTACTCCACGCAGTTGCCGCAGAAGATGCACACCCCGAAATCGATCGAATAGTTGCGCAGCTCCTTCTTCTTGGTGGCCTTGTTCATCACCCAATCCACCACCGGCAGGTTGATCGGGCACACCCGCACGCACACCTCACAGGCGATGCACTTGTCGAACTCGTAGTGGATGCGGCCCCGGTAGCGCTCCGAGGGGATCAGCTTCTCGTACGGGTACTGCACCGTGACCGGCCGGCGGCGCAGGTGGTCGAAGGTCACGGCCAGACCCTGGGTCATGTAATTGGCCGCACCCACCGCATCGCGGGTGTAATCGCCGACTTTCTTGAGGAACCCGAACATGAAACTGGCTCAGGGGAGAGGCGAGGGAAGCGGATGGCGAAACGGAAGGGAGAGCTGGTCGCGACCGCCTGCCCATGATGGCGGGCGAGGCAGGCCGCTGGTCGCTGCGGTGCTCAACCGCCGAAGAACGCCGGGAAGGCCAGCTTGAGGCCGGCGGTGACCAGCAGGTTCACCAGGGCGATCGGCAGCAGGAACTTCCAGCCCAGGTCAAGCAGCTGGTCAATCCGCACCCGCGGGGTGGTCCAGCGCAGCAGGATCGCCAGGAACACCAGCAGATAGGCCTTGAGCACGGTCATCACGATGCCCACGGAACCGGTGATCACCTGAACCACAGGCGCGTCGATTGGCTGCCCCAGCCAGCCGGCCAGCCACTCCACCGGCAGGGGGAAACCCCACCCGCCGAGATAGAGCACGGCTACCAGCAGGGCGGAGAGCACCAGGTTGATGTAGCTGCCCAGGTAGAAGAGGGCGAACTTCATGCCCGAATACTCGGTCTGGTAGCCGGCCACCAGCTCCTCCTCGGCCTCGGGGAGGTCGAAGGGCAGACGCTCGCACTCGGCCAGGGCACAGATCCAGAAGATCACGAAGCCCACCGGCTGACGCCAGATGTTCCAGCTGAGAATGCCGGCGCCGGTCTGCTGGGCGACGATGTCGACGGTGCTGAGCGAGTTGCTCATCATCACCACCGCCAGCACCGCCAGGGCCAGGGGAATCTCGTAGCTGATCGACTGGGCCGCCGCCCGCAGGCCGCCCAGCAGGGAATATTTGTTGTTGGAGGCGTAGCCGCTCATCAGCAGGCCGATCGGCTGGATGCTGCTGAGGGAGATCCAGAGGAAGATCCCCACGCCCACATTGCTGATCAGCAGGTTCTGGCCGAAGGGCACGACCAGCCAGCTGAGGATCACCGGGATCAGCACCAGCACAGGCCCGAGGGTGAACAGCAGGCCGTCGGCCCGGGCCGGGATGATGTCCTCCTTGAACACCAGCTTCAGGCCATCGGCCATCGGCTGGAGGATGCCGAGGGCGCCGGCATATTCCGGGCCGATGCGCTGCTGCACGGCGGCGGAGATCTTGCGCTCCAGCCACACGTTCACCAGCACCCCCACCACGGCGGCTACCAGCACCAGCACCATCGGCAGGGGCAACCAGAGCAGGTGGGCCGCCCCGGGGCTCAGGCCCACCCCCTGCAGGGCCGCCTCAACGCTGGCCTGGAGATCCAGACCGGAACCGGCGCCCGGGGCCGTGGTGCTCAGCATGACGGCAACGCAGAACAGGGGAAACTTAGCGGTCCTCCAGCGGCACCCAGTCGCGCAGCGGAGATCCCGTGTAGATCTGGGAGGGGCGGAAGATGCGGTTGGCTCCCAGCTGCTCCTTCCAGTGGGCCAGCCAGCCGGCCGTGCGGGCGATCGCGAAGATCGGCGTGAACAGGTCGCAGGGGATGCCCAGCTTGCGGTAAACGAGGCCGGAATAGAAATCCACGTTCGGATAGATGCCCTTGGGGCCGAGCCGGTGGGCGGCCTGCTCCTCCAGCTGCCGGGCCAGGTCGTACATCGGGTCGTGGCCAAAGCGGCCGAACAGCTCCTCGGCCAAACGCTGCAAGATCACGGCCCGGGGGTCCTTGACCTTGTACTCCCGGTGGCCGAAGCCCATGATCTTCTGACGGTTGGCGATCGCCCGGTCGAGCCACAGCTCCACCCGGTCCTCGCTGCCGATCTCCTCGAGCATGGTGAGCACGTCCTCGTTGGCGCCGCCGTGGAGGGGGCCCGCCAGGGTGCCCACCGCCGAAGCCACCACGGCGTAGGGGTCGGTAAGGGTGCTGGCGGTGACCCGGGCGCTGAAGGTGCTGGCGTTGAGGCTGTGCTCGGCGTGCAGGATCAGGCAGGCATCAAAGATGCGCGCAGCCAGGGGATCGGGCTCCCGCTCGGTGAGCATGTAAAGGAAATTGGCCGCGTAGGGGAGATCGTCGCGGGGCTGGATCGGATCCTGGCCCTTACGGATCAGCTGGAAGGCCGCCACCATCGTGGGGATCTTGGCCAGCAGGCGGATCACCGCCGAATAGATGTATTCGGGGTTGTCGAGGGCGCGGCGGGAATAGAACAGCCCCAGGGAGGCGGCGCTGGCCTGCAGCGCGTCCATCGGGTGCCCCTGGGAGGGGAAGCTCTTCATCATGTCGCGGATGCGGAAGCTCACCCGCCGGTGCATCTGCACCTCGTGCTCGAATTCACGGAGCTTGTCTGCTGAGGGCAGTTGGCCCCAGATCAGCAGGTAGGCCGTCTCCAGGAAGGTGCTGTTGGCGGCCAGGTTGGCGGCGTCGTAGCCGCGATAGGTGAGATAGCCGCGCTGACCGTCGATGTCGCAGATGGCCGATTGGGTGGCTGGAATGCCCTCCAGCCCCGGCCGGAACAGGGCCATGTCCGGCGTGGATGGTCCCGGCATGGTCGGTTCCGGGGTGCTGGGGGTGCCACTCACGGCAATGCCGACACAGATTTCAAGGCCGAACCTAGGCCTGCCGGTTGTCGCCGCGCCGTAGCACTAGCTGCCAGCCAGCAACTGGGCCGGCCCCAGCAGCAGGCGCAGCCGGGCCCGGGGCCGGGGACTGACGGCGGTGATCTCCAGCAGCACGATGCCGGCCTTCTTGAGCACCAGGGCCGCTGGCGGCGCGCCGATCAGAGCCGCGGCCAGATCGCCCAGGTCGGGTTCATGACCCACCAGCGCCAGGCGGTGCACACCGGCGGACCAGCGCAGCAGGGGCCAGGGGTCACCCGCGGGCGCCAGGCCTTCGGCAAGCTGGAGAGTTGGTGGGGCAAGGCCTGCGGCCACGGCCAGTTCGGCGGTCTGCCGGGCACGCAGCAAGGGGCTGCTGAGCAGCTGCTGGCAACGCAGATCCAGCTGAACCAGCCGCTCGAGCACGGCGACGGTGCGCTGGCGGCCGGCAGCCGTGAGGGCCCGCTGGGCATCGGGCCGGCCGGAGGAGCGCTCCTCGGCGATGCCATGGCGCAAGAGCAGCAGCTCGCGGGGCGCCATCAGCTGTCGTAGGCGATGCGGGCCCGCCAGCGCAGCCCATCGCCATCGGGCTGAACGGCCAGGGCCACCGAGCCGACGGTCTCGGTGAAGTCCTGGCCGGCCATGGCTGCCAGCAGCCGCCAGCCGCTCCAGCGGCGCAGCAGGTCCTGGGCCGACTGGCCGCAGGCCGCCCACTGCAGGGACGCGTCCGGCAGGCCGAGGTTGGCCAGGCGCTGGATCAGGGCCGGGGGCTGATGCCGGACCCGCTGCTGCTGGGCCAGGACCTCGAGGGAGTCGGACCACCAGGCCCAGCCCGCCTGTTCAGCGCGCGCCGCCGCCAGGGTCACCGCCAGCTGGTCGGGGGCACCGGCCCGGCGGCGCTGGGCGCTGGACGCCTGCAACCGGGTCCACACCTGCACCGGCTGGTCCTCCAGGTCGAGGGGGGAAGCCGCCAGACCCTGGGCCTGCAGGCGCTCAGCCAGGGCGTCAGGGGCCGGCTGATCCGGCCGGCTGCCCAGCAGCCAGTCCTGGTCTCCCTGGCGCCAGAGCACCGGGCCCCGGGCCTCGGTCAGCAACTGGGCGGGCACCGGCGTGCCGTCCTGGCCTGCCTGGGGCCCCAGCAAGGCCTGCAGCAGCGGCTGCCACGGCTCCGGCCAGAGGGCGGGGTCCTGGAGCAGGGCCAGCTGGGCAGCCTCTCCCTGCAGCGCCGCCAGCAGGGCCTGGCCATCACTGCCGGCCAGCGGGGGGATGGGGGCCTGCTCCGGCTGCGGCTCCCGGCCGGACGCAAGCCAGCCATCCAGCACCAACTCCCGGCCCTGGGGCCGCAGGGCCGCCACCAGCTCCTCCCCCGGCAGGGGCAGCACCCCGGCGCCGCCCAGCCAGCTGTTCAAAGCACCGGGCCGGGCCACCAGCAGGGCCATGCCCCGATCGAGCCGCTCCAGCCGGCGCTGCAGCCGCGGGTCGGCAGCCTGATTGAGGGCGTCGATCTGGGAGACATCAAGCGCCTGCTCCAGCGCCCCCCGGCCGGAGGCCAGCAGCACCAGGTCGTCATCGATCAGGGCCGTGGCCAGGGGCACCGGCTGCCGGCCCAGCAGGGCGCCGCGACCGCTGATCACGCCCATGCCCCGATAGCTGCTGATCTGCAGCTCGGTGCCGGCCAGGCTGCGGGTCTGCCAGAAGCGCTGGAGAAAGCGGCGAGCACCGTCGTTGTCCCTGCTGGAGAGGGCCAGCACCCAGCCCCCTGGCTCGCCGCCCTGGTCGGCCAGCACCCAGAGGCCCGTCTCCGGACCGAGCCAGCCGGCCAGCTCAGCGGTGTAGTCGAGGCCGGCGGCAGCGAAGGCGCCATCGCGCAGACGGGCCACAGCCTCGGCCGCCTGGCGGCGTTGCCGGGGGGGTGCGACCGCCCGGGCATAGGCCAGGGGCTGCTCAGCGTCGCTGAGCAGATAAAAACTGAGGGCCGCGTCACGCGGCACGAAGCGGGCCGCGCGGGGGGAGATCAGAGCCCGCTGCTGCAGCTGCAGGGGAGAGCGCTGCCAGACCAGCCACCAGGCGCCGCCGGCCAGACCCAGCAGCAGCAGGATCACAGCCAGGATCACCGCCAGGAATCGGCGGGCGTTCATGCGGCCAACGCAGGATGGCTCCATCCTGCATCGGACCTCATCCCGTGAACACGCCCCAGACGATCAGCGCCCCTGAGCTGCAGCGCTGGCTGGAGCAGGGCCTGCCGCTCCAGCTGGTGGATGTGCGGGAGGAGCAGGAACTGCAGCTGGCCCGCCTGCCCCACCCGGTGCTGCACCTGCCCCTGAGCCGCTCGGCCGACTGGCTGGGCGACCTGGCGCAGACCCTGAACAGGGACAGGCCGATCGTGGTGCTCTGCCATGCCGGCATCCGCAGCTGGCAGTTCGCCAGCTGGCTGATCGACCAGCAGAACTATGAGCAGGTGTGGAACCTGAGCGGCGGCATCGAAGCCTGGAGCGTGGAGGTGGATCCCAGCGTTCCGCGCTACTGAGCCTCTGACGCCGGGCCTTTCCACAACGGATGGCCTGGGCGGGGCGCCTGAACTGGGAAGAAGTGCCTACGATCCAACTCACCCAGGTGTCCGCAGGTGCCGAGACCCACCAGTCGCCACCTCTCCAGCCGCCAGCAGGAAGTGCTGCAGCTCGCGGTTCGTCACTACGTGGACACGATGGAGCCGGTGGGCAGCAACACCCTGGTGCGCCGCTTCAGCCTGCCGGCCAGTGCGGCCACCGTGCGCTCGGCGATGGGCGCCCTAGAGCAGCGAGGCCTGCTCACCCAGCCCCACACCTCGGCGGGGCGCATCCCCAGCCAGCAGGGCTACAGGGTGTATGTGGATGAACTGCTGCCGGCGCCGGGGGCCGCGGCCCAGCAGCTCACGCGCGAACTCACTGGCCTGAGTCTGCAGTGGGCGGCCCTGGACGATCTGCTGCTGCATCTGAGCCGCCGGCTGGCCGATCTCACCGGGCTGCTGAGCCTGATCACCCGACCGGTGGCTCCTGAGCCCCGCCGCACGCCCCAGGCCCTGCGACTGGTGGCCAGCGGCGAGCGCCTGCTGGTGTTCCTGGTGGGCGACGCGGCAGCGGCCCAGAGCCTCAACCTGCGCCTGCCCCAGCAGGCCGGCCACGACATCGAAGCCCTGGAGGGCTGGGTGGGCGAACAGCTGCGCCATGGCCCGATCGACTGGGCGAGTCTGCCGCCCCAGCTGAGTGCCTGCGGCGCGGTGCTGCGTCAGGGCCTGGCCAGCCACCAGCAGGTACGGATGGAGACCAGCCAGGGCACGGTCGCCAGCGGACTGGCAGGCCTGCTGGGCCAGCCGGAATTCAGGGAAACCGCTTCCCTGCGCCCGCTGGTGGAGCTGGTGGAGGGAGCCCCCCAGCAGCTGCTGCAGCAGGGGGGAATCTGGATCGGCGCCGAACACCCCAACCAGGCGCTGCACCAGTGCGCCCTGGTGCAGGCCGACTATCACAGCGGCGATGGCGGCGTGGGCCAGGTGGCCCTGGTGGGGCCGATGCGCATGGCTTACGCCACGGCGCGGGCTGCCGTGCAGTCGGTGGCTCAGACCCTCTCGCGCCTGTTGAGCTGATGCAGGGCAACCTTCCCCACAGGTCGGCAGCGCGATGACCTACTGCGTGGCCTTTCTGCTGGATGCGGGCCTGGTGTTCGCCTCCGATTCCCGCACCAATGCCGGGGTGGATTACATCTCCACCTACAGCAAGATGCACGTGTTCCAGCCGGCCCCGGACCGGCTGTTCGTGCTGCTGGCGGCGGGCAACCTGGCCACCACCCAGGCCGTGCTCAACCGGATCCAGCGCGACCTGCACGGGCGGGAGACCATGGCAGCGGCGCTGCCGCCCCAGCTCGCGCCCAGCCGGAGATCGGCCTTCAGCCCGAGTGGCGATCCGGGGGTGGGGTCCCACAGCCTCGAGAGCACGCTCACGGCTGACACCATCCCCGAGTCGCCCCGGGAACGGATGCCGGAGCCCCCTTGTCCAGAGACGGGACCTGATCTGCTCAGCGCCCGCTACCTGTTCGAGGCCGCTGACTACATCGGCCGGATCAGTGTGGCGGTGCAGGCCCAGTACGCCAGCCAGATGCACCAGAGCGGTGGCAGCGCCCAGGCCAGCTTCATCCTCGGCGGCCAGATCCAGGGGGAAGGCCATGGCCTGTTCCTGATCTACCCCCAGGGCAATGCGGTGATGGCCACCCGCGACACGCCCTTCCTGCAGATCGGTGAGAGCAAGTACGGCAAACCACCGCTGGATTTCGTGGGCCATTGCGGCCTCTCCCTGGAGGATGCGGCCCGGCTCTGCCTGATCTCCGAGGTGATCACCCGCCGCTCCAACCTCACTGTGGGGCCGCCCTTCGAGCTGGCGCTGATGCCGGCCGATGGCCTGCGCATCTCGCGGCGGATCACGTTGGACAAAGACTCGCCGGAAATCCGCCGCTCGATGGAGATCTGGCAAAGCTGCATGCAGGACGGCCTGCGCCGCCTGCCCCGCTTTGCCTGGGAGGAGGACCCGCTCTAGGGCAACTCAGGGACTGGGTCCTCTGGCGCAGGCGCGGATCGCCGAGGCGCAGAACAGGCCGTAGCTCCATCAGCGTCAGATCGCTGGACCCAATTCAAGGCGACCTTGAAGCAGGGCCTGTGATGGTGGCCTGCAGACCCTGATCAGCGCAGATACCAGCGCTTGCTCAACGCACTGGGATTGGCTCAACAGACCCTTGGCGAGACGGTGATTCACGGTGACTCCGTGCCTAGGTTGCAGCGCGGGAGTGTTCAGCGCGATCGACCGCTCCGCCTGCTCCCTAGCCCGCCATCCCATGACCCTCGACCATCTCAGCTTCGGCACCCACGACGTCAGCGCCACCCGTGATTTCTATGCGGGAAAGCTGGGATTTCCGGTGCTGATCCACGAGCGGATGCTGATGCAGGAGGGAGGCACGGTGGAGCACATCTTTTTTGATTGCGGCGGCGACTGCGCCCTGGCCTTCATGGAGTGGCAAGGTGTGCCCGGGGTGGCCAGCGATTACGACAGCGGCATCAACCACGGCCTTGGCGTGCCCACCGGCACGTTTCACTTCGCCTTTCGCTGCCCCTCCCTTGCGGCGCTGGAGCAACGGCGTGACGCACTCATCGCCGCCGGGGTTGTGGCGGGGGCGCTGCTGGATCTCGACCCCTACCGCTCCTTCTTCTTTGATGATCCGGTGAACGGACTGCGGCTGGAATACACCACTCGACTTCGCCATCCCTCAGCCGCGGACCGCGATCCCAACACGCGCCAGTTTCCGGCCAGCCTGGCGCTGTTTGAAACGGCCTCCCAGCCCTGACCCCGGAGGTCGCCTTGGGCTGTGGGCGGCTGAGCCGTTCAGCCCCCGAGCGCACCGCCTAGCTGTTCAGCCACGGTGTTGACGTCCTTGTCGCCGCGGCCGGAGAGGTTCACCACCACTTCGGTGCCGGGGGCGAGGGTGGGGCAGAGCTTCTCCAGCCAGGCGAAGGCATGGGCGGTTTCCAGGGCGGGGATGATGCCCTCCAGGCGGCAGAGCTGCTGCAGGGCGGCGAGCGCTTCGGCGTCGGTGACGGCGGCATATTCCGCCCGGCCGATGCCCTTCAGATAGCTGTGCTCGGGGCCCACGCCCGGGTAATCGAGGCCGGCGCTGATCGAGTGGGCCTCCATCACCTGGCCCTCACCGTCCTGCAGCAAAAGGCTCATGGCGCCGTGCAGCACGCCCACGCGGCCCTCGGTGATCGTGGCGGCATGGCGGCCGCTGGCCACGCCCTCGCCGGCGGCCTCCACGCCGATCAGGCGCACGGAGGTGTCTTCCACGAAGGGGTGAAACAGGCCCATGGCATTGGAGCCGCCGCCCACGCAGGCCACCAGCACGTCGGGCAGGCGGCCGAAAGCCTCCTGGCACTGCTGCTTGGCCTCGATGCCGATGCAGGCGTGGAAGTCGCGCACGAGCATCGGGTAGGGGTGCGGACCGGCCACCGAACCGAGGATGTAATGGGTGCTCTCCACGTTGGTCACCCAGTCGCGGATGGCCTCACTGGTGGCGTCCTTGAGGGTGGCGGTGCCGGCGGTGACCGGCTGCACGGTGGCGCCGAGCAGGCGCATGCGGAACACGTTGAGAGCCTGGCGGCGCATGTCCTCGGCGCCCATGTAGATCACGCACTCCAGGCCGAAGCGGGCGCACACGGTGGCGGTGGCCACGCCGTGCTGGCCGGCGCCGGTTTCGGCGATGATCCGTTTCTTGCCCATGCGCAGGGCCAGCAGGGCCTGGCCGAGGGCGTTGTTGATCTTGTGGGCGCCGGTGTGGTTGAGGTCTTCCCGCTTCAGCCAGATGCGCGGGCCGCCCTCTGGGCGGGCGTAGTGCGCGGTGAGCCGCTCGGCCTCATAGAGCGGTGAAGGCCGCCCCACGTAGGTGCGCAGCAGGTGGTTGAGCCGTTCGGTGAAGGCCGGATCGGCCCAGGCCTCGGCAGCGGCGGCCTCCAGCTCAGCCAGGGCCGGCATCAGGGTTTCCGGCACGTACTGGCCGCCGTAGGGGCCGAAGCGGCCGAGGGGATCGGGGCGCACCGCGGGCTGAAGGGCGGCCGGATCGGGGCTGAGGGGGGAAACGGTGGCGGTCACCGGCGGCGGCATGCAGTGGGGCCAGCCTAGGGAGGCGGGGCGGCCACTCTCGCTGGAACCGGATCGGAAGCAGGGCGGGCGATTCCTGCTACCAACCAGGTAGCCCCCGAACCCCCAACCATGCCCCCCGAACTCCCACTTGCCGACCAGCTGCTGGCGATGGCCAGCGGCGCCTGGGTGACCCAGATGATCCACGTGGCCGCCGAGCTGGGCCTGGCCGATGCCCTGGCGGCCGGCGAGCGCGACTGCCACGACCTGGCCGCCAGCTGTGGCGCCGACGCCGACAGCCTGTTCCGCCTGCTGCGAGGCCTGGCCAGCCTGGGAATCTTCGTGGAAACGGCGCCGCGCCGCTTTGGGCTGACGCCCCTGGCGGAGCTGCTGCGCAGCGACCACCCCCAGTCGCTGCGCCAGTTCGCCCGCATGCTCGGCGCGGAGCACTACCTCAGCTGGGACGACCTGCTGCAGAGTGTGCGCACGGGAGAGAATGCCTTCCGCCACCGCCACGGCTGCTCGGTGTTCGAGTGGTACCAGCGAAACCCGGAGAGGGGCGCCATCTTCGATGGGGCGATGGGCGATTTCTCCCGGCCCGAAACCGAGGCCGTGCTGAAAGCCTTCGACTTCAGCGCCATCCGCCTCCTGGTGGATGTGGGCGGCGGCCGGGGCGACCTGCTGATGGCGGTGCTGCGCGCCAACCCCCGGCTGCAGGGGGTGGTGTTCGACCAGCCCCATGTGCTGGCGCCGGTGGCTGTACCAGCGGATCTGGAGGGCCGGCTGGAGCTGGCGGGGGGTGACTTCTTCGCCACGGCGCCCGCCGGCGCTGATGCCTACCTGCTCAAGCACATCCTCCACGACTGGCACGACGAGGCCTGCCGCACGATCCTTCAGCACATCCGCGCCGCCATGGCCCCCGGCGGCCGGGTGCTGATCCTGGAGCAGGTGATCCCACCGGGCAACACCCCCTTCCCAGGCAAGCTGCTCGATCTGAATATGCTGGTCATGACCGATGGCGGTCGCGAGCGCACCCCCGGCGAGTACGCCCTGCTGCTGGAGAGCGCCGGCCTGAGCCTGCGCCGGATCCACCCCACCGCCTCAGCCGTGAGCGTGGTGGAGGCGGTGGCGGGCTGAGCCCCCCAGAATGCGATCCGCGGCACCGCAGGACCGATGGCCAAAAAAGGGGGCTGGCAGGAATTCGGCAGCCCCAGCAGCGCTGCCAGCACCGCCCGGCCCACCACAGCCACGCCGGCCACACCCAAAGCCCAGCAGCTGGTGCGCGTTCAGCGCACCAAGGCCGGCAAGGGCGGCAAATTGGTTACGGCCATCACCGGCCTGGAGCTGGCCGAAGCGGAAGCCCGCAGCCTGCTCAAGCAGCTCAAGGCCAGCGCCGGCACCGGCGGCACCCTCAAGGACGGCGTGATCGAGCTGCAGGGCGACCAAGTGGCGACTGCCCTGGCGGCCCTGGAGCAGGCCGGCTTCCGGCCCAAGCAGGCGGGGGGCTGAGCACCATGGCTTCCAGACGCACCACCGCCTCCGGCCCCCGGCCCCTGCCCAGCACCGGCGCCGTCACCGGCGTGCTGGAGGCGCTGGCCTTCTTCCGCGATGGCGATTTCGCCCGGCGGCGCTTCGAGCGCTTCGGCAACGTGTACGAAACGCGGCTGCTGGGCCAGCCGCTGGTGTTCATCCGCGGCGGCACAGCGATTCAGGAGCTGCTCGCCCAGCCGGAGGCCACTGAGGGCTGGTGGCCCGCCAGCGTGAAACAGCTGCTGGGCAGCCGCTCCCTGGCCAACCGCAACGGCGCCGACCACCGGGCCCGGCGGCGGGTGGTGGGGCAACTGTTCTCGGCGGCGGCGCTGCGCCGCTACAGCCCGGGCATCGTGGCCCTGGTGAACGACCTGGCAGGAGAGGTGACGGCAGCAACGGCCCCGGTGCCGCTGGTGGAGCGGCTGCGGCGCTTCGCGTTCACGGTGATTGCCCAGGTGGTGCTTGGCCTGGAAGGCGACGACCGCGACGCCCTGTTCGCCGATTTCGAGATCTGGACCCGGGCGCTGTTCTCCATTCCCCTGGCCCTTCCGGGCAGCCCCTTCGCCCGGGCGCTGCAGGCGCGGCAGCGGCTGCTGGCCCGGCTTGGTGAGGTGCTGGAGCAGGCACGGCAGCAAGCTGCCCAGGGCCAGCCCCTAGCCGGTGGGCTCGACCTGCTCAGCGACGGCCTGGATGAAGCCGGCCTACCGCTCGGCGATGACGACCTGGTGGAGCAGCTGCTGCTGCTCCTGTTCGCCGGCTACGAGACCACGGCCTCCTCCTTGAGCTGCTTGATGGCGGCGCTGCTGCAACACCCCGGGGAGCTGACCTGGCTGCTGGAGGAGCTGGACGGCCTTCCCTGGCCGCCAGCACCCGGCGAGGCTGCCACCGCCTTCGACCCCGGCGCCGCACCGCGGCTGGCGGCGGTGGTGCAGGAGGTGAT
>JBIIXY010000039.1:0-18625 GCA_044347105.1 Prochlorococcaceae cyanobacterium
GAGGCCCGGCGCTGGCAGGAGCGCCTGCAGCAGGAAGGGGGATTCCGCAGCAGCGAACCCCTCTTCTAGACCGCGCCTCGATACGCTCTGCTCAGGCGTTCCACTCCGCCGCGCCCGCTGATGTCCGACTCTCCCGACCCGAGCGCCAATCAGGCCCTGTCACCCTATGAGCGTCTCGGCATCAATCCGGACGCCAGCTTCGATGCGGTGCAGGAGGCGCGCACTGCCCGCCTGCTCGAGGCCGGCGAGGATCCCCTGGCCCGCTCCCGGGTGGAGGCCGCCTATGACGCCGTGCTGATGGACCGGCTCAAGGAGCGGCAGCAGGGCAAGGTGAGCACGGCTGCCCGCAGTGCCTCCGCCAAGGAGCAACAGCAGGCCACGCCGCCCCCTCCCCGCCTGCCCCTGCCGGCGATGCCCAAGGTGGCCCTGCCCCGGGTGTCATCGGCCAGCTTCAGCGCCCCATCCTTCAGCCTGAGTGAGGGCCAGGACCGCTGGATCGCCCTTGGCGGTTCCGTGCTGCTGGTCGCCCTGCTGCTTCTGTTGCCCACCCCGCCGGCTGAATTGCTGCTGGCCATGGCCACCGCCCTTTGCGTGGTGTGTCTGCAGCGCCGCCGGCGCCGCTTCTTTGCTGCGGTGGGCTGGGGTTTCGGCTTGCTTAGCCTTGGCCTGGTGCTGGGTGGAGTGCTGGTGTCCCTCGCCCCGGCCGAGCTGCCCCTGGGGCTGCCCCTCGATCGCCTGCAGGTGCAGAGCATTCCGGCCCTGGTGTTGCTGCTGCTGGGTTCCCTGCTGGTGGCCTGAGCGCCGGCCCACAACCTCCAGCCGGCAGTCCCTCAGCCAGCTGGTGTGAGCTCGGCGATCAGAGCTTCCAACTCGTTACCGCCCACCCGGTACACCGCGTTGCAGAAGTGGCAGGTGAGTTCCGCTTGGCCGTCCTCGGCCAGCATGGCCCCCAGTTCGTCGCGGCCCAGCAGTTTGAGGGCTCCCAGGCTGCGCTCGCGGCTGCAGGGGCAGCTGAAGCGCACCGCCTGGCAGGGGGACTCACCGCCCAGGGGCTGGGGATCGAGGTCTGGGAAGATGTCCTCCAGCAGGGTGTGCAGCTGGCCAGCGCAGGCGGCCAGGCGCTGGCTGAAGCCGCTCACCTCCCGGCAGCGCTCTTCCAGCAGGGCCACCAGGGCCGGTTCACGGGCCGCCTTGGGCAGCACCTGCACCAGCACACCACCGCTGCAGTTCACCCCCTGGCTGCTGATCTGTTCGCCGACGAACACCGCCGAAGGGGTCTGCTCGGAGTGCAGGAGATAGGAGGCCACATCGTCGCCGATGCCGCCACTCACCAGCTCCACCGTGGAGCTGAAGGGTTCGCCCTCGCCCAGGTCCCGGACCACGTGCAGATAGCCGGTGCCGGTGGCCCGCCGGAAGTCGAACCCGCAACCGCCGTGGCCGTCGTCGATCAGGTCGAGTTCCAGCGAGGGTTCACCCACGTAACCGCGCACGGTGCCGTTGCGGCCCGCGTCCACCATTAGGCCGCGCAGGGGGCCATCGGAGGCGATGCGCAGGTTCACGCGGCCATGGGCCACCTTCATCGAGCTGGCCAGCAGCAGGCCGGCGGTCATCGCCCGGCCCAGCAGTGCCGTGGTGAGAAAGGAGAGCTGGTGGCGTTCCGCGGCCTGGCGGCTGGCGGCCGTGGTGGTCACCGCCACCAGGCGGATGCCGCCGCCGGCAGCGGTGGCGCGCAACAGCTGGTCACTCACGCTGGCCGGGTCGCAATGGGGTCATCGTACGGATCCCCTTCAGGCGGCTGAGTCCGCCAGCGGGCGCTGGCAATCCCGAACGCTGAGCACCCCCCGTTCCAGTTGCCAGCTGCACTGGGCCAGCCCCTGAAACAGGTCGGGTTCGTGGGTCACCACCAGCACCGCGCGCTCCCGGGCCAGCTCGGCCAGCAGGTCCACCACATCAGCCCGCACGGCCCAGTCCAGGCCGGCGGTGGGTTCATCAAGCAGCAGAACGGGCGGATCGCGCAGCAGCTGCACAGCCAGGGCCAGACGCCGTTGCTGCCCGCCGCTGAGCTGCTCCGGCGGCTGTTGCTGGGACAGCCCCGCCAGCCCCACCAGATCGAGAATCTGCTCCAGGCGCTCAGACGGCTGGCGGCGCTGGCCCAGGCGCAGCTCCTGCCCCACGCTCAGGCCGAGGAAATGGCGCTCGGGGAACTGGAACACCAGCCCGCACAGCCAGCGGCGCTGGCGGCTGCTGAGCACCTCCCCATTCCAGCTGATCCGGCCGCGCTCCGGTTCAGCCAGACCGGTAATCACCTCCAGCAGGGTGGTCTTGCCACTGCCGCTGCGGCCGGCCACCAGTCCGAGCTGGCCCTTGGCCAGTTGCAGGGTCACCCCATCGAGCACAGGCCGGACCGCCGTGGCCGGCTGGTAGCGCACGCCGCTGAGTTCAAGCATCGCCCCAGCATGCCCGCCGGCTTCCAGGCTTGGGGGATAGTGAGGATTCCCCTGTGCCATCCCCGCTGCTCCATGGAGGTGCGTTTCCGCGAGTTCGATCCCTTCAACTGCTGGATCTGGATGCAGTTCCACCATCCGCCCGGCCAGGGGGAGCGGGGCTATCTGGAGACCACCTTCGACAGCTGGTTCTTCCTGGGCAAGCTGGGCGGGTTCAACGCCGAGAACCTGCAGGCCCATGAGGCGGATGGGGCCGATCTGGGCTGGCTCGCCTACGACGCCGAAGCGGCCGCTACCAGCATGCCGGCCCTGATGCACAACATGGGTGCGATCGAGTACCAGGGCAGCTGGGCCCGTTGCTGGGTGGATCTCGGCACCAGCGATGCCTTCGGCCTTGACGTGCTGATCAATGCCCTGCGCCAGCTCGATAACGACCTGCTGGAGATTGAGGAGCTGTGCATCGGTGGCGTTAACGACGACTGGCCGATCGAGGAGCAGAGCGACGCCCTGTTTCCTCTGATGGGCAGCTGAGGTCCCGGCCGTGACCCGGGAGTGGCGTCGGTTGCAGGTGGCTCCTGAAAGGCTGGCCGCCTGCGCCGGGAGGCTGGAGCTGCTGACGGAGGAACACCATTACCTGCGCCGGGTGCTGCGGCTGCGCGGTGGCGAACAGCTGGCGCTGCTCGATGGCCGCGGCCGGTTGTGGACTGCCCGGCTGGAGCTGGTGGCAGCCGGCGGGGGGCCAGGTCGAGGCCGGGAGACTCAGCCGCGGGCCTTGGCCGTGTTGGAGCAGCCCCTCGGCGAGCCCCTGCTGAGGCAGCCCCCGCCCACTCCCGCCCTGGAGCTGGCCGTGGCCCTGCCCCGCCTGGATGCGGATGTGGCGTTGCGCATGGTGTGTGAGCTGGGCATCGACCGCTTCACGCCGCTGCAGGCGGCGCGCAGTGTGCCGTTGGAGCGCTGCAGGCCCGAGCGGCAGCGGGCCATCGTGCGCGAGGCGGTGGAGCAGTGTGAGCGGCTCTGGCTGCCCGAGCTGGCCCCTGAAGAGGCCGCTCGCCAGTGGTTTGGGAGTCAGCTGGAAGCGCCTTCCGGGGGCACAGCTGGCGAGCTGCGACTGCTGGCCACCACCCGGCGGCCAGGGCTTGCCCGGATGGAAGAGCACCTGCAGGCGCTGGTTGATCCGAAGCTTGCTGGAGCGCCGCATCCCCGGTGGATCCGCATGGCGATCGGCCCGGAGGGCGGCTGGACCGAGGAAGAAGAACTCCAGGCCGAGCAAGCGGGCTGGCGGCCGGTGAGTCTGGGGGACACCATCCTGCGCACCTCCACGGCGGCGGTGCTGGCGGCCGGTTGGATGGCCGCCTGGCGCCGCCTGCTGCGCCGGGGATCGGACGGACTCAGCTCTTGATGCTCAGCTCTTGAACAGCTCGGAGGCCATCGCCTTGAAGCCCGCCAGGTTGGCGCCGGCGGTGCGGCGGCTTCTGTTGATCGCGTTGGCAGGGTTGAGGCAGTCGGGGGCGAAGGTGGCGCTGCTGGGGGCAGGCCGCGCCTCCTGGGCGGCCCGCAGTTCGGCGGCGATCGCTTCAGCCGTGGTGACCATCGGCTTGGCAGCGGCCGAGGGAGCGGGGGCGGCAGGGGCCGGAGCCTGTACGGCCGATGGGGCTGCGGGCGAGGGAGATGCGGGAGCGGCGGCCTCGGGCTCGCGTACCGCCAGCGTCACGGGAGCGGGAGCCGGGGCCCCAGGGCCCGCATCCGCGGACGTGCCCGCCTCGTTGCCGAGGTCGAGGAAGAACGACTCCTTGCGCTTGAAGAACATCACCACAGCCCTGGATTGGGCTGATTATCCGCTGCCGGCCGCGCTTCCCGGGCCGCTCCGTAGGGCTGTGCAACACAGTGCCTGACCCCACACACTGGAGCCCCGCCCGCCGCGCATCCCCTTGACCTTCCCGTCTCCGGACTGGCTGCCGGCTCAGCAGCCCCTCACCTGGTTGCTGGCCCTCGTTCTCAATGGGGTCCTGATCGGCCTGGCCCAGCGCCTGCCCCTGCTCACGCCCGCAGGCTGGTGCCATGCCGCCATCCTGGGAACGATCCTCTGGGGCTGCCTCGGACCCCGCGGTTGGCTGGCGGTGGTGACCTATCTGCTGGTGGGTTCCCTGGTGACCCGTCTGGGATTCCGGCGCAAGCAGCAGCAGGGCCTGGCCGAAGGCAGGGGAGGCCGGCGCGGGCCGGAGAACGTGTGGGGCTCGGCGGCCACCGGCGCCCTGCTGGCCATGGCCACCGCCCTGGCGCCTTCCGCCCGGCAGTGGCCGTTGCTGCTGGCCTTCGTTGCCAGTTTTGCCGCCAAGCTCGCCGACACCTGCGGCAGCGAGGTGGGCAAGCGCTGGGGGCGGCGCTGTCTGCTGATCACCAGCCTGCGCCCCGTGCCCCCGGGCACCGACGGCGCGATCAGCCTGGAGGGCAGCCTGGCCAGCCTGGGGGGTAGTGCCCTGATGGCCGGCCTCGGCTTGCTGCTCGGGCTGCTGCCCGACCTTGCCTCTGCCCTGCTCGTGAGCCTGGTGGGCCTGGTGGCCACGCTGCTGGAGAGCGTGATTGGTGCCACGCTGCAGGGGCGCTTCCGGTGGCTGAGCAACGAGCTGGTGAACGGGATTCAGACCGCCCTGGCGGCGGCCCTGGCCCTGCTGGGCTGCCGCTGGCTGCTGGCTGCCTGAAGCGAGCGCCTGAGCGCTTCGGCGCGTCGCCGGCAGTCGAGGGTGGTCCAGCCCAGCCGCGCAGCCACCTCGCTCCAGTTCAGACCGTCGATCCAGCGGGCTTCCAGCAGCTCGCGGTCGCTGGGCGCCAGCCTGTCCATCTGCTGGTGCAGCCAGCGCAGCTGGGGATCGTGGTCGTCGGCTGCCGGGGGATCTGCCGCGCTGATCTGATCCAGCCAGCACTCGCCTGCGTTGTCTTCGCTGCCGCCCAGGGGCTGGTCAAGGCTGGCTACCCCCAGGGCACGCCGCACCGCTTCGGCCTCCTGCAGCCGCTCCAGGCTGCAGCCGAGGGCCGCTGCCAGGCCGGCGGCGGGCAGGGGCGCGAGGCCAGCGGCGCGCCGCTTCTCCTGCAGCCCCCGCGCCCGCTGTTGCAGTTCGCGCAGGCGCCGGGGGGTGCGCAGTGGCTGCTGGCGCTCCCGCTGATCCATGCGCATGGCCCCCTGGATGTAGGGCACGGCAAAGCTGCTCAGGGCCACGTTGCGGCTGGTGTCAAAGCTCTCCACCGCCCGGATCAGACCCTCGTAGCCGGCCGAGCAGAGGTCGTCGTAGGGCCGGCCGCTGCGCAGGCTTTCACGGTTGGCCACCAGGTGCACCAGACCCAGGTTCTGACTCACCAGGGCATTGCGCCACTGCAGGCGGGCGGCGGCGGCTCGATTGCCGTCGAGGCGGGACAACTGCTCCTCGGTGAGCTGGCACGGACGGCCTGGGGTGTGCCGGGAAGCAGCCCGGCGGGCAGGGGCCGGATTGCGGGATGGGGAAAGAGCCATGGGATGGCCGATGGATGGGGTGGATGCAGGCCTCAACGCGGGGCCTGCATTCACCCTCCGCGTCATGCTTTGTCGCGCACTCCCCGGTTCGGGTGGTTCGGATCACCCACCTGGGGGATGGATGGTCGGCCCGGCTTGAATACACGCCGTTGGGCTGCCTGGCTCTGCCATGCCGATGGTCACCACCGCAGAAGCGATCGCCACCGCTCGCCGCGTTTCCGCACCCGAGGCCCGTCGCATCCGCCAGCTCGAACGCGACCTGGAGGAGGCCCTCCGCATCGGCCGCTGGATCAGCGATGACGAGAGGGCCGAGCGGGAACTGGAGCGTGAGCGGGATCAGCGGGCTCGCCTTGCGCAGCGCCAGCGGCGCCGCAAGCTGCTGGCGCTGCTGGTGGTGTCGCTGCTGATTCCGCCCCTGTGGCCGCTGGCGATCGTTCTCACCCTTTACATCCTGTTTCCGCTCACCACTGTGCGCGTGGCTGTGGCCACCGGCCTCAGCCTGTTGGTGCTGGGGGGCCTGGTGGCCGTGCTGATCACCACCCTGGGGGTTGCCCTGCTGATGGCCCTGCTCTAGGAGGCACTTCTGCCGCTCAGAGCTGCGGCGTGGCCAGGGTGGGGGCGTGCAGATCTGCCCACTCCAGCAGGGCCGGCCACTGACGCACCCGCTCAAACACCTGCCGGTGCCCCTCTGAATTGAGGTGCAGGCCATCCTCGAGCAGCCACTCCGGCCAGTGGGGGTCGGCCAGCAGCTCGTCGAGCAGGGGCAGGAACGGCACTCCGGCCTCCATGCAGGCCTCCTCCAGCAGTGATTCGTAGCGGCGCACGTCCTCCAGCTGGTACCAGAGCACCTCGGCGAAGGGCATCGCCTCCTCGCGCACCGGCGTGAGGCCGAGCATCAGCAGTGGGGCGATCGTTCGAGCCTGGTTCAGCAGCCGCTGCAGGCCGAACAGGAAGCCTTCCGGATCGAGTTGGGGGCGGCCGTCGCGCCGGCCCACCCGCGCTGTGTCGTTGATCCCCACCGCCAGCAGGATGCCCTGGGGTTGTTGCCGGCGCAGTTCGCCGCGGCAACGCACCTCCCCCTGCAGTCGCCCCGCCACCCGCTCCAGACCGTCGCCCCGCACCCCCAGCGGGTAGAGCACCGGCCCCAGCGGCAGCTCCATCCAGTGGCGGCGCAACCGCTCGCACCAGCCTCCCTCCAGCGGGTCGCCCCAGCCATACACGCCGCTGTCTCCCAGCACGATCAGTTTGCGGGGCACGGCGGGCGGCATGGCGGCTGGCGACTGTGCGCTGATCCTGCTTCAGCCCGCAACCCTCTCCGCCGAGTCGGGCCATCCCGCCGCCAGGCACGATTGGTTCATGGCATCTCCACCTTCCCTGCCTGTCTGTGCCCTGCACGGTCCCTCTGCGCCGACCGCAGATGCCACGGCAGGGTGCCTGGCGGTGGCGGCCTTCCTGGCCGCTCCAGGCGGCGCCGTGGTGGATGTGCGCAGCCCGGCGGAGTTCGCCCAGGGCCACATCCCCGGTGCCTGCAGCATCCCGCTGTTCGACGATGCCGGCCGTGCCGCCGTGGGCACGTTGTACAAACAAGAGGGACGGCGGGCCGCGGTCCTGCATGGGCTGGCCCTGGTGGGTCCGCGGCTTGAGACGATGGCCCGCCAGCTGGAGGCCCTGGCGGCCCGGGCGCCGGGGCACCCCCTGCGGCTGCTCTGCTGGCGCGGCGGCATGCGCAGCGCCAGTGTGGCCTGGCTGGCGGGCCAGCTCGATCTGCCGGTGCTGCGCCTGGATGGGGGCTATAAGGCCTTCCGTCGCTGGGCCCTGGAGCAGTTCGAGCGGCCCTGGCCCGTGCGCCTGCTCGGCGGGCGCACCGGGACGGGCAAGACCGACCTGCTGCTCGCTCTGGCCGAGCGGGGGGTGGCCGTGGTGGATCTGGAGGGCCTGGCCCACCACCGCGGCAGCAGCTTCGGCGGCCTGGGCCTGCCCCCCCAGCCCAGCAGCGAGCACTACGAAAACCGGCTGGCGCTGGCCCTCAGCGCACTGGAGGATGCTCCTGAGATCTGGCTGGAGGCGGAGAGTGCCCAGGTGGGCCGGTGCCGCATCCCCGCCGGACTGTGGCGACAGATGCGCGCGGCCCCGGCCCTGGAGGTGCAGCGCCCCCTGGAGCAGCGGGTGGCGCAGCTCGTTGCCGTGTATGGCGTGCAGGAGCCGGCCGCCCTGGCCGAGGCCACCCGTCGCATCGCCCGCCGGCTCGGCCCCCAGCGCACGGCCGCCGCCCTGGAGGCGATCGAGCAGCGCGACTGGGCCGCCGCCTGCCGCCAGATGCTCGACTACTACGAC
Source organism: Prochlorococcaceae cyanobacterium (assembly GCA_044347105.1). GTDB lineage: Bacteria > Cyanobacteriota > Cyanobacteriia > PCC-6307 > Cyanobiaceae > NIES-981. The sequence goes on from JBIIXY010000039.1 coordinate 8,284, forward strand.
CGCTGCTACGACCACGATCTCAGCGGCCATGCCAGCCAGCCGGTGGACCTGGGCGATCTCAGCCCAGCTCAGGCGGCGGACCTGCTGGTGCGGCAGGGTCTGATGCGACAGACTCTGGAGCGGACCTGAAGGCTGGCGTGAGGCCGGGGAGCTGGGCCCTGCTGCTCAGGCGCCGGCGCAGCCGGTCGCTGAGGTCTTCCCCCAGCAGGGTGAGCGCCGCATAGGCCAGCACCAGGGCGGCCAGCTGGTCCCAGGCGAAGCTGCTGAGGGCTTCGAGAAGCTGGCTGCCCAGGCCGGTGGCACCCACCAGTCCCACCACCACCGATTCCCGCAGGATCACGTCGGCCCGGTAGGCGCCGTAGGCCAGGTAGGGCCGTGCCAGGGGACTGAACTGCCCATAGAGCAGGGCCATGCGCGGCCCGCTGCCGCCGGCCACCAGCGCCTGCCTGGCAGCGCTGCCGGTGTGGCCGGCTGCCTCCAGCAGCAGGCGCCCCAGGATGCCGAGGTTGTGGAAGCCCAGAGCCAGGGCGCCGGCCACCACCCCCGGCTCCAGCACGAACAGCAGCAGCAGGGCGGTGAGCGGTGGCGGCCAGAGCCGGCCCAGGGCCCACAGCCCCTGCAGGCAGAGCCTGGCCCAGGGCCAGGGGGCAACCAGCAGGAGCAGCAGGGGGGCGCAGCCCACAGCAAGGGCCGCAGCCAGAGCGGTGAGCAGCAGGGTGCCGGCCAGCAGCCGGGGCCAGGGCAGCGCCAGCACCGACTCCCAGTCGGGCGGCGGGGCTGGGGGTAAGCCCTGCCACTGCAGCAGCTGGTTGGGATGGATGCCCAGGGCCCAGGCCACGGCCACCAGCAGGGGCAGCAGAGCCAGGCCGGTGAGCAGTAGCTCCTGGCCCTGGCGACCCACGGGGTTGCCACCACCGCCGAAACGCAGGGGCATAGCCCAGCGGCGTCGCAGCGCCGTCACCACGGCTTCCAGCGCCAGCATGGTGACCAGCAGGGCCCAGAGGCCGCTCCATAGCTCGCGAAAGGCCAGCGATTGCAGCGTGAGCCGCAGCTCCGTACCCAGCCCGCCCAGTCCGAACACCCCCAGCAGGGTGGCGCTGCGCAGGGCGCACTCCAGCCGGTAGCCGCCATAACTGAGCAGCTGGGGCAGCAGCGGCGGCCCCAGGGCGGTGAGCAGGGCCGCCGGCGGGCTGGACCCTGCGGTGCGCAGGGCCTCCAGCCCCCCAAGGGGCAGGTTGTCGATCTGGTCACTCACCACCCGTGCCACCAGGGCGCCGAAGGGCACGGCGATGGCCACCACCGCCACGGCTGGCTGCAGCCCCAGCAGCTGCAGCAGCAGCAGGCCCCACAGCAACTCGTGCACGGAGCGGGGCATGGCCAGCAGGCGGCGGATCAGCTCCGCCGGCCAGCGCCGGCCCCACATCGTGTTCCACACCACCCGCGAGCTGGCGATTCCCAGCAGCAGGCCCAGGACCAGGCTGCCGGCCCAGCCCAGCAGCGCGATGCCCACCGTGATGCCCAGGCCGCCCATCACCGAACCCAGCACCAGGGGATCCAGGGAGGGCTGGAGTGCGGCGAGGGCGAACTGACCCACCAGATCCCAGCCCCCGCCGTGCGCCAGCGCCGGCAGTCGCAGCGCCAGGGGCAGCAGCACCAGGGCCGGCAGCAGAACCCAGAGCGGAGCGGCGAACCTCGGCAGGGCGGCTCCTGCCCCGCGGGCCGCAGTCATCTCCGGGCCTCCAGCCGCGCCGCGCCGCCATAGAGCTCAGCCAGGGAGCGGGCCAGGGCAGCGTCGCTGGTGTCGCCCAAGGCCAGGTCGAACGTCAGCCGACCAGCCCGCAGCCCCACCACCCGATCGAAGCCCTGCAGCAGGTCTGGGCGGTGCAGGCTGAGCAGCAGGGCCCGGGGGGCTTTGCCCTGGCTGAGCAGCAGCTCCAGCAGCTCTGCGGCGAGGCGGGGATCGAGACTGGCGAGGGGTTCGTCGGCCAGCAGCAGCAGCGGCTCCTGGCGCAGCAGCCGGGCCAGGGCCACCCGCTGGCGCTGCCCCCCCGACAGGGCCGACACCGGCTGGTTCAGCAGGGCCGGATCCAGGTCCAGCCGCTGCAGCAGCTGCTGGCATGCCTGGGTGTCCATGGGCAGCAGCAGGTTGAGAAGGGCCCGCGGCCAACCCCAGTGGGCCAGCCGACCGGCGTTGAGGTTCTGCTGCACGCTCAGCTCCTCGATCAGCCGCAGGTCCTGCCAGAGGGTGCCAATGCGGGCCTGCTGGCGGCGCCGGCGCCGGCGCCGGCCACCGCCGGCTGGCGGTTCACCCTGCCAGCGCACCGCACCGGCGCTGGGTCTGATCAGGCCATTGGCCACCGCCAGCAGGGTGCTCTTGCCTGCGCCGCTTGGGCCCACCAGCGCCACCCGCTCGCCTGCCTCGATCCGCAGCGACACGTCGGCCAGGCGGGGCGCCTGGCGGCCATCCACAGAGATGCTTTCGAGCTCCAGCAGGGCCGGTATCGCGTTGACCATCGGCAGGCTTCACTCCAGGGTGAGTCGATACACGATCAGGGCCAGAATCAGAGCCACCACGCTCACTTCCAGCAGGTCGGGGCCGCGGGGGTTCATGGGCTCAGGAGCGACGGTTCTCGAAGCTGGCGGCCGACGGCAGCGCCAGCGCCAGCACGAGCAGGGGGATCTCGATCAGCAGCTGGCCGTTGCCGAAGGCGATGAAGGCCAGATCCACCAGCGCGACGCTGCGCAGAAACAGCGACCAGGCTTCGTCGCTTTCATTGCGGGAGCGCAGCCACAGCACCAGAGCAGCCAGCACCAGCACCAGATCGATCAGCCACACCACAAAAGGGCACCGCGCGGGTGCCCCAATTGTGATGGCCTTCCGGCCGGAACCTTGGCCATCAGCGGATCTTGCCCACCTGGCGGCCCACCTGTTCGATGCGCTGGTAGTCGCTGGCCTTGGCGCCGGTGAACTGCTGGGCCCCGAACAGCTCCAGGATCTGCTTTTGCTGGGGGTTGGAGGGTCGCCAGCTGAGGATCGCGCCGCGCAGTTTGGTTGTGAAGCCGGCGCCGAAACGCTTGTCGAGATCGGGCTGGCCGATCCAGTGGTAGTCGGGGTAGCCGGGGGTGCGCCAGAGCACGAACACCTTTCTGCGGTCGGTCTTGCCGCTGCGCAGGTTGGCCTTCCACACCTGCTCGTTCACCACGCCGGCGTCGTAGGTGCCGCTCTGCACCAGGGCGATGGTGGCGTCGTGGCTGCCGCTGAAGCCGGGGGCGCCGCCGGCGAAGTCCTTGAGCTGCACGCCCGCCTGGCTGAGGAACCACTGGGGCATCAGCCGCCCGGAGGTGGAGCTCTCCGAACCGAAGGTGAAGCGCTTGCCCTCCAGCACCGTGAGCTGCTTCTGGCTCTGGATCGGCTTGAGGCCGCTGCCGCTGTTGGCGATGAACACACTGGTGAAGGCGGCGTCGATGTCGCGCTGGGCGATCACCTGGGCGCCAGGCTTCTGCAGCCGCGCCTGCACGCCGGTGAGGCCGCCGAACCACACCAGATCGAGGCTGCCGGTGCGGAAGGCGCTCACGGCGGCGGCGTAGTCGGTGACGGGTACGTACTGCACCTTCACGCCGAGCTGGCGGCTCAGTTCAGCGGCCACCTGGCCGTAGAGGCGGTTGAGTTTTTCCGGGTTCTGGTCGGGGATAGCACCGATGCGCAGCAGCTTCTGCTGGGCCTGAGCCCGCTGCAGCAGCGGCGATGGGCCCGGGCTACCAGCGGTGCCGGGGAAGGGCGGGGTGACCGCCGGCAGCAGGGCCAGGCTTAGCCCCGCCAGCACGGCGGCCCAACGTTCTCGGGCGGTGATGCGGCGCGCGGTCATAGTCTGAAGAGGACAACACTCATGCCGATGCTCTTACATCACCGAGCCCCGGCTCAGCCGGTTGTCCTCAGAGGCCGCTCAGGAAGCGCTCCAGCCGTGCCAGGCCCTCGTTGATCGTCGCTGGCGACGCGGCGCAGGAGAGCCGGATGCAGCGGTCGTCACCGAAGGCCACGCCGGGCACCACCGCCAGACCCACTTCATCCAGCAGGCGGTTGCAGAGGGTCATCGAATCGAGCCCGTGGGCGCTCACATCGGGGAAGGCGTAGAAGGCTCCCTCGGGTGGCAGCAGTTTCAGGCCGGCGATGCCACGCAGGCCGCCTGTGAGCAGGGCGCGGCGCTCATTGAACTGGGCCGCCATCGCCTGCACGCAATCGCGCGGGCCGCTCACCGCCGCCAGGGCGCCGTACTGGGCGAAGGTGCAGACGTTGCTGGTGGTCTGGCTCTGCAGGGCGGCCGCGGCGGCGATCACGTTCCGGGGGCCGGTCAGCCAGCCGATGCGCCAGCCGGTCATCGCCCAGCCCTTGGCGAAGCCATTCACCACAAACACCCGATCGGCCAGATCCGGTGCCACTGCAGCAAAGCTGTGGTGCTCGTGCCCCGGGGCCAGCAGGAATTCGTAGATCTCGTCGCACACCACCGCCACCTGGGGGTGGCGGCGCAACACCGCCGCGATCGCCTCCAGTTCCGGACGGCTCAGCACCATGCCGGTGGGATTGGAGGGGCTGTTGAGCACCAGCAGCTTGCTGGCCGGCGTGATCGCCGCCTCCAGTTGCTCGGGCCGCAGCCGGAAACCCTGGGCCGCATCACTGGGCAGCTGTTTCACCGCGGCACCGGCCAGTCGGGCGATCTCGGGGTAGCTGAGCCAGTAGGGCGCCGGCAGCAGCACCTCGTCGCCGGGGCCGAGCAGCACCTGAAACAGGTTGTAGAGCGCCTGCTTGCCGCCGTTGGTCACCAGCACCTGCTCGGCGCGGGTGGGCACGCGGTTCTCCTGGCTGAGCTTGGCGGCGATCGCCTCGCGCAGGGCCGGCTCACCGGCGGCCGGGCCGTAGCGCGTGTGTCCGGCATCCAGGGCCGCCGCCGCCGCCTCGCGGATGAAGGCCGGGGTGTCGAAGTCGGGCTCACCGGCGCTGAGGCTGCAGATGTCGCGGCCTTCGGTCCGCAGCTGCTTGGCCTTGGCCGTGATCGCGAGGGTGAGCGAGGGCTGCAGGGCCCGTGCCCTGGCGGAGAGCAACGGTCCTGCCGCGACAGCGGCCTGGTTTGGGTCGGGTTCGCTCCCAGAGGCAGCACTCTGGCTGGCAGACGTCCCAGGTTCCGGCATCGGCGGTGGCGCCGGCATCTGCAAGGCACGGCATGAGCGATTCGGCCATCCTGCCGCACGCCTGAGCCCAGTTCGGTTGCGGCCTGAACGGTTCCGGGGAGCTCACGCAGGGGGACGCGCTGGCTCACAATGCTTCTGGCTGCAAGCTGCCGGAGCGACCGTGACCTCTGCTGATCGGCCCGACGCCACGGCGACCCAGGAACGCAGCGACCTGGTCCGGGCCTGCGCCGCCTGCCGCCGCTGCGAGCTGGCTGCGGGCCGCCAGCAGGTGGTGGTGAGCCGCGGCAACCCCCGGGCCCGGCTGATGGTGATCGGCGAGGGGCCCGGTGCCCAGGAGGACGCCACCGGGCTGCCGTTCGTGGGCCGGGCCGGGCAGTTGCTTGATCAGATGCTGGCCAGCGTCGCGATCGACTCCAATCGCGACGCCTACATCTGCAATGTGGTGAAGTGCCGGCCACCGGACAACCGCAAGCCCAGCCCTGCTGAGATGGCGGCCTGCCGCCCCTGGCTGGAGCGGCAGATCGAGCTGGTGGATCCGGCCGTGATTCTGCTCGCCGGTGCCAGTGCCCTGGAGGGGGTGCTGGGCATCCGAGGGGGGATCACCCGCCTGCGGGGTCGTTGGCACAGCACGGAGGTTTCCCCTCTGGCCGGGCGGCAGCTGATGCCGATCTTTCATCCCTCCTATCTGCTGCGAAACCCCTCCCGGGAGCAGGGCAGCCCCAAGTGGCACACCTGGCAGGACCTGCAGGAGGTGCGCCGCACGCTCGATGGCCTGGATGGCGGGACAACTGCCAGCGCACCGCTTCACTCGCCAGTTCAGCAACCGCTGTGACAGGCTTTGGCGACGCGCCAGCTTCCCCGCGATGACCGCCACCGCACCGTCCCTGCAGTCCCCGGACAGCGCTGCTGGGACCGTGGCTGACCTCGCCGCCTGGGCCAGCAACCCCCGCTACGCCACCACCCTCCGGCGCCGCAAGACCCGCAGCGTGCGGGTGGGCAGCGTATGGATCGGCAGCGATCACCCGGTGGTGGTGCAGTCGATGATCAACGAGGACACCCTCGACATCGAGGGGGCCACCGCCGGCATCCGCCGCCTGCACGAGGCGGGCTGCGAGATCGTGCGGGTCACGGTGCCCTCCATCGCCCATGCCAGGGCCATGGGCGAGATCCGCCAGCGCCTGGAGGCCACCTACCAGCCGGTGCCGCTGGTGGCGGATGTGCACCACAACGGCATGAAGATCGCCCTGGAGGTGGCCCAGCACGTCGACAAGGTGCGGATCAACCCGGGCCTCTTCGTGTTTGACAAGCCCGACCCCAACCGCAGCGAATTCTCGGACGCCGAGATCGCCGCCATCGGCGAGCGCATCACGGAGACCTTCGAGCCGCTGGTGAAGCTGCTCAAGGAGCAGGACAAGGCCCTGCGCATCGGCGTGAACCACGGTTCGCTGGCCGAGCGGATGCTGTTCCGCTACGGCGACACCCCCCTGGGGATGGTGGAGAGCGCCATGGAGTTCATCCACATCTGCGATCGCCTCGACTTCCACAACATCGTGGTGTCGATGAAGGCCTCGCGGGCCCCCGTGATGATGGCCGCCTACCGGATGATGGCCGACCGCATGGACGCCGAGGGCTTCCACTACCCCCTGCATCTGGGCGTGACCGAGGCCGGCGACGGCGACTACGGCCGGGTGAAGAGCACCGCCGGCATCGCGCCGCTGCTGGCCGAGGGCATCGGCGACACGATCCGCGTGTCGCTCACCGAGGCGCCCGAGAAGGAGATCCCTGTCTGCTACTCGATCCTGCAGGCCCTGGGCCTCAGGAAAACGATGGTGGAGTACGTGGCCTGCCCCAGCTGCGGCCGCACCCTGTTCAACCTCGAGGAGGTGCTGCACAAGGTGCGCAGCGCCACTGCTCACCTCACCGGCCTCGACATCGCCGTGATGGGCTGCATCGTGAACGGCCCCGGCGAGATGGCCGACGCCGACTACGGCTATGTGGGCAAGACCCCCGGCGTGATCTCCCTCTACCGCGGGCGGGAGGAGATCCGCAAGGTGCCGGAGGCCGAGGGAGTGGAAGCCCTGATCGCCCTGATCAAGGAGGACGGTCGCTGGCTGGATCCCTGATCCGTCCCCACCGGTTCGGCGCTAACTTGAAATCAGTATCCCGGCCCTGCAAGCCCCCCTGCCATGGGCAGTGATCACCCCGGACAACCCGCCAGCACCCGTCGCAGGCTGCGGACCGGCCTGATCGTGTTGTTGAGCGCCGGTGCCTGTGCTGCCACCGCTGTGATGGCCCGTGAGGCTGTGACCTCCCAGCCTGGCGCCGGCCGGATCATGGACAGTCCGAAGGAGGTGATCGACCAGACCTGGCAGATCGTGTTCCGCGACTATCTGGATGTCAACGGCAAATACACCCCGGAGCGCTGGCGCGGTCTGCGTCGGGACGTGCTGGCCAAGAGCTACCCCACCTCCAAGGATGCCTACGAGGCGATCCGCGGCATGCTCGCCAGCCTGGATGACCCTTACACCCGTTTCCTTGACCCCCGGGAGTTCAAGGAGATGCAGATCGACACCTCCGGTGAGCTCTCGGGTGTCGGCATCCAGCTGAGTCTGGACAAGGACACCAAGGAACTGGTGGTGGTGGCACCAATTGAGGGTTCGCCGGCATCCAAAGCCGGCGTCCTGCCCAAGGATGTGATCACTGCCATCGATGGCAAGAGCACCAAAGGCATGTCCACCGAGGACGCGGTGCGCCTGATCCGCGGCCAGGAAGGCACCCGGGTGAATCTCACGATTCGCCGGCGCAGCCAGGTGCTCGATCTGGCGCTCACCCGCGAGCGGATCGAATTGCACGCGGTGGACACCCAGATCAACACAGCGCCCGATGGTGCACGGGTGGGGTACATCCGCCTGAAACAGTTCAACGCCAATGCCACCAAGGACATGCGCATGGCCCTGCGCGACATGGAGGCCGCTGGCGTGGACGGCTATGTCCTCGATCTGCGCAGCAATCCAGGCGGACTGTTGATGGCGAGCGTGGAGATAGCCCGGCAGCTGCTCAATGAGGGCACGATCGTCTCCACCAAAACACGCAGTGGCATCACCGATGTGAAACGGGCAACCGGTCGGGCGCTCACCGCCCGCCCAATCGTGGTGCTGGTGAACGAGGGGTCTGCCAGCGCCAGTGAAATCCTCTCCGGTGCCCTCCAGGACAACAACCGCGCCGTTCTGGTTGGCCAGAAGACCTTTGGCAAAGGCTTGGTGCAGTCGGTGCGAGGCCTTTCCGATGGCTCGGGCATGACCGTGACCATTGCCAAGTACCTCACGCCAAGTGGCCGGGATATTCACAAACATGGCATCGTGCCGGATGTCCAGGCCAAGTGGAGCGAGCAGGAGGCCAGGCGTCTACAGCTTGAAGATCTTGGCACCAGCCGCGACAGCCAGTACCGTGTGGCCGAATCAGCCTTGGTCAAGCTGCTTCGCTCTTCGATGTCGGTCCGCCGCTCCTATCAACCAGGATCAACCAATTTGCCCTCTGCCCTTGAGTCCAAATCCCGTCTGCCCTGACCCGAGTCAATAGTTTACACTCGGTGAGATGCTCTCATTCTGGTTTCGGGCCCAATCGATTCCATAGTCCACCAACGTTGGATTGAAATCCCCTCAAAAAGTTTGTTTTCAAAGACAATGATTTTTATTGGCTTACTAGGTAGTCACCTAACGATCCGTTTGAGATGAAACAATAGCTCCTTATCCAATAATCTCGTTCTTTTTGAATCATCTTCCACCACAAAAAATAAACATCCACTACTCTTCTTTTTTTCATTGTGAACCTGATCATTGTTGGACGCTGTTTGGTCCTCGCCTATCTTCTGGTCGTTCTTTCGGCAGTATTTCCAATTCTTGCTTCTGAAATAGCATGGCAGCAACAGGTACTGGATACATTCGTGAATGCTGGCAGTGTGGCAATCACTGGCAGAGTCTTTATCGTCATTGCCTTGCTCTTCAGAGGCTATGAATCGGCAAGGTTGGCTGCTGATCCTAATTTAAACATTTTTGTATTGCCTGATTCGGGCTTCTTCGCGACGCGTAAGATTTCAAGATTTCTGCGATCTATTGAGCGCGCAGTTTCCTCAGTCTGGCGAATAGTTTTCGTCTTCGGTCCTTCGCTACTCTTTGTGCTTGTGGCAGTTCTGCAGCTAAGCGTTTCAGCTCTCTCGCTGCGATCTTTAGAAGCTGCTAGTCTCAATCAAGTTTTAACCCTCACACAGCAGACCACTCAGTTGCGTGCAGCGCTTGCTGAAGGTGTAGATCCCTCAATACTTCCACAAGTAATTAACTTAATTGTTCCACCTCCCGAGCAGCAGTCAGTTGCAGAGCTTTCTCCTCAGATGCAACGTGCTGAACTCCTGAAACGGCTAGAAAAGCGCGATTCCGATGCTCGTATGTTGGAACAAAGCCAAAAAGTCCGGCAATCGACAGCTCTGATCTGGAAGACAATAAAGAACGTGTTTGTCTCATTGCTCCTTGGCTACTGTCTGTTTTGGCTGCGTCCTTTTGCAGTGCGCAACTTGATAAATGGCTCTTTCTGATTCCTGAGTTCGATTAGATGATTGCTGGTTAGCCTGTATGAACAAATACACTGGAATTAAATTCATAAATGTTCGTGGTCAGTTAATTCTGTTTTTGAGGCGACTTAAAAGAGATACCATTGTCTCATGGTTAGCGCTCTTGGGTGCTGCTGTAATTTTTCATTCTTCACTATTATTTTCTACGTCTGCGCCATTAGATTTTCTTGTTTTTGTTGCTGTATTGTGGGCTGTGGCTTGGTTGCCCGTTGAGGATTTAATTCCATCCTTAGCCTATAAGCACGGAGTAAGTCGAATCTTTTTTGTAAGTTTTGTTTGGGTTGCTTTTGTTGCTCGAGGATTGGCCGTGCAAAGCTATGCTGACCCATACATTCCACTTTTTCCATTAATTAGTGCCATTCTTTTGATCTTATTTCTTGGAGGTTTTCCATTATTGCCACGTTTTCGTGAATCTCTATATATTCTCTCACTGGTGCCTGTGCTTGCTTGGCTTCCTCGCTTGGTCCCTACTCAAAGCCTCAGTCATTCGGCAGCTTTTTTCGCTGCTTTTTTTCTCCGTACCTTTGGTATAGA